>CAZXSI010000062.1:0-2344 GCA_964643215.1 uncultured Klebsiella sp. | reverse complement strand
TGCCCTCTGTCATCGATTCAGCCCTCTGTCATCGCCCTGGCCCTATTTCACTTCCTCTCCAGCTTCAGATAATCCAGGCCGAACATGTTCCGGGGGGTGGCGGCGGGGTTCGGGGCGAGGATCTTGATCTCCAGACGGTGTTCGCCGGCGTCGAGCTCGTGGCGGCCGCCGTTGAGTTCGCCGGTCGTGACGACCTCGGCGGGGTTGTAGAAGTCGTAGCCTTCGACGCCGAGGGGCTTGCCGTCGAGACGCAGCTCGAACGTGCCGTAATCGTGGGCCTTGGTGCCGACGAACTTCACTTCATACGTGCCTTTGGCCGCGACGGGCAACGCGAGCGTGAGGGTGTCGCCGACCTTGCCGCCGGTCCACCAAAGGTGGTCGTTGCCGCTCCAGCGGCTGGCCTTGAACGCCCCCATCTTCTGCCCGCCGGTCTTGCCGCCGGTGACCGAAAGCACCTTCAAGGACTCACCTTCGATGGCGCCTTCGAGACGCCAGACGCCGGGGGCGGTGGCGGGGAAGCCGTCGGGGTACTGGAGATAGGCGACCAGGTTGATCACCTGCTCCTTCGACAAGGCGTCGAGCAGCCCCTCGGGCATGAGCGACATGGGCAGGATCTCGCGTTTCTCGACCTCGCCCTTGGCGACGGTGAACTTCGCGCCGCCAGGCATGACGAGACGGAACGACTGGGCGTCCTCGAACTGGACGATGCCGCTCATGGTCGCTCCGCCCTTGAGCTTGAAGACGTTGAGCTGGTAGTCCTTGCCGATGACGCCGTTGGGGTTGAGCACGTTCTCGAGGAAATAGTCGAGCTTGCCGATGTTGGAGCCGGCGAGGCCGGGCCCGACCTGGTTGCCCGTGTAGCCGAACGTATGGCAGATGCCGCAGGTCGAGGCGAAGAGCTGGCGGCCGGCCGCGATGTCGCCTTTGCGCACGGCCTCGGGCTTGAGCATCGCCTCGTACCTGGCCTTGTTCTTGGCGAAGTCGGCCTTCGTCGCGTTGACCACGCCGACGACGGCGGCCAGCTGCGCGTCGAGCGCCTGGTCGCCGAGCGACTTCAGCTGACGGACGACCAAGGGAGACAGCAGCGCCTTGTCGGCCTGGCCGGCGGCGACCGCCGCGAGGAGGGCCTTGCCGCCGACGGCGTTGCTGGCGAGCGCCGCCACGGCGTCGTTGAGCTGTTCCGGCGAGAAGACGCCGAAACGTCCCAGGAGCACCGCCGGCGAATCCGCGTCGCCCACGGTGGCGAGCGCCTGGATGAGCGCGCGACGGAAGGACGGGGTGGTCTTCTCGGCGAACGCCTTGTGGATGACCGGAGCGGCGCCGCGATCGCGCGCCGCGACCAGCACGGCGAGGGCGCGCTGACGCGCCGGGAGCGGGGCTTTCGCGTCGGCGAGATGGCCGCGATAATACGCCCGGCTGGCTTCGTCGCCCGCGAGGGCGTCGAGCTCGTGGAGGTTCGCCAGGAGATCGGGCGAGGCGCCCTGACGGAGGCCGGCGACCAGCGCGGGCCAGCCTGCGGGCGCGGCGAACGAGCCGGCCTGACGGACGCCGTCGACCACGCGGCTGACGAGGGTCGCGCGACGCGCGGCATCGGCCTCACGCGCGGCGATGGCCAGCACCTGCGCCCGGGCGCCGGCGTCGCTGGCCAGGCGGCGGTAGATGAAGTCGGTCGTCTGCGGATGACGGCAGGCCGCGGCGAGGGCGAGGCCGCGGGCGGCGTCGGCGCCCACGAGCGGCTCGATGCCATACCAGAGCAGCAGCGGGATGTTATGATCCTTCGCGTCCTCGGCGATCGCGAGCAACGGCTCGGCGATGGCCGCGCGCTGGGCGAGCGGGAGGTACGACAGCGCCGAAGCGAGCTCCCGGCGGACCACCGGAGAGGACTCGACCTTCGCGAGCGCGGCGAGGGCCGGCACGCCGGCCGTCCACTGCTGGGCGATCAGGCGCACGGCCCAGCCGCGCACGGAGGGGTCCGCGTCCTTGAGCCCGCCGGCGAGGAGCGCGTCGTCCAGGAGGTTGGTCGACTGCAACGCCCAGAGGGCGCGCAGACGGCGGAGCGGGTCGGCGGAGCCCGTCAGCACTTCGCGCAGCCTGGCGCGGGCGGAGTCGGCCATCGGCGCCTTGCCCGAAAGGCTGCGTTCGGCGAGGACCTTGCGGGCCTGCCGGACGTAATATTCGTTGGTATCCGTCAGCGCGATCTCGACGAGCTCGTCGTCGCGGATGCGGGCCAGGTCGGCGGAACGGTTGGCCGGGTTGCCGAAACTGACGCGATAGAGGCGTCCGTTGGAGCGATCCCAGATCTCCTGCGTGTTGTTGTGGCAGACCTGGACGTCGGACCAATCGC
>CAZXSI010000061.1:0-7390 GCA_964643215.1 uncultured Klebsiella sp. | reverse complement strand
TGCGACGGATGTCGATGCGGACGGAGGAGAAGAACTTCAGGGCGCGGCCGCCGGGAGTGGTCTCGGGGCTGCCGAACATCACGCCGATCTTCTCGCGGATCTGGTTGGTGAAGATCACCACGCAGTTGGTGCGGCTGATGGCGGCCGTGAGGCGGCGCATGGCCTGGCTCATCATGCGGGCCTGGACGCCGACGGTGGAGTCGCCCATCTGGCCGTCGAGTTCCTGCTTGGAGACGAGGGCGGCGACGGAGTCGATGACGATGACGTCGACCGCGCCGGAGCGGATGAGCGTTTCGGCGATGTTGAGGGCGTCTTCGCCGGATTCCGGCTGGGAGACGAGGAGGTTGTCGAGGTCGACGCCGACGACCTTGGAGTAGCGGGGGTCGAGGGCGTGCTCGACGTCGACGAAGACGGCGTTGCCGCCCTGGCGCTGGATCTCGGCGATGATGGAAAGGCAGAGGGTCGTCTTACCGGAGGATTCCGGGCCGAAGATCTCGACGATGCGGCCGCGGGGGAGGCCGCCGACGCCCAAGGCGAGGTCGATGGCGACCGAGCCGGTGGACACGGTCGAGACCTGCATCTTGGTCGCGTCTCCCATGCGCATCAGGGTGCCGTCGCCATACTGCTTGTTGATGGCGGAGAGAGCCAGATCGAGGGTCTTCTTCTCGGCTGCCTGGGTGGCAGATTTTTCCTTAGCGGTGGGTTCGGTTTTGGCGGACATAGCGTTGGGTATGCGAAAGGGAAGGTGCCGAGGGCGGGGGCCCTTGCAAGCAAAATGAACAAATGTTCACTACTTCTTTCCACCCCCCTGCGGGCGGGGGTTAGAAGCTAAACAAATCCACCAGCCAGTCCCAAAACCCTTCTTCTTTCTTCGGTTTCTTGGGGGGAGCCAAGGCCGGGGCCCGGGCCAGCCGCAGGGCTTTCTCGGCCTCGAGCTGCCTAAGCCTGACCATGCCGGCGGACATCAGGTCGGCCGCGAGGCTGTCCCGGAGCCGCTGTTCGGCCTTGGCGCCTTGCGGGCTGCGGCAGCCCAGGACGACGGCGATGACGCGGAGGTCCTTTTCCTTGGCGGTGGTCACGATCGAGGCGTTGGCCGCGACGGTCCAGCCGGTCTTGAGCCCGTCGCAACCCGGATAGCTGTCGAGGAGGTGATTATGGTTGAGGAGCTCGAGCGGCTTGCCCGGCCGGCGGAGGAAATACTGCTTCGTGCCGGTGATGCGGAGCGCTTCGGGGAACTGGCAGAGCGCGACCGCGAGCTTGGCCAGGTCGCGGGCGGTCGTGGTGTCATGGGGGCCTTTGCCGTAGGTCAGGCCGTTGGGCGTCACGAACGTCGTCCGGGTCATGCCCAGTTCGGCGGCGCGGCGGTTCATGCGGGCGACGAACGCGGGCACGCTGCCCGCGCGCTCGATGGCGAGGGCGACGGCGACGTCGTTGGCGGACCGCAGCAGGAGCGCGTAGAGCATCTCCTCGACCGTGAAGCTCTCGCCCGGCGCCAGCCAGACCTGCGAGCCGCCGACGTCGGCCGCGGCCTTGGTGACCGTCACGCGGCTGCGCGAGGTCAGCTTGCCGGCCTTGATGTCCTCGAGCACGAGGAGCGTCGTCATCAGCTTCGTCACGCTCGCCGGGTGGCCGGGGAAGTCGGCCTTCTCCGCGGAGAGCACCGCGCCGGTCGCGGCGTCGACGCAGATCGTGCCGTCGACGGCCATGCCGGCCGGCGGCGGGCGGGTCGTGCCGGCCGCCTGGGCCGACGCGGACAGGAACAGGAGGAGGGCGGCGGTCGCGGCGAGGCGCACGCGCGATTGGTTGACGGCCGGCGCCGGTGAGCAAGACCGATTTGCATTAATATAATTCCCGCCCAGCGTGCCGGCATGCGCCTCTATCTGCTCCGCCACGCCGAAGCCGTCCCCGGGACGCCGGATGCGTCGCGCGACCTCACCGCGCACGGGCAGCGGCAGGTCGCCTGGCTCGCCAAGGGCGCGGGACGCGTCCCGCTCGCCGAGGTGGACGCGATCGAGCACAGCCCGCTCGTGCGCGCGGTGCGCACGGCGCAGCTGCTGCGGCTCGCGACGGATTCGCCGCTGCCGCTCAAGGTGCTGGCCGGACTGGAGCCGGAGCACGACCCGCGCCGCACGGCGGCGCTGCTCGCCAAGTCGCGCCGCAGCCGCCTGCTGGTCGGGCACAATCCGCATCTGGCGGAGCTCGCGGCCTTGCTGCTGGGCCTGGCCGACGGCGGCGCCGCGGTCCGTTTCCGGAAGGCCGGGCTGCTGGCCTTGGAGCGGACGGCGAAGCCGACGCGGCTGCGGCCTTACGGCGCGTGGAGCCTGCTGTGGATGATCCCGCCCGACCTCGCGAAATGACACGGCCCGTTCTTGACTGAACGCGAGCCCGCCCCGACCCTGCCAGCGTGCTCGAAAGCCGTCGCCATCGCCTGATCTGGACCGCCGTGGCCGGCGTCCACCTCGCGGCCGTCGCCGCGGTCTGGATGGGCGGCGCCCTCGGCGTCAGCGAAGCTTCCCGCGAAGGCGGCCTGGTCCTGGTGACCTTGCTGCCGGAGCCGGTCGCCATGCCGGGCGAAGCCAAGGGCGGCGTGGCGCTCGGCGCCGGCCTGCCCGTCGCCGTCGCGCCGCGCCCCGCCGCCGCTCCGGTCGTCGCGCCGGTCGCGGAGGCGCGCCCCGCCGCCGCCGCTTCCATCCCGGCCGCCGCGGCCGCCGTGCCGACGCAGGGCCGGGTGCTCGCCGCCGCGCCGGCGCCGGTCGCGGAGGCGTTCGCGCCGCCCGCTTTCCTTTTCCGCCAGGAGCCGGCTTACCCGGAGCGGGCCCGCCGCGCCGGCGCCGAAGGCGTCGTCGGCGTCCGCATCGGGCTCGCGGCCGACGGTTCCGTCCGGCAGGTCGAGCTGACGCGGACGTCCGGCAGCCGTCTCCTCGACGAGGCCGCCTTGGCGGCCGCGCGCGCCTCGACGTTCACGCCGGCCAGGCGGGGACAGGCGGCGGTCGACGCGGAAGCCGAGGCGACCTACCGCTTCGAACTGCGCTGAATCATTTCGCGGCCGGGACGCGTTCCCAGGCCTTCACCCAGTCGACCTCGAAGGTGTTCTTGGAGACGTCCTTGAGGCCGTAGCCTTCCTTCGGACGCTCGCCGTTCCAGCCCTTGATGTTGGATTCGCTCGTAAGCAGGAGGAACTGCGGCGCCTTGGAGCCCGGGCACTTCGCGTCGGTCCAGACGACCCGGCCGTCGAAGGTGAAGCGGTAGCCGGAGTCATCCCACTCGACGCCGTAGTCGTGCCACGCGCCGCCGACGTCCGCCGGATGCTGCGTGGAGCTGGCCTTCTTCTCGGTCGGGTGCTTGTACGGCCCCCAATGCAGGACGGACTGGTAGCCGCCCTTCTTCAGGCCGGTCGTCTCGAGGATGTCCATCTCGACGCCGTCGCCCGCCGCGCCGGCCGCGGTGCCGGACTTGCCGTAGGTCGGCGACTGCGACCAGAAGGCGATCTGCGTGCCCGGCTGGACGGAGAAGCGGCACCGCGCCTCCGCCTTGCCTTGGACGAGGGCGAACTTCTTGCGCGTGGTCACGAAGCCGCAGTAGGTCGTGCCGTCGACATCGGTCCAGGTCGTGATCCGGAGCACGCCGTCCCGCACGTCGACCGCCTTGGGCGAGTTCAGGGAATCGCGACGCTTGCCGGTCTCGATGGTCCAGGTCTTCGGGTCCAGCGCGGCGCCGTCGAAGTCGTCCGTGAGCACGGGCCGGAGGGCGGGGTCGGCGGCGAGCGCGTGCGCGCCGAGGAGGAGGGCGGGGAGGAGCCTCATCGCAGCGTGACGAAATCGGGATGGGTGCCGGCGATCATCTGGCCGAAGCGGCCCCAGTCGCCGGGCCGCAGCGAGCGGTCCATGACGACCGTGCTCGGCACGTTCGGTTCGCAGCGGACGGACCAGAGCGGCCGGGCGCTCGTCGGCAGCATGCCGAAGCGGATGTCGCCGATGAGCACGGCGGGTCCGTCGACGGTGAAGCTGTTCCAGTCCTGCGTGAAACGGGAGAAGTCCGCGATGATGACGGCCGCGGGCGAGCCGGCCGCGGGGAGGCCGGGACTCCGCGGCGTGAGCGCCGCGCGGGTCTCGCCGACGATCACCTGCGGGGCCATGAAGGGCATGACCCGCACGGCCGCCGTATGCCACTTGCCATCTTCGAGCCAGACGCAGCGCCAGACGACGAGGTTGAGGGCGGTCGGCTTGACGGCGACCCGCTCGGCGCGGCGGGCGGTCGGCTGCGCATCGAACCACTGGCGCAGGGCGCCCTCCGCGCGCGCATGCTGCCAGACGCCGAGGAGCGCGTACGTCGTGAACCAGAGCAGGCCGTAGGCCGCGAGCCGCGGGGCGGCCTTCTTCCAGGCGAGGATCGCGAGCACCAGGACGGGCAGGGTGGCGCAGAGGTCGATGATCGGCAGGCAATCCCAGGCGTAGCGGCCTTGGTCGAACGGCCAGAGCAGCATCGTGCCGTAGCTCGTGCACGCGTCGCAGAGCACATGCGAGAGCGCGCCCGCGAGCCCCGGCAGCAGCAGGTCCCGCCAATGGGCGTCCGGCCGGCGGCGGAAGCACCAGGCCGCGATCACGGCGGCCAGGAAGGCCCACACCGGGGCGAAGGCGAAGCTGTGCGTGAAGTGGCGGTGCCAGCGGAAGGAGACGAGCGGGTCGCCGGCGGAGCGGATGAAGACGTCGAGGTCCGGGGCTTCGCCGGCGAGCAGGCCGGCGAGCGCGGCGGCGGGCAGGGAGGCGCCGGCGCGGCGGACGGCGATGCCGGCGGCGATGCCGAGGGCGGCGTGCGTGACGTTGTCCATGGGGCGAACTTAAGGGTCTCCCTCCGGGAAGGAAGGCGGACTTTCGTTTTTCGGGGCCGGTGCGCCAATTGGCTGGAACCCTCCGGGGTTATTTCCGTCTAATTCCCCACCCCCATGAGACTGCTCTTCTCCGCCTTGGCGCTGTGCGCCGCCGTCCTCGGTCGCGCCGCCGACCAGGATTACCCGCTGGCCGACGCCCAGGAGGTCCGCCCGCGGGGCGGGTTGCCGAACTTCTTCCTCAAGGCCCAGACGACCGGCGCCGAGCTGAAGATCGGCTACCTCGGGGGCTCGATCACCGCGCAGAACGGCTGGCGGGTGCAGACGCTCGCCCATTTCAAGAAGGCCTACCCGCAATCGACCTTCACGGAGATCAACGCCGCCATCGGCGGCACCGGCTCGGACCTCGGCGTCTTCCGCGTCCAGCAGGACGTGCTCTCCCAAGGGCCCGACCTCCTCTTCGTCGAGTTCGCGGTCAACGACGGCGGCGCCGATCCGCAGCGCATCATCCGTTGCATGGAAGGCATCGTCCGCCAGACCTGGAAGGCCAACCCCAAGACCGACATCTGCTTCGTCTACACCCTGACCGAGGCGTTGTCCCCCGCCATGCTCGCCGGCAAGCTGCAGCGGTCCGCGAGCGCGATGGAGAAGGTCGCCGACCACTACGGCATCCCGTCGATCGCCCTGGGCATGGAAGTCGCGAAGCTCGCCAAGGCCGGCAAGCTGGTCTGGAAGGCGCCGCTGCCGCAGACCGACGCCGAGAAGGCCGCGCTCGGCGACAAGTTCGTCTTCGCGCGGGACGGCGTCCATCCGCATGATGCCACCGGCCAGGTGCTCTATACGCAGGCCATCGTCCGTTCGCTGCCCGCGCTCGCCATCGCGAACCACGCCCCGACGCCGCACGCGACCGCGCTCCCCCTCGATCCGGCGAACTTCGACCGCGCGACGCTCGTGCCGATCACCGCCGCGAACCTCTCGCCCGGACTCGCGCCCGCCGACCCGGCGACCGACGCCTTCGCCAAGGCCTGGTCCAAGCGCCTGCCGGCGATGGTCAAGCTCACCCGCCCCGGCCAGAGCATCGCGTTCAAGTTCAAGGGCACGCACTGCGCCGTGTACGACGTCGTCGGTCCGGCGGGCGGCAAGGTCGCCGTCACCCTCGACGACGGCAAGCCTTTCGTGGTCCAGCGGATCGACGCCTATTGCACCTACCCGCGCCTGAGCACCTTCACCGTCGGCACCGACCTCCCCGAAGGCGTGCACAGCGTCCGCCTCGAGCTGCTGGCCGACCCGATCGACAAGGCCGCCGTCCTGGCGAAGAACAAGAACCAGATCGACAAGCCCGAACGTTTCGCGCCCCTCGAATTCCACCCCGGCGGCCTCCTCATCCTCGGCGAACTCGTCCGCTGAAAGGCCGCGACCCGACGCCCAGCCTTGACCGCCCCCCGCCCCCCTCTGAAACTCCGCTTCCTCCCCACCTCACCCATACACCCATGCGTTTCGGCCTCAATACGTTCCTCTACGCCTCTCCGTTCACCAACGAGAGCGTCCACCTCTTCAAGAAGCTCAAGAACTGGGGCTTCGATTCCGTCGAGATCCCGATCGAGGATCCTTCGCACGTCGACCCGAAGTTCCTGAAGGCCGCCGCCGCCAAGGCCGGCATCGCCATCGGCTCCATCTGCGCCGCCATGGGCCCCGGCCGCGACCTCCGCGGCTCCGCCAAGGACCAGGCCAACGGCCGCAAGTACATCGCGGCGCTGATCGACCAGGCCGCCGAGATGGGCTGCCCGCGCCTGATCGGCCCGCTCTACTCCGTCGTCGGCCTCATCGGCGCCCATGACGACAAGACGAAGGCCCGGCACTTCAAGCTCGTCGTCAAGAACCTCA
This sequence comes from uncultured Klebsiella sp., assembly GCA_964643215.1. Taxonomy (GTDB): domain Bacteria; phylum Verrucomicrobiota; class Verrucomicrobiia; order Opitutales; family UBA953; genus UBA953. The sequence continues at coordinate 681 of CAZXSI010000061.1, read as the reverse complement.
AGGCCCTCGGCAAGCACGCGCAGAAGAAGGGCGTCGAACTCGACATCGAGCCGCTGAACCGCTTCGAGACCGACTTCCTCAACACCTGCGACCAGGGCCTGCGCCTCGTCAAGGCGATCAACCTCCCGAACGTGAAGCTCCACCTCGACACGTTCCACATGAACATCGAGGAGAAGAACCAGGCCGCCGCCATCCTCAAGGCCGGCAAGCACCTCGGCCACTTCCACGCCTGCGGCACCGACCGCGGCACCCCGGGCAACGATTCGCTCGACTGGAAGCCCATCGTCGCCGCCCTGAAGAAGATCGGCTACAAGAAGGAGGTCGTCATCGAATCCTTCACCACCGACGTCAAGGTGATCGCCCGCGCCGCCGCCATCTGGCGCGCCATGGAGCCTCGCCGCGACGACATCGCCGTGAAGGGCCTCAAGAACCTGCACCGCTTCTTCGGTCGCAAGAAGTAACCTCCGCCCGACCCCGTCATGAAGCTCTTCGCTCCCGTCCTCGCCCTCGCCGCGCTCTGCGCGTCGGTCGCCGCCGAGGACAAGTCCCTCTTCAACGGCAAGGACCTCACGGGCTGGAAAGGCCTGGACTTCTGGTCCGTCGAGGACGGCGTCATCACCGGCCGCACGACCAAGGAGAAGCCCACCAAGGGCAACACCTTCCTCGTGTGGGAAGGCGAGG
>CAZXSI010000060.1:0-7412 GCA_964643215.1 uncultured Klebsiella sp. | reverse complement strand
AACTGTCCGCCCAGCGCTTCCACGACCGCAAGGTCGTCGTGACCGTCGACAACCGCGACATCCGCGGCGGCGACAAGGCCTGGGGTTGGATCAAGAAGGGCGTGCCCCTTCGCGTCGAGGTCGGCCCGCGCGACTTCGCCGCCAATTCCGTCTTCGTCGCGCGCCGCGACACCGGCGAGAAGGCCGGCATCCCGCGCGCCGAGTTCGTCGCCACCGTTGTCCAGCGCCTCCAGGCCATCCAGGACAACCTCCTCGCCCGCGCCAAGGCGCACCGGGCCGCGCACACCCGCGAGATCGATACCTGGGAAGAGCTGAAGGCCTACTTCACCGCCAAGAACCCGGAGCGTCCGGAGATCCACGGCGGCTTCGCGCTCTGCCACTGGAACGGCTCCAAGGCCGTCGAGAAGCGCCTCAAGGAAGAGCTCAAGGTCACCATCCGCTGCATCCCGCTCGACGCCAAGGACGAGCCGGGCAAGTGCGTCGTCACCGGCGAGCCCAGCCCCCGTCGCGTGGTGATGGCGAAGGCCTACTGATCGGCGATCGGCCGGACGCGAAGAGAAGGGCCGCACTTCGTGCGGCCCTTTTGCTTAGGAGTCCTTGCGGTTCGGGCGGACGTAGACGGCCTGGACGACCCCGATGTTGCGGTGCTCGAAGGCGGCCTGGCAGTAGCGGAAGTAGAGGCGCCACTTGCGGATGAAGCGTTCGTCGAAGCCCATGCCGCGGACCTGGTCGAGCTTGGCCTCGAAGGCCACGCACCACGCGTCGAGCGTGCGGGCGTAGTCGCGGCCGAATTCCTCGAGCCGGTCCAGCTGGAAGCCGCTCTCCTTGGTCATCAGGTCGCCGACGCGGTTGATCGAAAGCAGGAGGGAACCGGGGAAGATGTGTTTCTGGATGAAGTCCACGCCGTCGCGGAACTGCGCGTAGCGGCTGTCCGGGCAGGTGATGTATTGGAACGCGGCGATGCCGTCGGGCTTGAGCAGGCGGCCGATCGAGGCGCAGAACGCCGGCAGGTACTTATGACCGAGGGCCTCCATCATCTCGATGGAGACGCACTTGTCGTAGAGCCCTTGGTGGTCGCGGAAATCCTCGAGCTTGACGGTGATGCGGTCCGACAGCCCGGCGGCCTTGATACGTTCGACGGCGAGGTCGTGCTGGGCCTGGGAGATCGTGAGCGAGGTGACGCGGCAGCCGTACTTCCTGACGGCGTGCAACGCCCAGCCGCCCCAGCCGGTGCCGATCTCGATGACATGGTCCGTCGGCTTAAGCTGAAGGAAGCGGCAGAGGGCGTCGTTCTTGTTCGCCTGCGCCTGCTCGAGCGAATCTGTGCCCTCCCAGCGGGCCGACGAATACATCATCGACGGGTCGAGGAAGAGGCGGAAGAAGTCGTTCGAGACATCGTAGTGCTCCGAGATGTTACGGCGGACCATCTTCTTGTCGTTCGGACGCAGGAGGTGGCCGATGCGGTCGGCGATCCGGAACAGGCCGACGCCGAGCGCCTTGCGCGCCGAGCCCGACATGCCCGGGGTCTGGTCGATGTTCTCGATGAAGAAGCCGATGAGGGCGTTGAGGTCCGGCGAGTCCCATTCGCCTTCCATGTAGCCCTCGGTGAGGCCGATGTCCGCCGCGAGCATGATGCGGCGGAAGGCGTTCTCGTCGGCGACCTCCATCCGCGCGCCGGCCTTGGCCTGCGGGTCGCCCAGCGTGAGCTCGACGCCCTCGGGCAGGCGGAGGTCGAGGCGGCCCTTGGAAAGCTTCGCGAGTTCGGCGAGGACGAGGCGGCGGGCCAGGGAAGGTTTAGTCATGTCGTCCGGTGAGTTCGGGGGTGGGGTGCCGCAGGTTGCGCTGCTGGGGAATGTCGTCCGCTTTCCGGCGGAAGGGAAGTTTCTTCACCAGCCAGAGCCAGGCGGCGTGCAGATGGATCAGCGCGACCACCTTCAGGATCAGCAGGGGCGACTTCAGGGTCAGCCAGAGCAGGCGGAGGTCCGTGAGCGGCACCTGCCGCCCGGTCCAGGCGCTGGTCAGCGACTTATGGCCGTCCTCGTAATGGTCGACGGTGATCGCCAGGCGCCCGTCCGGCAGGCGCAGGGTGAACTCGAATTCCGTGTCGAGCTTCGAGAAGGGGGAGACGTAGAAGCGCTTGGGGGTGCGCAGCTGCAGATAGGCGTCGCCGTCGTAATCCCGCTTCAGGCAGGCCTTGCCGAGGAACCAGGCCTTGCGTTCGCCGAAGGTGTTATGGACCTCGGCGATCCCGCCGACGAGCGCCCCGTCCACGGTCGCCATCATGAAGACCGCGGGGTTGTAGGATTTCCCGAACGCCCGCGGCATCGCGACCAGCGTGATTTCCGCGTGGTCGGGCAGCGGCTCGCCGTGCGCCGCGGCGAACGCGCGGAAGCGGCGGTCCAAGGGGTCGCCGGCCTCGCCGAACTGCTGCGCGACGCCCTCGGGCTGGAAGAGGACGGCGGCGGGGAGGAAGTCGCGGTCCCGGAAACGGTAGGGCGAGAGCGCGCGGCCCAGCATGAAACGGCCCCCGCGGACCCGGTCCAGGTCCGCCGCATCGACGGCCAGCGCGAAGGCCGCGTGCGTGAAGTCGTGACGCTTCGGCCGGAGCCGGGCGTGCATCACTTCCGCGTCGTAAAGTCGGGGCATCGGCCTTGGAGCGTGAAAGGAACGAGGTCGGGCGCAAGCGTCCCCTCGCCGAAACCTTGCTAAACCGAACGGCCGGGGCATAACGATGCCCGTGTCCCAAGATTCCGCCGGCGCCGGTCTGCTCGCCCTCCTTGCCTCCGGCGGGTGCCTGCTCCTGGCGTTGAACGCCGGGCGCAAGCGTCGCCTCCTCGACGACACCCCGGTCTCGAAGGCCCTCGGCGTGTTCGTCGGCGAGGTCGAGCTCGAAGGCCGTTGCGTCCGCCGCGATCCCTTCATGAGCTACCTGGCCGAGCGGCCCTGCGTGCTCTACAGCTGGTCCGTGGAGGAGCACTGGCGGCGGGCGCGGCAGGAGACTTATACCGACGACAAGGGGCGGACGCGGACCCGGACGGTGATCGACACCGGCTCGGACACCGTCGCCTCCGGCGGCGAGAAGGGCGGCTTCTACGTCCAGGACGAGACCGGCTATGTCTGGGTCAATCCCGAGGGCGCCGACCTGGAGACCGTCACGATGTTCGAGCGGCATGCCGACCGCGACGATGCGCTCTACTACGACAAAGGGCCGGACGACGCGGTCGAAGGCTCGACGGGCGAGCGCAGCTTCTACGAATACGGCCTGCCCGTCGGCACGCTCCTCTTCGTCCGCGGCCGGGCCAGCGAGCGGCCGGACATCGTCGCGGCGCAGATCAAGCACGAGGACAAGGCGGACATGTTCATCATCACGCCCCGCAAGGCGCAGGAGATCAGCGACGGCAAGGCCTCCGCCTTCGTGCTGTGGAACATCTTCGGCGCGCTCCTCGCCGGCCTGTTCGGCGGCGCCCTCATGGTCGGCGCCCGGCCCGACGTCGCCCCCATCGGCTTCCTCGTCGGGCTCCTGCTCTACCTCGCGGCCCTCGGCGCCGGCTGGGTCTGGATGGTCTTCAACAGCGTCACGGGGCTGCGCAACCGCGTGCGGCAGGCGCAGTCGCTGATCGACGTGCAGCTGAAGCGCCGCGCCGACCTGCTCCCGCCGCTCGTCGCCTGCGTCCAGGGGTTCCGCGCCCATGAGGCCTCCGTGCAGACGCTCGTCGCCGCGCTCCGCGCGCAGGCGGCCGGCGGCCGGCCCGCCGCGGTCGCGCCGCTGCTCGTCGCGGTGGCCGAACGGTATCCGGAACTCAGGGGCCAGGCGGTCTTCGCCGAGCTCAGCAAGCATCTCGTCGAGACGGAGGACCGCATCGCCCTGGCCCGCGCCTACCACGCCAACATCGCGACGTTCTACAACACGCGCCTGCAGCGCGTGCCGGACCGTTACGTGGCCGACCTGGTGAAGATGCAGCCGGAACCGTTGTTCGAGGCGGAGGGCTTCGAGCGCCAGGCGCAGCAGATCGCCTTCTGATCAGGCCGCCCAGGCGTCGCGGCCGAGCAGCTGCGAGCAGAGGCGGTGCGCCGACCAGAAGCCGTCCTCGTGGAAGCCGTAGCGCTGCCAGGCCCCGACGAAATGCGTGCGTGCGCCGACCCGGGCGTTCAGCGCCGGGATCTCGGCCTGCGCGGCGACGGCCTCGAGGGAGAACAGCGGGTGCTCGGTCGGGATCACGCGGATCACCTTGGCGGGATCGACCTGGTCGGCGTGGTTGATCGTGACGACGAAGTCGCCTTTGTCCGTCAGGCCCTGCAGCGAGTTCATCCAGTAGTGCGTCGAGGTCGCCAGCGCGCCTCCCTTGGCCCAGGTGCGGTAGTTCCAGGAGGACCGCGCCTGCGTCGAACGCGGCAGGGGCCCCATGTCGGTGTGCACGATCGCCTCGTTCCGGTTGTAGGCGAAGGCCCCGAGCAGCCGTCGTTCCTCGGCGTCCGCGTCGGCGAGCAGCCGCAACGTGGTGTCCGCGTGCGAGGCCATGATCACGCGGTCGAAGCGTTCCTCGCCGCGGGCGGTCGCGACGACGACCTGCGCGCCGTCGCGCCGGACGGCGGTCACGCCCTGGCCGAAGCGGAAGTCGGCGGGATGGGCCTTGAGCAGGGCCTCCACGTAGGTGCGCGAGCCGCCCTCGAGCGTCAGCCACTGGTGCTGGGTGTCCAGTCCGAGGAAGCCGTGGTTGTGGAAGAAGCGCATCAGCGCGGCGGCGGGGAAGCCGAGCATCTTGTCCGCCGGCGTCGACCAGACCGCCGCCGACATGGGGATCAGGTAGAGGTCGAGGAAGTCCTGGCCGAGGCCCTTGCGCGCGCACCAGTCGCGGAGGGAGGTCGTCTCGGCCTCGGCGGACTGCCATTCTACCTTGGCGAGGGTGTTGAACTTGTTGATCTGGAACAGCAGCTTCCAGAAGCGGAGGCTGAGGAGGTTGCGGCGCTGGGCGAAGAGATGGTTCAGCGAGCTCCCGCACCACTCGAGCCCGGACGGGTCGTGGCGGACGGCGAAGGACATCGAGGTCTTCTTCGGCCGCACGCCGAGTTCCTTGAACAGCCGGCAGAGGTGCGGATAGGTCACCTCGTTGAAGACCATGAAGCCGGTGTCCATCGGCAGCGCGCGACCCGTGCCGGGCTCGGCGACGTCGATGGTGTGCGCGTGGCCGCCCGGGCGGGCGTCGTGGTCGAAGACGGTGAGGTCGTGGTGCGCGCGCAGGAAACGCAGGCAGCCGAGGCCGCTCACGCCGGACCCGACGATGGCGATCCGTTCACGCACGCCGGGCCGACGTCTCCGCCTTGGTGCGCGCGGCTTCCTCGTAGACCGTGTCCGGCACGCCCTTGAGGCCCCAGATCAGGCCCGTCCACGACATCACCTTGAGGCCGTAGTAGGTCGGGTCGAACTCCCACCAGTAGAAGCCCTGCTTCGTCGTGGCCTGGTAGCGGTGGTGGTTGTTATGCCAGCCCTCGCCGAGCGTGATGAGCGTCAGGATGAAGGAGTTGCGGGATTCGTCGCCGGTGGTCCGGAAACGCTTCGAGCCGAAGACGTGCGCGAGCGAGTTGATGCAGCCGGTGCCATGGAAGAGCACGACGGTCGAGATGATGCCCCAGACCAGCAGCTGCGGTCCGTTGGTGTCGTAGCCCTGGGCGCCCAGCCAGGCGCCCGCGCCGTAGGTCGCCGCGGCGGCCAGCAGCGGGATGAGGATGTCGAAGCGGTTCAGGAAGACGAGCTCGGGGTATTTCGCGAGGTCGGGGATCTTCGCGTAGTCGGTCGGGAAGTTCTTCTTCGCGGTGATCCAGCCGATGTGCGACCACCAGAAGCCGTCCACCACCGGCGAATGCTTGTCCTCCTCCTCGTCGGAATGCTTATGGTGGTGCCGATGGGTGCAGGCCCACCAGAGGGCGCCGCGCTGCACGGCCAAGGCGGTCCAGACGGCCATCACGAACTGGAAGGCGCGGGAGGTGGAATAAGTCTTGTGGGAGAAATACCGGTGCAGGAAGCCGGTGATCGCGAACATCCGGAAGAAGTAGAGGCCGACGGCGGTCCAGACGGCGATCGGGCTGGCGCCGACCCAGATGACCCCGAAACAGGCCAGGTGGAGGAGGATGAAGGGGATGGAGCGCGGCCAGTCGACCTTCTTGGGGGTGTTCTGCAGGGCCTCGACCCCTTCCGGGATATGGTCCGCGTCGAACCAGCGGATCAGGGAACGGAAGAACCCGCTCGCAGGTCGCTCGTTGAGGGGGGTGGGCATCTGGTTCGGAATTAGAAGGGGAGGGGGCGTTTCGCAACTGCTTTGACGATTTAGGGCTTCCGCCCAGCATGAAGGGCCGGAGCCAGACAAAAGCCGCCCGCAGGTCCGCTTCTTCCATAACCTCAGCATGCACGATGCCCATTCCGGCCAAGACTGGAGGGCCTGGTTCGCCGAACATGGCGCCCGGCTCCGGCTGATCGCGCGCCAGTGGACCCGGAGCGAGGCCGACGCGGACGATGTCCTGCAGGAGGCATTTGTTCGTTTTTGGAAACATCAGCGTCACCTGCCGGGCAACCCGAACGCCCTCGTGGTGACTTCGATCCGGCGCGCCGCCTTGGACCTGGCCCGGCGGACGGACCGTCGCGCGATCCGCGAGAAGGTCGTCGGCGACGACCTGGAGACGGTGACCTGGTTCGAGCCCGAGGCCGACCCGCGTCTGGCCGCCCTCGCCGACTCCTTGCGGCTGCTGCCCGCCGAGCAGCGCGAGGTCGTCGTCCTCAAGGTCTGGGGCGACCTGACCTTCGACGAGATCGGCGAACAACTTTCGATTTCCCCGAACACCGCGGCCTCGCGGTGGCGCTATGCCATGGAGGCCCTGCGCAAACACATCACCGCCCGCACCCATGACTGACCCCGACCACGACATCGAACAGGCCCTCGCCTCGCTCCGCCCGCGCGCGCCCGGCCCGGCCGTCGCCGCCCGCCTCGCGCGCGAACTCGACGCCGCGCCGGAGGCGCGACGCGGCGTGGTCATCGCCTGGTCCGCCGGCCTCGCCGCCGTGGCCGCGGCCCTTGTCGCCGCCTTCGTCTTCCTGGGCGGCGTCGTCGAGCCGGAGGCTCCGCGGTATCAGCTCGTGCACGTCGAGCGCACCCGGCCCGAGGTCCAGTTGTTCCGCCCCGTGGAACTGGCCGACGGCTCCTATGCCCGCCCGGTGCGCGTGCGCTGGGAGGACACCACCCGCTGGGAGGACGCTCGGACCCATACGCGCCTGATCGATTATCGCCCCAACGACCAGCTGGCGTTCCTGCCGCTGGAGACCAATTGAACAAATCCGTCGCCGACCGACGCTCTTTCGACAAAGGACCCCGCCATGAACTCCCTCCGCCAGATTCCCCTCCACATGCTCCTCCTCGCCGGGC
>CAZXSI010000059.1:0-7449 GCA_964643215.1 uncultured Klebsiella sp. | reverse complement strand
TCGTCGCCGAACTTCGCCTGCAGGTTCTCGACGATCTCCGAGATCATCAGGTTGATGCGCTCGAGCTCGATCGGCCGCTTGTCGGTCGCCTTGCGGACGCCGGCGGCGATCTTGCCGATGTCGAACTCCTCGCGGGCGCCGTTGCGCTTCACGACGACCATGCCTTCGCGGACGATCTCCTCGATCGTGCTGAAGCGATGGTCGCACGCGAGGCACTCGCGGCGGCGCCGGATGGAATGGTTGCCCTTCCCGAGGCGGGTCTCCAGGACCTTCGTATCCTCGTGATTGCAGCGGGGGCAGAACATCGCTCAGAGCTTGAGGAAGTTCCCGAGGAGGCGGAGGCCGTGCTCGGTGGCGAAGGACTCCGGATGGAACTGGACGCCCCAGATCGGCAGCTCGCGATGGCGCAGGCCCATCACGAGACCGTCTTCGGTCCAGGCCGTCACCTCGAGGGCGGCGGGGAAAGTGGAGCGTTCGACGACCAGCGAATGGTAGCGGGTCGCGGCGAACGGCGAAGGCAGGCCCTTGAAGACGTCGGTGTCGTTGTGGAACACCGGCGAGGTCTTGCCGTGCATCAGGTGCGGGGCGCGGATGACGTTGCCGCCGAAGACATGGCCGATGGCCTGATGCCCGAGGCACACGCCGAGGATCGGCTTCTTGCCGGCGAAGGCCTTGATCATCGCGCATGACACCCCGGCTTCGGCGGGCGAGCACGGGCCCGGCGAGATCATCACGCGGTCGGGATTCAACGCGAGCGCTTCCTCCACCGTGATCTGGTCGTTGCGGTACACCTTCTGCTCCACGCCCAACTGACCGAAGTATTGGACCAGGTTGTAGGTGAACGAATCGTAGTTATCGATGACCAGCAGCACGGGCGGACGATTTGCCCGGCGCTGCGAAGTGTCAAGGAACCGCGGCCCCGTGTGAACAAGTGAGCGCGGCGAACGACGTTCGCACGAGCGCCGGAGACAGGACCCGAAAGGCGAAAGGCAGATGGAGAAATCAGATGAATGATGGACGACGGAGGATAGGAGCTGGGCGTTCATCTCATCCTTCATCGTCCATCTTCCATCCTTCATCGGTTATCCCCTCTTTCAGCCCACTCCTGCCCCTATCCCCGCCCCTATCCCTCCGCCTTGCCCTCCACCGTGAATCCCACCCCAAACCCCTCGAAAGTAGGCCTTTACAGAGGGAGGGGGGTGTGAATAACTATGTGAACGGCATGAAACAGCGCACCCTTGGCAAAGAGGCCTCCGTAAAGGGCAAGGCCCTCCACACCGGTCAGGATGTCACCCTGACCCTGAAACCGGGCGCCCCCGACACCGGCCTGGTCTTCCGTCGCATCGACCTTTTCGGCAAGCCTGAGGTCCGCCCGGTGTCCGAGATGATCACCGAACTGGAGCGTAAGACGACCGTCTCCTCCGACACGGTGAAGCTGCACACCATCGAGCACGTGCTCTCCGCGCTCAGCGGCATGGCCGTGGACAACGCCGTCATCGAGCTCGACGCCTCCGAACCGCCGATCGTCGACGGCTCGGCCCGGCCGTTCACCACGCTGATCCACCAGTGCGGCGTCGTCGAACAGGACGTCCCGCGCGAGACGTTCACGCTCACCCATCCGATCACGATCAACGAGGGCAGCCGGTCCATCATCGCCCTGCCCTTCGACGGCCTGCGCATCACCTGCACCTCGGCCGACGACCGCGGCATCCACACCCAGCACCTGACGATCGACATCGACGCCGAGACCTACGAGGCGCAGATCGCCCCGGCCCGCACCTTCACGATCTACGAGGACATCGAAGGCCTCATCGAGAAGGGCCTCATCAAGGGCGGGACGCTGGACTCCGCCATCATCCTCAAGGGCGACAAGATCGTCAGCAAGGAGCCCCTCCGCTTCAAGGACGAGCTCGTCCGCCACAAGATCCTCGATATCGTCGGCGACATCGTCCTCGCCGGCATCCGCCTGAAGGCCCACATCATCGCCGTCCGCCCGGGCCATGCGCTGAACGCGCGCCTCGCCGCGGCCGTCCGCAAGCAGTGGCAGGAAGCCAAGGCCACCAAGGCCAAGCCCGCCGCCGGCCCCAAGGTCGAGGCCCCGACGGCGCCCGCAGGCTCGGCCCTGGACATCCGCCAGATCCTCAACGCCCTGCCCCATCGTTACCCGTTCGTGATGGTCGACCGCGTGGTCGAGCTCAACGACGACTCCCTCGTCGCGATCAAGAACGTCACGATCAACGAGCCCTATTTCCAAGGCCACTTCCCCGGCCAGCCGGTCATGCCGGGCGTCCTCCAGGTCGAGGCGATGGCCCAGGCCGCCGGCCTCATCATGCTGCGCCGCGGCGCCGCCGACGAGGCCCCGAAGGTCGTGTTCTTCATGAGCGCCGACAAGGTGAAGTTCCGCAAGGCGGTCACGCCGGGCGACACCCTCGAGATCCGCGCCAAGCTCACCAAGGTCCGCGGCCGCATCGCCGCCGCGGAGTGCGAATGCCTCGTCAACGGCGAGTGCGTCTCGTCCGCCGAACTGCTCTTCACCATCGCCGACTCGCCCAACGGCTGAACCGGATGGCCACGCAAGTCCACCCCACCGCGATCGTCGAAGCCGGCGCCCAGCTCGGCCAGGACGTCGTCATCGGCGCCTACGCCTACGTGGGCGGGGACGTCACCCTGGGCGACGGCTGCGTCCTGCACCACCACGCGACGGTCGACGGCTTCACCCAGCTGGGCCCCCGTTGCGAAGTCTTCTCCTACGCCTTCGTCGGCGGCCGCACGCAGGACCTGAAGGCCCGCCCCGGCAAGCCCGGCCTCAAGGTCGGCGCCCGCAACACGTTCCGCGAGTACGTCAGCGTCCACCTCGGCACCCAGGAAGGCGAGTGGACCATCCTGGGCGACGACAACGTCCTGCTGGCTTATTCGCACATCGCGCATGACTGCGTGATCGGCAATCACCTCGTCATCTCCAGCCACTCGGCCGTCGCCGGCCACGTGCACGTCGGCGACCACGTGAACATCGGCTGGAACGCCGGGATCCATCAGTTCTGCCGTATCGGCGACCATGCGATGGTCGCGGCCTGCTCGAAGTGCGTCCAGGACGTCCCTCCGTTCGTCATCGCCGACGGCAATCCGTGCGAGACCAAGATGATCAACGCCGTCGGCCTGAAACGCTCGGGCTTCACCGACGACGAGATCGCGACGGCCAAGCTGATGCACCGGATCTTCTACCGCGACGGGCTCAACACGACCCAGGCCCTCGAAAAGGCCCGGGCGCTGCCGGAGGCCTCCGGCCGGATCGTGAAGGCCTTCGTGGATTTCGCCGCGTCGACCAAGCGCGGCCTGGCCTGAGCTCGCTAGGCGCTTGCGCCGCCGGCCCGCCTGCCTAGCTTCGCGGGCATGAAAGCCCTCCTGCCCGCCTGCTTCGCCGTCGTCAGCACCCTCTCCGCGGCCGTCGTGGAGAAACCCCTCGAATACAAGGCCGGCGAGGTCGTCTGCGAAGGCTGGCAGGCCTATGACGACGCCGTGACCGGCAAGCGACCAGGCGTGCTCATCATCCACCAGTGGACGGGGGTCAGCGACCACGAGAAGGAAGCCGCGCGCAAGCTCGCCGCCCTGGGTTACAACGTCCTCGTGGCCGACATCTACGGCAAGGGCATCCGCCCGCAACCTCCGGCCGCCGGCAAGGAAGCCGGCAAGTACAAGGCCGACCGCGCCCTCCTCCGCGCCCGCGCCAACGCCGCGCTCGACGTGCTCGCCCGCGACACCCGCACCGACGCCGCGAAGCTGGCCGCGACCGGCTACTGCTTCGGGGGCACGGCGGTGATCGAACTTGCCCGCTCCGGCGCACCGGTGAAAGGCGTCGTCAGCTTCCACGGCGGCCTCGACTCCCCGACCCCGGCCGACGGCAAGCACATCAAGGCCAAGGTCCTCGCGCTCCATGGCGCCGACGACCCCTTCGTCGCGGCCAAGGACCTCGCGGCCTTCACCGCCGAGATGAAGGCCCACGACGTCGACCACCGGCTCGTCACGTATCCCGGCGCCGTCCACAGCTTCACGCACAAGGCCGCGGGCAATGACAACTCCAAGGGCGCGGCTTATAACGCCGACGCCGACCGCGACTCCTGGTTCCAGATGGAGCAGTTCCTGAAGCGCCTGTTCTGAGATGAGGCTGTCGCTCGCGCTCCTGGCCCTCGTCTGGCTCGTCGGCTGCCAACCCGCGGCGGAGACCCTGCGTGGGACGCCCGCCGAGCTGAGCGCCCTGCGGAGCACGGGCGGACGCGGCTTCACCGCCGGCGACGTCGTGACCTGGGCGCAGCTCGACGATCACTTCCGCGACCGGACCGCGCAGCTCGAGGTCGGCCAGGCCGACGGCCAAGCCCTGCTGGGACGGCTCGTGATGCTGGAGAACGCCGCCGAGGCGGCCGACTTCCTCAAGGCCCACGGTTGCGCCCAGATCTCCGGCCCCATCGGCGTACGCAAGCGGCCGACCGCCCTTGAGGTGGAAGTGGAACTCACCGGGAAGGACGGCAAAAAGCTCATCCTCATCCTGAAGTCCGACGGCACGCCGGCCGGCGAGGGCTGAAAACAAAAGAGCCGCGGATCGCTCCGCGGCTCTGTGCTGTCCTGGCGGGCCGGCTCAGGCCACGCGCTCGACGACGAGCGGGGGCATGTTCGGACGCTTGGGCGCGAGACGGTAGGCGTCGCGGAAGTACGGCAGCGCGGCGTCGACCTTGGCCTCGTCGTTGTAATGGATCATGATCAGCGGCTCGCCCTGCTTGACCTGCGTGCCGACCTTGCGGATCTCGGTGACGCCGACCGCGGGGTCGAGCGTGCCGTCCTTGAGGGTGGCGAGCAGGCGGACGCCCTGGGCGATCTTGCCGGCGTCGATGGTGTGCACGTAGCCGCGCTTCGGGGCGGGCAGCTTGCGGATGAACTTCGCCTTGGGGAACTTCGAGGGATCGTCGATCCAGTCGGTCTTGCCGCCCTGGGCGCGGACCATCGCCTTGAACTTCTCGAGGGCGGAACCGTCCTTGAGGTGCTTCTCGACGGTCTGCTTGGCGGAAAGGGTCGAACCGGCGACGCCGGCGAGGCGGACGACTTCCATGCCCAGCTTGAGGACGAGGTCCTGCAGGTCTTCGGGGCCTTCGCCCTTCAGGAGGCGGACGGCTTCGAGGACTTCGAGGCCCGTGCCGACGGAGTCGCCGAGGGGCTGGTTGATGTCGGTCACGAGGGCCACGCACTTGCGGTTGAGCGAGCGGGCGACGCGGGTGACGATGCGGGCGAGCTGCTTGGCCTGCTCGAGGTCGCGGATGAAGGAACCGTTGCCCCACTTCACGTCGATCACCAGGCCTTCGCAGCCTTCGGCGAGCTTCTTGGAGAGGATGCTGCCCGTGATGAGCGGGAGGGACGGGATCGTGCCCGTCTTCTGGCGGAGCGTGTAGAGGATGTCGTCGGCCGGGGCGATCTCGCGGCACTGCTCGGTGACCGCGCAACCGACGCGTTCGAGCTGCTGGCGGAACTGGTCCATCGTGGCCTTGCCCTTGAAGCCCGGGATCGAGCTGAGCTTCTCGACGGTCGAGAGGCAGAACTCCTCGTCCTTGCCGTTCATGCCGGGCATGATGACGCCGGCGGCGGCGCCGAGCGGCCCGAGCACCATGGAGGTCTTGTCGCCGACGCCGCCGGTCGAGACCTTGGCGATCTTCGGCTGGGTCAGACGGTCGAGGTCGATGACGTCCCCGGAGAGGCGAAGCTCCTCGGCCAGGAGCGCGGTCTCCTGCGCGGACATCTGCTTGAAATAGATCGCCATGGCCAAGGCGGCCTGCTGGGCCTCCGGCATCTCGGCGTCCATGACCGAGTCGATGATATGACGGATCTCGTCGGCGGTGAACTCGCCGCCATCCCGCTTCTTCTCGATGAGAGAGGTAAAGGAGGGCTTCTCCTTACGCTTGTGGTCCAAGATTTTCTCTGTCATAAGTAGTTAGGATTTAGAAGGTTAGGGCCATTCTGCTTTGGACAGGGAGGCGGACTCGCTGTGATGTAAGTTTTTCTTGAAAAGTCGAGCCAAAACAGGCAAGGCGCGCCCTCTGGGACAAAAAGACACCGCCTCGCCTGCCTTAGACGCGGGAATCGCCCCTAATTCGGCCTAGGAGACTTTTCTACAAGGGAGGCAGGGCTTACCCCAGGAAACCCTGATAAAGGGCGTCAGCCCCCATCAGGGACGTCCTGAGACCCCCTGCCGGGAGCGCCACCCCTTCATGCCAGCCGGGCGCCGCCGGATCGCCGGCCCGGGGAGCGACGAAGGCGTAGAGATAATCGGCGGAACCGGAGGAAAGCATCGCCGCGGCCAGACGCGGCCCGGCTTCGATGAGCACGCCGATGAGCTTCTCCTCGGCGCAGCGCTCGGCCCAGACCTTGAGGAAGGACGCCTCGTCGCCGACCAAGGACCAGACCTTGACGCCTTCGGCCTCGTACCAGGCGAGGTCCGATCGCTTGGCGGCGGAGCCCAGGCCGACGACGATCGTCCGGGAACGGTGGGCGTCCTGGAAGAGATGCAGGCCCGTGCGACCAGCGGTCTTGAAATGCCGGTCCAGCACGAAGCGCACCGGGCAGGTCTCGCCCTCCTCGCCGCGGGCGGTCAGGCGGGGGTTATCGGCGAGCGCGGTCTCGGCGCTGACCGCGATGGCCGGAAAGAGGCGACGGAGCCGATGCACGTAGGCCGTGGCTTCCGGGCCGGTGATGGCCCTGCCCTCCCCGGCGGGCAACGTCAGCTTGCCGTCGAGCGTCGACGCGACCTTGAGCGCGAGCAGCGGAGAGCCGCGGACGATCCAATGGTTGAAGAGCAGGTTCAGTTCGGCGCACTCGTCGCCCAGCACGCCTTCGACGACCGCCACGCCCTTGGCGCGAAGGAGCTCGAGGCCGTGCCCCGCGTGGGCCGGATTCGGATCGCGGGCGCCCACGACCACGGTGCGGAGGCCCGCGGCCAGGATGGCGTCGACGCAAGGCGGCGTGCGCCCGTGCGTGCAGCAAGGCTCGAGCGTGACGTGCAGGACGGCGTCGGCCGCGGGCCTTCGGCCCAGGGCGCGCAGGGCCATGACCTCGGCGTGCGGCTCGCCCGCCATCGCGTGGAAGCCTTCGGCGACGATGTGGCCGCCTTCGGTGATCACCGCCCCGACCATGGGGTTCGGGTGCGTGCGCCCCCAAGCCCGACGGGCGAGCTCGAGGGCTCGGCGCATCGGGGGCTCGGCGGCGGGCAGGGACACGGTCAGCGGTTGCGCTTGCGCGAGACCGCGGCCGCCTTGGCGCTGCCCGGGGTCAGCTGCGGCTCGGAGTAGTACCGGAAGCCCTCGAGCTTGCGGCGCTCGATGGCGCGACCGAGGAGCTGCTCGATCTGCTGGAGGTGATGCATCTCGTCCGGCGAGTAGAGCGTGAAGGCCTCGCCTTCGGCGGAAGCGCGGC
>CAZXSI010000058.1:4885-7604 GCA_964643215.1 uncultured Klebsiella sp. | reverse complement strand
GCTTAAGGTCAGCACATCTGAGCCGGCGGCAAATAGAAGGTCGTTAGCGACACCGCCGCCGAAGCGCAGGAGCCCCGTGGTGGCGCCCCCGGAGGGAAGCAGCACCGAAGCGGCGGACTGGGCGTTGAGGTTCGTGACCTTGTCCGCGGCGAAGATCCCGGCTCCCGGGGCCGTGTTCGCCGCGAAGATATCCTGCCATTCGTAGCCGCCATAGCCGCCGGAACCGACCGCGCCGACGCCCATCGAAGGATTATAGGCGGCGTAGTCGGTCGAATTGACGATCGCCCAAGAGCCCATCAAGCCGTCGCCGACCGTCGTCGGCGCCGCCGCGAAACGCATGAAGGTGTTGTTGCCCGTCTGCCCCAGGTTGCTGCCAGTGAAATCCACCGTGCTCCCGTTCTGCCTCGCGAGGCTCGCCGAGGTCAACGCGGCCGAATTGAAGCTACCGCCACCGCTGTTGGTAAGTGTGATGCGATTGGCACCCTGGCCTAGCGTGATCGCTCCGACGGACTCGGCGCCGTTGGTCAAGGTGGCGTTGGCGAAGGAGAGCAGTCCGCCCTGCAGGAGGATCGTGGCGTCATCCTTCAGGCGATTGGCGACCGCCGTCTGCAGGTTGTCGTTGTTGCTGAGGTTGAGCTGAGCGTAGGTCACCTCGAGCGAACTCGTCCCGAGCAGCGTGGCGCCGTCCCGGAGCGTCAAGGCGCCGCCGAGGATGATGGTGGCGCCCGTGTAGGAGTTGGCGCTTTCCAAGGTGGTGGTGCTTCCGCTTAGGCGGACGAAATCACCCGTTCCAGCGATGGAGCCGGCCCAAGTCGAATTACCGCCGGCCGAAGAGACCAGCATGCCCGAACCCAGGTTGATGGTCCCGCCCGAAGAGGGATTGGTGCCGCCGCTCAGCGTGCCGACATACTGGACACTGTTGTTCAGGTCGACCACCCCCGCTTGGTTGACCGCCAGGGCCTGCCCGGGGAACAGCGTGTTGGTGCCGTAGTTGAGGCTGAGCGTGCCATCGTTGACGGTCGTGGCTCCACCGACGAACTGACGCCCGGACAGTTTCAACGTGCCACCAAGGTTCTTGTTGAGGCCTGTCGAAGCGGCCTGCATGGAGCCGGTGACGTCCAAGGTGGTCGAGGCGGCGACATGGAAGGCGCCCTCGGCGCCCAAGATGACGCGCTTGGGCGCCAAGGTATGCGTGACTCCGCCGCCCCCTTCGGCCAGGACACCGCCGGCAGATATCGTGAGCGTTCCGTTGGCGGTGCCGGTCAGGCTGACCGCGGATACGTCCTCGAAATTCAGGGCGTTGACGGTACGGCTCTGGGTGAGTGCCGTGGTCGTCAGGAAGCCTGCGCCCAGCTTGAGCGTATGGGTCGCGCCCGCCGAATTGATGTCGGCATAGGCTCCTGAATTGTTATAAGCCGAGTAGGCGACGATGCCGTTGGCCCCATAGGTGGCGAAGTCGGCGCCTTCGACGGCGACACGTGCCAAGATTCCGCCAGAAGCAGGCGTCAGCGTGGGGGCCGTCGAGAAGAGGACCCTGTTGGTCGCCGTCCCCAGCGCCGCGCTGGATGTGAAGTTGAGGAAACCGCCCGTATTGACCGTGAGGGTGGTGAAATTGAACTGGGTCGTGCCACCGTTGTTGGTCAGGCTCAGGACCGACTGCCCGGAGCCCACCGTCAAGGTGTTGCCGGCGGTTCCCTCGGTCGAACCAGCCGAATTACCGACCAGGTTGATCCGGCCCCCGTTCAAGGTCAGAGGCTTGTTGCCGAGTCGGTCAGCGGTCGCCGGGTTGCCGCCGACGTTGTTATCCAACGTCAGGATCGCGCCGTGATTGACCGTGACGCCGGAAGTCGCGCTGAAGCGGCCGGAGGTCTCGAGGACGGTAGTGCCCGCGTTGAGCGTAGTCGCTCCCGTGAAGAGATTATCAGCCTTGAAGGTCAGGATGCCCGTTCCTTGCATCTGCAATGCGCTGGCCCCAGTGCCAGCTTTATATGCCGCAGTGAAGAGGGTCGTGCCCGGCCCGAGGATGCTCAGGGTCGAAGCGGCGGAATTGACCACTCCTGCCCCGCCGATCGTCAGCGTAGCGCCCGAAAGGTTGTTGATGAGGGAACGGCTGGCGGCCATGGCCAAAGCCGCGGTGGCGTTGCCGAGCTCGATGCCATTGGAACCCTGGAAGATCGCCGGGCTGCCGCCGATGACGACCGGATTAGCTATCGCGGTGGCGCCGGTGAGGGCGCTCGTCGCGGAGAGCGTGCCGCCATTGAAGGTGAAAGTCTGCGTGGTCGACCCGCCGAAAAGATTGGTCGTGCGGCCAAGGATCAGGTTGCCCTGGGAGAGCGTGGTGGTCCCGTTGCTGGCGGAAGTGAACGTGGGCGAGCCGCTGATGGTAAACGTGGCGTCGGGGGCGATCGAGATGTTTAACGGGGCCGTACTGGTCGCCCTCGCCGCCGAATTATTGATCGCCCCGGTCCAGACGGTATTGCCCGTTCCACGGATATTAAGCGTTCGTGAGGTATCAGTCGTGGTACTGGTCTCGGGATTGGTCCAATTTCCGTTGATGGTCAGGGTCCCGCCCGAGATCACATTGGTGATCGTCGCATCTCCGCCGGCGGTCTGCGTGACGTTGCCGTTCAGCGTGATGGAATTCAAGCCGCCGAACATGGCGGTCTGCTGTTGAACGATGGTGACGGTGCTGGAGATCGTCAGTCCGGCCGGATTGGTG
>CAZXSI010000058.1:0-4870 GCA_964643215.1 uncultured Klebsiella sp. | reverse complement strand
ACATAATTGCCTCCGATGGTCAGGCCCGCCGGCAAAGGATTGTTGGCCGTGCCCCCCGTCGTGCCGCCCAGACCCAACCAGCCGCTGCTGACGGTAGTGACGCCGGTGTAGGCGTTCGCGCCGGAAAGGATCCAGGTGCCGGCATCGGTCTTGGTGACGCCACCCGTACCCATCGTCGCGGTCAGCGCCGAGCTGATCTCATTGGCGTCGGAATTCAGGCCACGAAGCGTCAGCGACTTGGCGCCGGTTCCCGTGATGGTCAGGTTGCCGATCTTCAGCGGCCCGCTGCCGCTGGAATCGATGGTGGTGTTGCCGGTGGTGCTGTTCCAGATGACCGAACGCGTGGCCGTCTCGCCGGCGCCGTAGTAAAGAAGGTAAGGAGAGCTGGTGGTGCCGTTGCCGATCGTGAGACTGCCGGACGCGTTGCCCAAGTTGCTGGCGGCCCCGCCCGTACCGATCGACATCACCGCGAGCGTGCCGTCCGCCAAGGTCGTGTTCCCGTTGTAGGTATTGTCGGCCGTCAGGTAAAGCAGCCCGGTGCCGTTCTTCGTCAAAGCCGACGCTCCCGTCCCGCTGAGGACGCCGGAGAGGACGGCGTAATCGGTGCCGGTCGAGGTATTGTCGTAAACCGTGACGGTCCGCGTGCCGGCGTTGAGGTCGACGTTGTTCTTGAAGTTGACCACGTCCAAGGCGGTGCTCGAACCAAACACCAACGAAACGGCGCCCAGGAATTGGGGGGTGGAATTCCAAATCAGGTTGGCTCCGCTGCCGAGATTGACGTCCAACGGAGCAACAGAGGCGGCGAAGCCCGAGCCGGCGGTGAACTGCACGGCGCCGGCGCCAGTTCCGAGCGCGCGGTTGAACGTGCCCGACGTCTGCAGCACTCCGCCGTTGAGGTTCAGGTTACCCGGTCCCAGCCCCTGCGCGGCCGCCGCCGAGGCGGCGACCTGCAAGGCGCCGCCGGAAATCGTTGTCGTTCCGGTATAGGTGTTGGACGTGGCCGGATCCAGCACCCAGAGTCCTGCGTCCGCTTTCGTCAGGCTGAGCGCGCTCGCCCCGTTATCGAGGAGACGGAGACGGAGACGATTATCGCCTTCGGAAGTCCCGCCCAGGGTCAGGGTCCGGGTGCCCGTGCCGGCGAACGAGACGTCCGCCGTGCTGCTGAAGACGAGCGCCGCGTGGTTGTTGGCGGCCGCGGCCAAGACGCTGTTACCGTAAGAGCCGGAGGAGTTGATCCGCCCCGATGCGGCCAAGGTGAATTCGCGGTCGATGCTGATCGAAGGAGTCTGGGTCAGCTGGTAGATCGACGAGCCGGCGCCGACATACTCCAACGTGCCGCCGCTGAAGACGAGGTTCGAAGCCGCCGCGCCAGAACTTCCGAGGGAGCTGGCGGCGCCGCCGGACGCCAGCTTGGTCACCTGCAGCGTTCCTTGGCCGATGATGGTCGCGCCAGTATAGGTGTTATCCCCCGTCAGTGCCTGGGTGTGCGTGCCAGACTTCACGATATGGACGACACCAGCGCCGTCGGAAATGACGCCCGAAAAAAGGCCGAAATTGGCGGACCAGGCGTCGATACCGATCTTGAAGGCCTGGGCGCCGGCCGATGACGTGGTGATACGACCGGAGCCGGTGATCGGCCCGGTGGTCGCCATCGTCATGGTCGGACCACCGCCGTAAAGGGTGGTACTGGGGCCGGCGCCGCCGACATCAAGCGTACCTGCCTGTCGGATCGTGTTCGTGACCGCGGCCGCCGTGTCACCGAGGTTGCGGAAGCCGGTCGCCGCGCCGAAGCGAAGCGTTCCCTCGAGGATGCTGAAGCCCTGCGTGAAACTGTTCTCCGCGAAGCCAAGGACCAAGGTTCCGGTGCCCGCCTTGGTAAGCCGGCTGACACCCGCCGCCAGCTGCGACGCGATCGTCAGGGTATTCGCGTTGTTCGCGCCACCGGTGATGACGATGAGCTCTCCGGCCGCGGTGGTGATGCTGGAGCCGGTGATCGTGGCCGGGCCGGCGGTGTTGTCATGCAGGATGCCGCCGATCGACGCAGCCCCGGTTCCGGTGATGGTCAGGGCGCCGCTCAAGGTGAGCGTCGGATTGGCGCCTGCGATACGGATGGAATTCGCGAGCAGCGCCGAGGAGGCCGTGGAGGCGGAAAGGAGGTAGTTGGCGGTGGCCGCGCCGGTCGCGGTCGGCACCGGGTCGACGGAGTTAAGGGCGACGATGTTGGACGAGGCCGTCGGCGTGGCGGCGTAATCGATGGATCCGGTCGTGGGGTTGACGACGTAGGCATAACCGCCGATGATGCCGTTGGAAGTCGCGGCGGCGCCGGGCGCGGCCAGGAACTGGATGCCGGCGGAAGAAAGGCTGCCGGGTGCCAATCGCAGCACCGAACCGGCTCCACGGGCACCGAGCGAACCAAATGTGAGCGTCGTCGTACCGGAAGCACCCGGCGTCACGACGATGGTGCCCAGGCCGAGCGTCGGCGTCAAGATACCCATGGTCTCGGCGCTGCCGGTCGCAAAACCCTTGTACTCCAAGATGCCGCCGGCGCTGCCGAGCCCGGTGAGCGTATCGCCGGCAAAGACGAGGTTGGAACTGTTGTTGACGACCTCAGCGGCGGCGCCGGTCGGGCTCAGCACGAGCTTGCCATCGGTGACAGTCAACGCCCCGGCGAAGTTCGGGCTGGCGCCTGGCGTGACGACCTGGCCGCTGGCGATGGAGCCCACGGTCAAGGTGGCGCCGGTGGTGTTCGCCAAGGTGACCGTGGTGGCCGAGATGGCGCTGATATACCAGCCTTGGCTCGCCGGCAACGAAGCATGCGTGACGGTCTGGCCGACGACGAGATTAGTCGTGGGAACAGTCAATGTCGGCGCCGCCAAGGTTCCCGCGCTCACCGCCGTCAGCGTCAGATTGGCCGTCGCGCCGGTCACGGTACCGATGGTCAAGTTGGCGGCGGCGGCGCTTGCGGTGCGATTCTGGGAAATCTGGAACTGCGAGCTGCTGATGATCTGCGTGATGACCGAGCCCGCAGTGATGCCGGTGCCGGAGATCGGTTGACCAACGACCAGCCCGGCGGTGGTCCCAGACGAAAGAGTGATGGTCGTGGTCGCCGTAGTTCCGGTAGCTGCGACCGCGATCGCGGAACTGGCTGTCCCGATCACTGCCGCCGTCGTGGCCGGACTGGTGATTTGCCAGGTGCCGGAGCCGAGCTTGGTCAGGCCCGCCCCGACCGTGTTGTTCGTGACGATGCCTTGGAGTTCGTTGGCCAGCAGGCTCGTGCCGCCGAGCGCGAACGTCTTCAAGCCTGTGCCGAAATTGCCGATGTTCGAACCTACGATCAGGGCACCCGTGCCCTCGGCGGCCAGGATCGAGGTGGCGTTGTTGTTCAGGAGCCCCTTAGACCAAGTCTGACCGGTGCCGGAATACTCGAGACGACCGCCGGAAGCGAAGACCACGCTGGCGTAACCGCTGGCGGCGTTCAGCGCGCCGATGTCGGCGACCCTGAGCGTGCCCGCATTGACGTTTGCTGCGCCCAAGAAAGTCGAGGAGCCCCCGGTCATCGTGAGCAAACCCGTTCCCGCCTTCGCAAAAAGGTGGTTCGAGCCCGTGGCGAGCACGCTGCCGACCAAGGCCATCTCTCCCGTGGAGGTGATCGTGAGCGTACGAGCGCCGGAAGTGTCGCCTTCGCTCCATACGGTGCCGGTGATCGTCACCAAGCCGTTGCCGGAATTGGTGAAGCCGTCGTTATTGGCGCCCGAGGCGTTGTTGTTGACCGCCGCGATCGAGACCCCGTAACCGTTTCTGCCGCTGAAAACGAGGGTGCGGTTGTTTTCCTGGCGCAGGTTCGCGAAACCGGCGACGCCGTTCAATCCGGACGAGCCGACGGCGTGATCGACGAAGATCGTGCCGGCGTTAAACTCCATCGAGATGTTCTTCGTGGCGAAGCTCGCCATGTTATCGGAGCGAATCTCGAAAGTTGCCCCGTTGAAATTGATGTTACCTCCGTTCGCGGTGGTGATGTTGTTGCCGAGGCCGAGCTGGCCGCCGTCCGATACTCGCACCGTACCTGACTCGGCGCGGATACCGCCCAACATGGTGTTGTTGCTGTTGGTGAGCACCATGGTGGTGGCGACGCCCATGCTGCCCTTGACGATGCTGCTGACGCCGCTCGTACCCCCGACGATCTGGCCGCTGAGGATGAAATTGCCGGGGCCATAGAAATAGGGGGATTGGCTGCCACCGCCCATGAACAATCGGCCAGAAAAGGTGGTGGTGCCCGCCGAGGCAGCGATGCGGGTCTCCGTGGCAGAGGATGTGACGACGTCCCCGGAGAAAGTGTTGTTGCCGATGCTGATCAGGGCGCCATTTCCGATCGTGTTGTTGCCACGACCGGAAAGGGAAAGCTCACGCGCGAAGACCAGCCCCGCCCCGCTGACGGCGCCGCCATGCAGCATGAGGCTGCCTGACTCGAAGCCGGTCGAGCCTGAGCCGAACACCGCAACCGTCCCTGTGCTCGTGCCGAGCTGTGCTGGCGTGGTAATCGCCAACACCCCGCCTTTGATCGTGGTGGTTCCAGAATATGAATTAGACGCGGCTCCTAGCACCAGGGTGCCGTCTCCAGTCTTGGTGATGCCGACACCAGTCTCGCTGCCAAGGGTCGAAGTGATGACCGCACGGCTTCCCGTGCCGGTGAAGTAATTGCCTTGGCCGACAGCGATCACCGAGGCGCCGTCTGTTCCCGTCTTCGCCAACGTGATCGTGCTGCCGGTGAGCTCAAAGCCCGTTGAAGCGAAGACCAGTCCGCCCACGGTGAACGAGTTGCCCAGCGTGACCGTTCCGGCGGCGCCGGTGAAATAGGCGATATCTTTGTTGG
>CAZXSI010000057.1:3660-7789 GCA_964643215.1 uncultured Klebsiella sp. | reverse complement strand
CCGCGTTGACCTCGGGCGTACGCAGGTCGGCGTCGTCAGGCAGGACGCCGTCGAGCGTCAGCGCGGAGCTGCGCGCGCCCTGGCGGGCGACGATCCGCGAACCGATGCGCAGCCGGGCCAGGGCGGCCTTGACGGACGCGGCGTCGTCGGCCGAGGCGCCGGCGAGGAGGAGGGCGCGGGTCAGGCTGCGATAATGCGCGCCGGTGTCGACATGCAGGAGGCCGTGCGCCTGCGCGAGGCGGCGGCTGGTGCTGGACTTGCCGGAGGCGGCGCCGCCGTCGACCGCGACGCGGATGAAATTGGTGCGCAGGGCCGCGAGCGCCGCGAAGAAATGCGGGAAGGTCTTGCCCGTGCAGTCCGGATCCTCGATGGCGATCCACGGCCGCCCGTCGCCGAAGAGGTCGAAGCTGCCCAGGACCCCGAAGCTCATCGCCATGCGATGGTCCTCGTAGGTGCGGATCGTCACCGGGCCGTCGGCGGCGGCCCGCCGGAGCGCGGCCTTGCTCGGGAAGACGGTCAGGGAGGAAAGGCTCTCGTCGGCGCGGAGCTGCGCGGCGGTCGGTTCGACCTTGAGGCCGAGCCGTTCGAGCTCGGTCGCCATCGCGAGCACGCGATCGGTCTCCTGCTTGCGCGTATGCGCGATGCCGCGGAGGGCGATCGGGCCGTCGGCCAGCGCGGCGATCGTCGCCAGCGTCAGGAAGGTGTCGGAGAAGGCGTTGAAATCGAACTGGCCGCCGCGGATCGCGGACCATGATTCCGCGATGAGCGTGCCGGCCGCCGGCTTGAGCGCCGCGCCGCACGCGGCGGCGACCTTGGCGAACGCCGTGTCGCCTTGCAGGCCGCCCTCGGCGTAGCCCTCGATGCGCACGCACGCGCGGGGGCCGGTCACGGCGGGGAGGGCGATGAAGTAGCTGGCCGCGGTGGCGTCGGGCTCGATCGCATAAGCGGGCTGCGCCACATAGGCGCCGGGCGCGGCGCACGTCCAGCTGCCGTCCGTCGCGCGGAGGAGCGGGCGGCCGAACTGTCCGCACATGCGGGCGGTCATCTCGACGAACGGCTCGGAGACCGTGGAGCCTTTCATGCTGACCGAGGCGCCGGCCGAAAGCGGGAGCACCATCAGCAACGCGGAGAGGAGCTGCGAGGAGGCGGAGGCGTCGACCTCGAGGCGGCCGAGCTTCCCCGTGGTGTGGAGCGTGAAGGGGAATCCGGACGCGGGCGAGCCGTCGGGCGCGAGGGCGCGGCAACCGCCGGCGGTCAGCGCATCGAGCAGCCCCCGCATCGGGCGGGCGCGCATGGCTTCGTCGCCGTCCAGTTCATAGACGCCGCCGGGCGCCAGGGCGAGGAAGGCGGTGAGGAAGCGCGCGGCCGTGCCGGCGTTGCCGACGTGGAGCTTCGCGCGCGGCCGCGGGATGCGGCCGCCGAGGCCGAGGATGCCGATCGTGCCGGCGGCTTCGTCCGTCGTCACCTCGAACCCGAGCGCGCGGAGCGCGGCGACGAGGATGCGGGTGTCGCGGCTGAACAGCGCGCCGGTGAAAAGCGTGGGACCGTCCGCGAGCGCGGCCAGGATCAGGGCCCGGTTGGTGATGCTTTTCGAACCCGGGACCTGGGCGACGCCGCGGGCGGGCGTCTGGAACGGCCGGATGACGAGGGTCGGGCTCATTCGGCGCGGTCGAGGTTCTGGCGGGCGACGCGGGCTTCGGCGAGCAACCGGCGCAAGGTCGCGCCGTCGGCGGCCTCGACGGCGGCGCGCAGTTCGGCGGCCCGTCGTTCGACCGCGCGCAGACCTTCGGCGGCGTGGCGCGCGTTGGCGAGCAGGATGCCGACCCAGAGGTTCTCCTCGCCGGCGGCGATGCGGGTGGTGTCGCGCAGGCCGGCGCCGACGGCGAAGCGGCGGAAGCCCGGCTGGTCCATCACGGCGAGCATCAGCGCGGAAGCGGCCGCGTGCGGGACATGGCTGATCGCGGCGACGATCTCGTCATGCTTCGCGGCGTCGGTCTCGTGCAGGACCGAACCCAGCGCCTGCCAGAAGAGGCGGACGGCGGCCAGGGCCTCCGGGTCTTCGGCGCCGGTCGGGGTCAGGAAGCAGACGCGTCCTTCGAAGAGATGGGCGGCGGCGTGGGTGGCGCCGGCCTTCTCGCCGCCGGCCATCGGGTGGGCCCCGACGAAAGGATTCGCCGCCGGGAGCCGGCGGGCGGCGCGCAGGATCGCGCCCTTCACGCTGCCGGCATCGGTCACCACCGCTCCGGGGCTCAGGCCGGGCGCGATCGCGAGAAAAGTCGCCTCCGCCGTGTCCACGGGCGTGGCCACCACGACGAGGTCGGCGCCGCGCACGCTGGCCGCCGCGTCGTCGAAGACCTCGGCCACGCCGAAACCGCGGAGCGTGGCGCGCGCCGCCTCCGAGCGCGACCAGCAGGCGAGCGAACCGGCCAGGCCCCGCCGCGCCGCCGCGAGGAGGATTGAGCCGCCGATGAGGCCGGCGCCGACGACGGCGATGCGCTTGAATTGAGCCATTTCCAATATTGAAGGTATGACTTTGATGAACCAGAGTGACGAACTATTAAAGCAAACAAACCGCTGGCGACGAAGTTGGCGGCCCTGACATGACCCCAGGCCCCACCGACCCCAAGAAAGACTTTGTCGCCGCTCCCGACCCGCGGGCCGGACGGAGCAAGGTGTCGATGGACCAGGTCTGGCACCGGCTCCGCCTGCCGTTCCTCGTCCTCGTCCTGCTGGCGCTCGGGGTCGTCAGCCTGCTGCTCTACACTTCCGACCGCCGCAGCACGCGGCAGGCGGAGCTGGTGGTCTCGCCGGAACAGGCGGAGGCGCTGCGGCAGCGCTCGCTCCAGCTGGAAGCGGCCTTCGAGAAGATCCGGCTGGAGCGGTTCGAACTGCAGGAGGAGGACCTCGCCTTGTTGGAGGAAGCCCTCCGCCTGCAGGAGGAATACATCACCGCCCGCCAGTCCGTCGGCACCGAAAACATCCGGCAGCAGGCGCTCCGCCGCCGGATTCATCTCCTCCGCGGGGAACGGCTCCGGGAGGCCTCGGATCAGGCGGAGGCCCGGGCGCTCGCGCTGGCCAAGACCGACGAAGCCGCCGCCATCCCCTTGCTGCGCCAGGCCCTGGCGTGCGAGCAGGAGATCGTGAAGCGGTGGGAATTCTCCGGCCTGGCCGACCCCGGCCGGCTGGCCCGCCTCGACGTCCGGCTCCGCCGGCTGGAGTCCGCGCCGCTCTGGCAGAAGGGCCGCGACCTCGAAGCCGAGGCCGAGCGGCTCTTCGCCGCCGGCAAGTTCGCCGCCGCCGCCGGCAAGTTCGGCGAGGCCATCGACTGCGAGACGGAGTTCCTCGCCCGTTACCGCGACGTGCGGAACACGGAGTTCGGCCGGTCGGAGAAGCTCGCCGAACGCCGCGAGACCGCGTTCTCCGGGGAGGCCTGGAATGCCATCCTCGCCCTGCGCGCCAAGGCCGAGGCTTGCGAACAGCGGGGCGAATGGCCGGCCGCGACGCAGGCCTGGCAGGCCGCGGTCGACGCGTTCGCCAGGCTGCTGACCGATCATCCGAAGAGCGGTTTCGCGGACCGCGGACAAGAGGCGGCCTACGCCACGCGTCTGAACTTCGCCCGCTTCCATGACGAGATCGTCGCCTTGCGCGAGCGTCGCGACCGGATGCGGTCCGCGTTGCGCGACCGCCGCGCCGACGAGGCGATCCGGCTGGCGGAGCTGGCGGTCGCCGAGGCCCGCCGCATCGGCGCCGCCAACACGGGCGTCTTCCTTCCCGACGACGCCGAGCGCAAGGAACTGGAATACCTCGCGGCGAACGGCGCCACCCTCCGCAGCGTGCTCGGCACCATCGACCAGGCCCTCCGGCCGGTGCCGGCTTCGGCGGCGCGGGTCTATCGCACGGAGATCCCGCAAGGCTTGTACGCCGCCGTCATGGGCTCCAACCCCAGTTCCTCCCGACGCGAAGCCAATCCCGTCGAGTCGGTGACCTACGCCGAGGCCGAGGAATTCGCCGTCCGGCTGGGCTGGCTCCTCGGCGCGAAGGTCCGTCTGCCGACGGTCGCGGAGTTCGCCGCCGTCGCCGGCGACCCGGCCCGGGCCGTCGCCCCGGCGCAGGCGTGGACCGCCGCGAA
>CAZXSI010000057.1:0-3560 GCA_964643215.1 uncultured Klebsiella sp. | reverse complement strand
CCGCGAACACCGATGGCGCGACCGTCCGCCCGGTCGGCACTTCCCAGCCGGACGCCAACGGGGTGCACGACCTGATCGGCAACGTCGAGGAGTGGGCGCAGGCCGCGCCCGGCGAGACCCGGGCCCCCGTCCTGGGCGGCAGCATCCTGAGCCCGCCTGCCCAGGGGTTGCCTGCCAGGACCGTCTTCAAGCGGGAAAAGAACCGCGCCTTGGGTTTTCGTATCGTCATTGAATAAAAGCCCGAGGTCCTGATTATAAAGGGACCCCATGGCAGCCCCGGTCCATCGCCTCCAACGCGTCGCGTTCTTTTTCGCGACGTATGGCGCGCTGGCCGCCTTGTCCCTCTGGTTCGCCTACGAACTGCGCTTCGCGGGCGAAGACGGCGGCGGCCAGCATCTTTCGGCGGACGCCTATCTTTTCGGTCAGCGGCCGCAGGCGCTCCTCTGGATGGTGCCGCTCAAGGTCCTGTTGCTCGGCGCCTGGGGCCAGTTCCGGGGAGTGTTCTATTATTTCCGCCTGCCTGACGCGCTCCGGATGGGCCTGGCGCTCTTCGCCGCCACGGTGATATCCCTCGGGATCGCCGCCGCGACCGGCCACGGCCAGCCGCACGAAACCTTCGACATCCCGCGCGGCGTCCTGCTCGTGGACTTCAACCTGTCGCTCGTGCTGTTCATGGGCTTCCGGGTCTCGATCCGCGCGCTGCGCGAAAGGTTCTGGACCAAGGAACAGGGCGCCCAAGGCGTGGTCGAGCGCATCGCGATCGTCGGCGCCGGGCAGGCCGGCGCGCAGCTCGCCGCGGAGCTCATGAGCCGCCGGGGCCACGGCATCGAACCCGTCTGCTTCCTGGACGACGACGTCGCCAAGCACGACCTCCACATCCACGGCGTGCCGGTGATCGGCGCGCCGGAGCGCATGCCCGAGCTCGCCGAGAAATACAGCGTCACCGAGATCATCCTCGCCCTGCCGTCCGCGTCCGTCCGCCGCATCCGCGAGGTGAGCGCGCTCGCCTCCGCCAGCAACCTCCGCGTCCTCGTCGTGCCTTCCATGTCCGAGCTGGCGGGCGGACGCGTGCGCGCGAGCGACATCCGCCCGATCTCCGTCGAGGACATCCTGGGCCGGGAGCCCGCCAAGCTCGACGACGAGGCGATCGACGCGCTGGTCAAGGGGCGGACCGTGCTCGTGACCGGCGCCGGCGGCAGCATCGGTTCCGAGCTGTGCCGTCAGGTCGCCGCGCGTTCGCCCGCCCGCCTCGTCATGCTGGATCAGTGCGAGGTGCTGCTCTATCAGGCCGAGCAGGATCTCATCGCCTCCGGCGCCGGCGCGCTCATCACGCCCATCGTCGGCGACGTCACGGACGTCGACCGCATGCGCGACGTGTTCGGCCGTTACAAGCCGGACCTCGTCCTGCATGCCGCGGCGCACAAGCACGTGCCGATGATGGAGTCGCAGCCGGCGGAAGCCCTCAAGAACAACGTCCTCGGCACCGAGACGGTGGCGCGCCTCGCCGCGGAGCACGGCGCGGCCAAGTTCGTCCTCATCTCCTCCGACAAGGCCGTCAACCCCACCAACGTCATGGGCGCGAGCAAGCGGCTCGCCGAGCGCGTCGTCCGCGCGATGCAGGCCCAGTCCGGCGGCAAGACCAGCTTCCTCGCCGTGCGCTTCGGGAACGTCCTCGGCTCCTCCGGCTCGGTGATCCCGATCTTCCGCCGGCAGATCGCCGCGGGCGGGCCCGTCACGGTGACCCACCCGGACGTGAAGCGCTATTTCATGACCATCCCCGAGGCCGTCGGCCTCGTGCTGCAGAGCGCCACGCTCGGCAGCGGCGGCGACATCCTCGTCCTCGAGATGGGCGAGCCCCTGAAGATCATCGACGTGGCCCGCCAGCTCATCGAGCTCAGCGGCCTGCGGCCCGAGGTCGACATCGAGATCCGCATCATCGGCCTGCGCCCGGGCGAGAAGCTGGTCGAGGAGCTGCAATGCGCCGGGGAACTCTATCGCCCGACCGGACACCCGCGTGTCTTCCGTTTCGCGGCCGGCCTCGTCCCGCAGGAATCCACGGAGACCCTGGTCGGCCGAGTCCGCG
The DNA here is from genome assembly GCA_964643215.1 of uncultured Klebsiella sp. GTDB lineage: Bacteria > Verrucomicrobiota > Verrucomicrobiia > Opitutales > UBA953 > UBA953. Next base: position 1,477 of record CAZXSI010000057.1, on the reverse strand, counting down.
CGTTGCTTCCCTTGGAACGACCGGCCTGCAAGCAGGGGATGCGCGACCTCGTCCCGGAATACGTGCCTTTCGCGGAGTAGTTTTTACGCTTCGGGCTTCACAGGCGGGCGGGGGTTCGACACGCTTCCGCCATGGCTCGCGCGCTTTCCTCCGCTCCTCAGGTCGGCATCATCATGGGTTCCCAGTCCGACTGGGAGACGATGGTCAACGCGGCCGATACGCTCAAGAAGCTCGGCGTCGCCTTCGAGGCCGAGGTCGTCAGCGCCCATCGCACGCCGCTCAAGCTCAAGGATTACGCCCTGGCCGCCCGACGTCGTGGCCTGAAGGTCATCATCGCCGGCGCCGGCGGCGCCGCGCACCTGCCGGGCATGGTCGCCGCCATGACTTCGCTGCCCGTGATGGGGGTGCCCGTCCAGTCCAGGTCGCTGGACGGCATCGACTCGTTGCTTTCGATCGTCCAGATGCCGGCCGGCATCCCGGTGCATACCTTCGCCATCGGCCGCGCCGGCGCGATCAACGCCGCCCTCGGCGCCGCCGCGGTGCTCGCGCTCGCCGACGCCAAGCTGGCCAAGAAGCTCGACGCCTACCGCGCCGCGCAGACGAAGGCCGTGCTCGATAACCCGATCCCCGGCCGCAAGGGCAAGAAGCGCTAAGCCATGGAGCGACCCCTGCAGCCCGGCGGCACCATCGGCATCCTCGGCGGCGGCCAGCTCGGCCGCATGTCGGCCATCGCCGCGCGCCGGCTCGGCTACAAGGTGCGCACGTTCGACCCTTCCGCCGGCGCCTGCGCCGCGGGCATCGCCGACGAGCATATCGCCGCTGATTGGAGCGACACGGCCGCGCTGACGCGCTTCGCCCAGGGCTGCGGACGCATCACGCTCGAGTTCGAGAACATCCCGCCGGCGACCGTGGAGTTTGTCGCGAAGTCCGTCCCGAGCCATCCTTCCGCCGCCGTGCTGGCCATCTGCCAGAACCGCCGTCGCGAAAAGGAGTTCCTCCGCTCCTCGGGCATCCCTTGCGCGCATTTCGCCGTCGTCTCGTCGCTCGCCGAACTCCAGGCCGCGGTGAAGACCATCGGCTTCCCGTGCGTGCTGAAGACCGCCGATTTCGGCTACGATGGCAAAGGCCAGGTCAAGCTGCCGACCGTCGAGGCCGATCTCGCCGCCGCTTGGGACAAGATCGGCGGCGCCGTCGGCGTCCTCGAAGCCTGGGTGCCGTTCCAGATGGAGATCTCTGTGCTCGTCGCGCGCACCGTCGACGGCCGCACCGCGGTCTACGACCCGGCGGAGAACATCCACCGGAACCATATCCTCCACCTCTCGATCTCGCCCGCCCGCATCTCCGAGGCCACCGCCGCCGAGGCCCGCGCCCTGGCGCTCAGCATCGCCGAGAAGATCGGCCTGGTCGGCCTCCTGGCCGTCGAGATGTTCGTGAAGGACGGCCGCATCGTCGTGAACGAGCTCGCCCCGCGTCCGCA
>CAZXSI010000056.1:3826-8168 GCA_964643215.1 uncultured Klebsiella sp. | reverse complement strand
TCCTCGGCGGCAACGGCAGCTCCGAGATCGGCGTCTGGGCGATGGGCGGCACCACGCGCGGCAAGTACCCCCGCCTCGGCGAGATCATCGAGGAGATCGGCGACCGTTCGCCCGACAGCCCGGGCCGGGCCGACAGCTTCGGCGACGACCTCAAGGAGAAGGTCGTCCGCAACGAGAAGAACATCGCCCTGTTCCTCGGCCATTTCGCCACCGGCGTCGTCATGGACGGCAACCGCATCGCGGCCGTGAAGGCCATCGACGTGAAGACCGGCCGCGAGAAGCTCTTCCGCGCCAAGTTCGTGGCGGACACCACCGGTCACGGCTGGGTCGGCGCCTACGCCGGCGCGAAGTACCAGGTCGAGCCCGACAAGCGCATGGGCATGTCCAACATGTGGTTCTACCAGGACGAGGCCCAGGCCGTCAGCTGGCCCGCCACCCCGTGGGCGCTGCCGCTCGAGCTCGGCGACTTCCCGCCCCTCCAGAAATCCAAGTCGAAGATCGACGACAAGCCGTTCATGAAGGCCGAGTGGTTCTGGGAATCCGGTTTCGACAAGGACCCGATCAAGGACCTCGAGTATATCCGCGACTGGAACTTCCGCGCGATCTACGGCGCCTTTTCCGCCCTCAAGAACGGCCCCGAGAAGGCGAAGTACGCCAACGCGGACCTCAAGTGGGCCTCGCACGTCGGCGGCCCGCGCGAGTCGCGCCTGCTCACCGGCGACCTCATCCTGACCAAGCAGGACATCGTGGAGCGAAAGGAGTTCGACGACGGCTGCGTGCCCACGACCTGGGACATCGATCTCCACTACGCCCGCGAGCAGTACGCGAAGAAGTTCCCGGACAATCCGTTCATCTCCCGCGCCGCGTTCGGCTACGTCGGGCCGGACGGCAAGCACGTCGCCGCCGTCGACCGCCGCAACGGCTACCCGCTGCCGTACCGCCTGTTCTACTCGCAGAACATCGGCAACCTCTTCATGGCCGGCCGCCACATCTCCGTGACCCATGAGGCCCTTGGCACCGTCCGTGTCATGCGCACGATCGGCATGATGGGCGAAGTCGTCGGCAAGGCCGCCTACCTCGCCGTCCGCGAGAACACCGACCCGCGTGGCGTCTACCAGAAGCACCTGCCCGAACTCCTCAAGCTGCTCGACCAGCCCGGCCGCATGCGCCGCAGCGACCTCCGCTCCGACCTCTTCCTCGACACCTCCATCGCCGACTACAAGGAGCTGCCGGTCGGCCGCATGAACGCCGACCTCCAGAAGGGCGCGCCGGGCAAGCTTTCCGCCGACGAGCTCAAGGAGCTCGCGAAGCTCGGCGGCATCGTCGTCGACGACGCCCAGGCCAAGCTCGAGGGCAAGTGGACCGCGGGCCATGGCCTCGCCCACCTCGGCGCCGGCTACCATTATGCCGCCGGCAACGGCCATCGCGCCACCTACACCTTCGAGGTGAAGGACGCCGGCAAGTACGAGCTCCGCGGCTACTGGCAGGGCCATGAGAACCGCTCGGCGAACGCCTTGCTGACGATCAACCGCGCCGGCGAGAAGCCCGTGAGCCTCCGGCTGAACCAGAAGGACGGCGAGATCGAGAAGCCCGTCTCCCTCGGCAAATTCCAGTTCGCCGCCGGCACGCATACCCTCGTCCTCTCGACCGACGGCGCCAAGGGCAACGTCCAGGCCGACGCCTTCCAGCTGGTCCTCGCCGACTAAGCGATGCCATCGCCCCGCGTCAGCGCCTGGCTGGTCAAAGGCTGGCGACTCGCGGCGTTGCTGCTCGCCGCCTTGCTGCTGCAGCGGACGACGCCCCTCGCGGAGTCCGCGCTGACGCGGCTGGACCTCGACGACGCCAAGGCCTTCTTCCCGCAGGCCAGGCGGTTGAAGTCCGGCCCCAACCAGACCTTGCTCGTGCAGGATGAGCAAGGCAACCGCCTCGGGCGGCTCGTGACGACCTCGCCCGACGCGGACAGCATCCTTGGTTACGCCGGCCCGAGCAACGTGCTGGTCGCCCTCGACATCCATGAGAAGATCGTCGGCACGCGCATCCTCTCGAGCGAGGACACCCCGGAGCATGTCGACCAGCTGCGTCAGGCCGCCGCCTTCGGGAAATCCTTCAAGGAGTGGCGGCCGACCACGCAGCCGGCGCCCAGGCTCGAGGCCTTCGCCGGGTCGACGCTCACCGCCTACGCCATCGCCGAATCGATCCAGAAGCGGCTTTCGGGCAACTACGTCTCGCTGCGTTTCCCGACCCCGCTCACCTTGAAGGAGATCCGGGCGGCCGGCTTTCCGGAGGCGAACGCTTTCGAGCCCAACGTGCCGCGCCTCGGCTGGAACCTGGTCCGCGGGACGAACCGCGCCCACCTCGGTTACGTCGTCCGCTCGTCGCCCTCGGCCGACGAGACGATCGGCTACGCCGGGCCGAGCGAGACGCTGATCGCCGTCGAGGCCGACGGCCTGCGCCTGCGTCAGGTGACGCTGCGGACCACCTATGACACGGCTGATTACGTCAGCCGGATCAAGGAACAGGAGCCGGACCCGCAGGGTCGGACTTTCTTCAAGGACCTGACGAAGTGGAGCACCCGCGAGTGGGCCGACTTCGATTTCCGGAAGGGCGAACTCGATACCGTCGCCGGCGCGACGCTCACGAGCTATGCGATCGCCAAGGGCTTGCAGACCCGCTTCGCCGACGACGCGCACGGCACCCGCCGCGAACGGCAGGACGCGCAGCAACGGATCCGGACCGGCGCGCTCTGGTGCTTCCTGGCCGGCGCCTTGCTGATGACGTTCACGCCGTTGCACGGTCGCCCCGTCGTCCGCACGGTCTGGCAGGTCCTGCTCGTGGGCGGCCTCGGCCTCTGGCTCGGTCAGTTGCTCTCGCTTTCCCTTTTCGCCGGGTGGGCCCGGCATGGCCTGCCCTGGGCCCAGGCCACGGCCCTGCTGACCCTCGGGGCCGCCGCCTTGCTCATCCCCTGGGGGAGTCGCCGTCAGCTCTACTGCCACCAGGTCTGCCCCCATGGCGCCGCCCAGGAGCTCCTAGGCGGGTTCAAGAGACTCCATGTGGCCGTCCCCGCCCGTTGGCATGCCCGGCTAGGCAAACTGCCCGCTATCGCCCTAGGAGGGGCCTTTTTGGCCGCCTTGGCCTGGCCTCGTTGGAGTCTCGGCCAGATCGAACCCTTCGACGCCTGGGTGCTCGGGGTGGGCGTCGCCATCCCCCTCGGCCTCGCGATCGCCGGCCTGCTGGCTTCGGTGTTCGTCCCCCAGGCCTACTGCAAGTACGGCTGCCCGACCGGGGCGCTCTTCAAGTTCGTCCGGTCCGCCAACCAGGTCGAAGCCTGGGGCCGTCGCGATGCCTGGGCGGCGGGCCTCCTCGTCGTCGGGGCCGGGCTCGCCTTCGTCCCTCGTCCGGAGTTCGCCGCGGCGGAGGCGCCGGCGGCCTCCGCCCGCCAGGCGGTCACCGAACTCCATGGCGCGGCCTTCGGTACGACCTGGACGGTGAAGGTCCGGGGCAGCGACGTCGACGCGGAGATCCTCAAGCGCGAACTCGAGTCCGAGATCAACCGCGTCGAGTCCTCGCTTTCGCACTGGCGCGACTCGTCCACGACCGCCGACTTCAACCGCCTCGAGTCGACGCAGCCTTTCGGCATCACGCCCGAGCTCGCCGAGATCGCCGAGTTCGCCCTGCGGCTCGGCGCCGCCACCGACGGGATGTACGACGTGACGGTCGCTCCGCTCACGAACCTCTGGGGTTACGGCCCGGACGGCAAGCGGCCCGACCCGACGCCCGAGCAGCTGCAGGCGGCGCTCACGCGCGTCGGCTGGCGGAAGCTGCGGCTCGACAAGGAGAACCTCACGTTGGCCAAGAGCCATGACGGCGTGAACCTCGACCTCGGCTCCGTGCTGCAGGGTTACGCCGCCGACCGCGCGGCGGCGGTCCTCCGCGGCCAGGGGCAGCACGAGTTCCTGATCGAGGTCGGCGGCGAGATCCTGGTGGCAGGGACTTGGCGGGTCGGCATCGAGGACCCCTTCAATCCGCGCCTGATGCTCCAGACGATGGCGCTGACCGATCGCGCCCTCAGCCCTTCGGGACTCTATCGGGCCAAGAAGCTCGCGGCGGGGAAGCCGGTCTCGCATATCCTTTCCCCCAAGACCGGTCGCCCGGTCGAACCGACCCTCGAACTGGCCGTGGTCCTGCATGACAGCTGTTTCCAGGCCGACGGCTGGTCGACCGCGCTGATGGCGGCCGGCTTCGAACAGGCCAAGGCCATCGCGCTGCGCGAGAAGCTCGACGTCATCCTCGTCACGCCCGACAAGAAGGTCTGGCGGAGCGGGAAGTGAGGCGGAGCAGAGAG
>CAZXSI010000056.1:1179-3726 GCA_964643215.1 uncultured Klebsiella sp. | reverse complement strand
CATGAAATTCCGCCTGCTCGTCCTCTTCGCCTGCTTCGCTCTTTTCGCCGCCGAACTGCCGCGCACGGGCCTGATGGTGGATCTCGATGCGGCCAAGGGCACGGCGCTCGACGCCGAAGGCCGCGTGACGGCCTGGACCAATCAGGCGGGGCCGGCCGGGCTGCGCGCCTTCGTCGGCCAGCCGAAGGGACGCGCGGAACCGGCCTCCGGCCTGCCGACGCCGGCAAAGGGGGTGCCGGCGGCGCTCGCGTTCCGGCAACAGGAACTGGTCTGCCATGACGAAGACGCCTTGGACGGGCTCATCCGCGGCGACGGCTGCACCTGGGTCGCGGTGCTGAAGGTCTACCCGCAGCGCGTCGGCCTGAAGGACGTGAACTCTTTCTTCGGCAACCTGCGTAACGGACAGAAATACGAAGGCATCTGGGGGTGCCTCGACGACGACAACACCGTCTGGTGGGGCGCCCGCAACGGACTCACCTTCGGACGCTTCGACGTCAACAATCCCAAGCTCGTCGGGCCGAAGCTGACCGAAGGCCGTTTCCATGTGCTCGCGGGTCGGCTGGGAGCCGGGCAGGACGAGGTCCTCGCCGAATTCTTCGTCAATGAGCTCAAGGCCTGCGCCACGGCGCGTTTCCCGATCAATCCGCAGGCCGACGCCTCGAAGCTCGCCCTCGGCCAGGAGCGCGACGCGATCCAGCATCCGGGCAAGGAATCCTTCGACGGTGAGATCGCCCGCTTCCTGCTCTGGAACCGCCCGCTCACGGACGAAGAACTGAAGGCGGTGTTCGAGGGAGTGAATCGATGACAGGGGACAGATGACGGATGACTGAATCGATGGCGGATGACAGAGGACCGAGGAAATTAATATGACTGCTGGCTGAGTCTAAGCCGGTGTTCCGGCCGATTCAGTCCTCGATGCAGCCCTCTGTCATCGACTCAGCGCTCTTCTCTGTCTCCCCTCACTTCTTCTTCCCGTTCTGCTGGAACTGGGCCCGGCGCTGCTTCGCGCGCTCTTCGAGCGCATCGAGCACCTTGTCCGCGACGTCGTCCGTGATGTCGGCGTCGGCGGCCATCATCGCGGCCTTGGTCGCCTTGCGGATCTCGAGCTGGTTTTCCTCGAACTGCCTGGCCATGCCCTTTTTCTCATCCTCCGAGGCGTACTGCAATTCCTTGAAGAGTTCGCCCTGCTTGGCGCGGGCGGCCTTCACGTCCTCGTCCTGGTACGTCTTGAAAAGCGCGTTGCGGCACTTGGTGAGCTGTTCCGCCGTCACGCCGTCGATTTCTTCGGGGAGGAAGCTGCCGCCCTTGCCGCCGAACTTGGAGCTGCCTGACTTGCGCGGGCTCTCGCCCGCCGGCGCCTCGGCGGTGGGCGCGCTGGTCTTGCCGGCGAACTTCGGCGCGGCTTTCGCGGCCGCGGCGGCGGGTTCCTTCGCGGCGGACTGCTTGGCGTCCATGACGAAATAGGTCGCGGCGGAGCCGACGGCGGCGGCGAAGAGAAGCGGAAGGATCTTGTTCATCGGGGGTAGGGTCGATGAATTAACCCCGGCTCCCTGCCACGGTTTCAGGAAGGGCGTAAAAATGACGACGCCCTGTCGTTTGGCCCATAGCGATGGGCCGTTGGGCCCTATTTCTTCTCTCCGAACGGGAAGGGCTTGAGCGGCGTCTTGGTCGCCTTCGTCGCGGGCTTCTTCGAGTTTTTCATGCGCTCTTCGACGGCCTCGAGGATCTTCTCGATGGTTTCCTTGGAGAGCGTGGGCGCGGCCTTGCCGATCGCGTTGAGGTTGGCCTGGCGCAGGTCGGCCATGAGTCCTTCGAATTCGCCGCGCAGGTTCTTCTTCTCGTCGTCCGAGGCGAATTCGGCCTGCTTGCGCAGCTCGTTCTGCTTGGCTTTGAGTTCCTTGAGGGTCGGGTCTTTCTGGGCGACGAACGCGGCGGCGCGGAATTTCCGCATGTCCTCGGCCGAGACGCCTTCGACGTCGGCGAGCAGCTGCGCCGGGGTCAGCGGTTGGGCGGCTTCGGGGGCCTTCGCGGTTGCGCCCTCGGGCTTGGCGACCGGGGCGTCCTTCTTGGCGAGCTTGGCCTCCTCGGCCTCTTTCTCGCGCTGCTTCTGCATGGCCTCCTGGCCGCGCTTCTTGACCGATTCCTCGATCGCGTTGAGGGTGAGCACCAGGGAATCCTTGCCGATGGAAGGGTCGAGCTTGAGCACGGCTTCAAGGGTCGCCTTGACCATCTCGTCGCGGGCTTTCTCGAAATCCAGGCGCAGGTCCTCGGCTTCGTTGCGGCCGTTGGTGAAGCGGGTGCGTTCCTTGAGTTCGGCGAGGCGCTTGCGGGCGGCGGCGATGTGTTCGTCGCCGAAGGTCATCATGAGGGCGCGGCGGATCTTCGCGTATTCCTCGTCGGGTACGCCGGCGACGCTGTCCGGGAAGTTCAGAGGGTTCTTGCCTTGGCGGACGGTCTTCTTGGCCGGTGCCTCGGCGGCGGGGTCGACGGCGAAGCCGGTCGCGGCGAGCACGAGGGCGAGGAGGAAGAGGGCGGGGCGCATGAGGT
>CAZXSI010000056.1:0-1079 GCA_964643215.1 uncultured Klebsiella sp. | reverse complement strand
TTTCGCTCACTTCGCCTTCTTCTTGGTCCGGTTGCCGGCCTTCTCGTGGGAGGCCTCGAGGTAGGCGCGGACGAGTTCGGGTTTGAGGGAGGGGTCGGCCTTGATCATGGCCTTGGCCAGGGCTTCGTCGGCGGCGGCGCGTTCGCCGCGGGGCGTCGCCGCGCCTTTCTTGCCCTTCTTGCCTTCGGCTTCCTTGGGTTTGTCGTCGCCGTCCTTGGCCTTGGCGATCGCGGCCTTGTAGGTTTCGTCGCTCTGCGCCTTGGACCAGGCGTTCTGGAGCTTCACGCCGTCTTCGATCGAGACGCCTTCGGGGATCTCGGGGATGCCCATCAGTTTCTTCGCTTTGGGCGCGGCTTTCTCGGCCGGCTTGGCGGCCGGGTTATCGGCTTTGGGGGCTTCGGTCGTCTTCGGCTCATCGGCGGCGAAAAGCGCGAGGCAGGCGAACAGGGAGCAGAGGGCAGGGAAGCGCATGCTTAAGAAACACCAGAAGCAGGAAAAGGTTCAGGCGGAATCGATGGCTGAATCGATGGCAGAGGATAGAGGACAGAGGACAGATTTCCTGAACCTGTACCCGAACCTGATACCCGACGACCGAGACCCGAGACCTGAAAATGCGCACCCCAGCCAATCAGCTGGTCTCCGGCTTGCCTTTGAGTCCTAGTCTCTGGCTCTGTCGTTCGATCGATGCAGCCCTCTGTCCTCTGTCAGCGATTCAGCCCTCCGCTCCGCCGTCCCCAAACAAAAGACCCCGGCGAACCGGGGTCTTGTTCAGGCCTGTAATCCGAAGATTACTTGGCTTCCGGCTTCTTGCCGCCCTTGTCGCCCTTGCCCTTGCCCTTGCCCTTGGCGCGGGCTTCTTCGAGGGCCTTGAAGACGGATTCGAGGGAAGCGTCAGCCTTGAGGATGGCGGCCTTGGTGGCTTCCATCACGGCCTTGCCGGCTTCCTTCTTTTCTTCGTCGGTCTTGGCGTCGGCGGCCTTGGCCTTGGCGGCCTTCACGGCGTCGTCGTTCTGGGCGGCCTTCTGGGCGTCCAGGAACTTCTTCCAGGTGGCTTCGTCGACGGACTCAGGCTTCTGGGG
>CAZXSI010000055.1:2941-8466 GCA_964643215.1 uncultured Klebsiella sp. | reverse complement strand
CCTAGCTCAGGATCTCCTTGATCACCTTGCTGGGTTCGACCCCGGTAAGCTTGGCGTCGAGCCCCTGGAACTTGATCGTGAACGCGTCGTGGCGGATGCCGAGCTGGTGCAACATGGTGGCGTGCAGGTCGTGCACGGTGCATACTTTGTCCACCGCGGCATAGCCGAGCTCATCGGTGGCGCCGTGCGTCAGGCCGCCCTTCACGCCCGCTCCCGCAAGCCACATCGACATGGCCTTGTTGTGGTGGTCGCGCCCCACCGGCCCCTTGTCGCCCTGCTTCATCGGCGTGCGGCCGAATTCCCCGCTCCAGACGATGAGGGTGTCCTCGAACATCCCGCGCTGCTTGAGGTCGGTGATGAGGGCCATGCAGGCCCGGTCCACTTCCTGGGCGCGCAGGGGAAGCTCCTCCCGGAGGAGGCTGTGGTGGTCCCAGTCGCGGTGGTAAAGCTGGATGAAGCGGCTGCCGCGTTCGGCGAGCCGCCGCGCGAGCAGGCAGTTGGCCGCGAAGGAGCCGTCGCCGGGCTGGCACCCATAGAGCGCGAGGGTCTTGGCGGATTCGCCGGAGACATCCATGAGCCCCGGCACGCTGGCCTGCATCTTGAACGCCATCTCGTATTGGGCGATGCGCGTGGCGACCTCGGCGTCGTTCACCGCGCCGTTGCGGAGCTGGTTGAGGGCGTTGATGGCGTCGACGTCGCCGCCTTGCGCGGCGCGGGACACGCCGGGCGGATTGTTCAGGTAGAGGACGGGGTCGCCTTTGGAGCGCAGCTGGACGCCCTGGTGCTTGGACGGCAGGAAGCCGCTGCTCCACTGGCGCGCGGCGATCGGCTGGGGCGAACGGCCTTTGCCGGTCGAGACCAGCACGACGAAGCCCGGAAGGTCCTCGGCTTCCGAGCCGAGCCCGTAGGTGACCCAGGAGCCCATGCTCGGCCGGCCGGCGATCTGCGAGCCGGTGTTCATGAACATGTGCGCCGGGTCGTGGTTGATGGCGTCCGTGGTCATCGAACGCACGACGCAGATGTCGTCGGCGACGGAGGCGAGGTGCGGGAGGAGTTCCGAGAGTTCGGTGCCGTTCTTGCCGTGCTTCGCGAACTTGAACTGCGGCCCCTGGCAGATGAGCTTCTGGCCCTGGAGCTGCGCGAGCTGCTGGCCGGCGGTGAAGCTCTCCGGCATGCCCTGGCCGTCCATCGCGGCGAGCTTCGGCTTGTGGTCGAAGAGCTCGAGCTGCGACGGGCCGCCGGCCATGGTCAGCCAGATGACGCGCTTGGCCTTCTGGGGCAGCGGCAGCTTGGTCAGCACGCCGGGAGCGGCTGCCAGCCCGGTACGACCGAGGAGCGAGGCGAGCGCGACGGCGCCGAGGCCGCGACCGGTGTTGCCGAGGAAGGCCCGGCGATGGAGCTGACGGAGGTCGGGGAACATCAGGAGAGGATCTCTTTGATCACCTTGCTGGGTTCGACGCCGGTGAGCTTGGCGTCGAGACCTTGGAACTTGACGGTGAAGGCGTCGTGGCGGATGCCGAGTTGGTGCAGCATGGTGGCGTGCAGGTCATGCACCGTCGTCACCTTGTCGACGGCGGCGTAGCCGAGCTCGTCGGTCTGGCCGTGGACGAGGCCGCCCTTGATGCCGCCGCCGGCCAGCCAGACGGTCATGGCCTTGTTATGGTGGTCGCGCCCGCTGCCGCCTTGCGACATCGGGGTCCGCCCGAACTCGCCGGCCCACACGATGAGGGTGTCGTCCAGCATGCCGCGCTGCTTGAGGTCGGTGATCAGCGCCATGCACGCGCGGTCGATCTCGGCGGCCTTGAGGGCGACGCCGTCCTTGACGCCGCCGTGGTGATCCCAGTCCTTGTGGTAGAGCTGGATGAAACGGACGCCGCGTTCGGCGAGGCGGCGCGCGAGCAGGCAGTTGGCGGCGAAGGAGCCGTCCCCGGGCACGCAGCCGTAGAGCGCGAGGGTCTTGGGGTCCTCGGCGGAGACGTCCATGAGCTTGGGCACGCTGGCCTGCATCTTGAAGGCCATCTCATATTGGGCGATGCGCGTGGCGACCTCGGGGTCGGCGACGACCTTGTCGCGATGGAGGTTCAACGCGGCGATGGCGTCGACGTCGCCGCCCTGGGCCTCCCGCGACACGCCGGGCGGGTTGGTGAGGTAGAGGACGGGGTCGCCTTTGGAGCGCAGCTGGACGCCTTGGTGCTTGGACGGCAGGAAGCCGCTGCTCCACTGGCGCGCGGCGATGGGTTGGTTCTGGCCGCCTTTGCCGAGGGAGGTCAGCACCACGAAGCCCGGCAGTTCCTCGGATTCGACGCCGAGTCCGTAGGTGACCCAGGAGCCCATGCTCGGCCGGCCCGCGATCTGCGAACCGGTGTTCATGAACATGTGCGCGGGGTCGTGGTTGATCGCGTCCGTCGTCATCGAGCGGATGAGGCAGATGTCGTCGATGACGGAGCCGATCTGCGGGAAGAGCTCGCAGATCTCGGTCTGGTTGCGGCCGAACTTCGCGAACTTATGCTGCGGACCGAAGCAGGTCAGCTTCTGGCCCTGGAGCTGGGCGAGCTGCTGGCCTTTGGTGAAGCTTTCGGGCATCGGCTGGCCGTGCATCTCGGCGAGCTTCGGCTTGGGGTCGAAGGTCTCCAGCTGCGACGGGCCGCCCGCCATGCTCAGCCAGATGACCCGCTTGGCCTTCTGCGGCAGCGGCAGCTTCGTCAGCACGCCCGGCGCGGCGCCGGCCGCAGGCCCGAGCAAGGAGGCGAGCGCGACGCCGCCGACGCCTTGGGCGGACTTGCCCAGGAAGGCGCGGCGCGTGAGCGCGGTTCGCAGTTCGGGCGGCAGCATCAGTCGCGGGTCAGGGTTTCGTGGAGATTCAGGATCACGCGGGTCACGTGGGTCCAAGCGGCGAGCTCCGCGGGGTCGGCTTGCGCCGGCGGCGGCGTCAGCCCGACCTTCAGCAGTTCCTTGGCGGCGGCGGGGTCGGCGCGGTAGGCGCCGCGGCGGTCGGTGAGCACCTTGCGGAGGGTGCCGATTTCCTTGGCGTCCGGCGGGCGCTGCAGGGCCCGGCGCCAGGCCCAGGCCAGGCGCTGGTCATCGTCGCCGTTCTCCGCGAGCACCCGGGCGGCGAACGCCCGCGAGGCTTCGACGTAGGTCGGGTCGTTCAGCATCACGAGCGCCTGCTGGGGGATGTTGGACCGGGAGCGGTCGGTGCAGGCTTCCTCGCGGCTCGGGGCGTCGAAGGCCAGCATGCTCGGATGGAGGAAGGTGCGCTGCCACCAGACATACAGGCCGCGGCGATATTGCGACTCGTCCTTGTCGGCCATGTACTCGCGGGTGGGGAAATTGAGGTTCTCCCAGTAGCGGTCGGGCTGGTAGGGCTTCACGCTCGGTCCGCCGATCTTCGGCACGAGGAGGCCGGCGATGGCGAGGGCGTTGTCGCGCACGAGTTCGGCGTCGAGGCGGTACGGGCTCTGGCGGGCGAGCTCCCGGTTGTAAGGATCGGCGGCGACCTGCGCGGGCGTGGCCACGGAGCTGCGCTTGTAGGCGTCGCTCGTCACGATGAGGCGTACCATGTGCTTCAGGTCCCACTTCGAATCCATGAATTCGACGGCCAGCCAGTCGAGGAGCGCCTGGTTGGGCGGCAGTTCGCCCTGCGCGCCGAGGTCGCCCGGATTCTTGCTCAGGGCGGTGCCGAAGAACTGCAGCCAGAGGCGGTTCATCACGACGCGGGCGGTCAGCGGATTCTCGCGGGAGACGAGCCACTTCGCGAGGTCGAGCCGGGTGGGCGTGGCCGCGAACTTGGGCTGCGGAAGATAATGGGGCAGGGCGGCCTTCACTTCGACGCCGCTCTCGTCCATCCAGTTGCCGCGGGGCAGGATACGGACGGTGCGTACGACGGCGGCCTTGGTGGTGACCAAGGATTTCGGGATGGCGGCGCGGAAGGCGTCATGGGTCCGTTGCGCCTTGGCGAGAGCGTCGCGCTCCGGCTTGAGGGCTTCGGGGTGGAGCGAGAGATAGTAGTCGCGGACGACCGTCTTCTCGGCGGCGGTGCGCTTGGCGGCCGGCTTCTTGAGGATCGGGGCGGCCTGGGCGGCGAGCTTGGCGTCGGGGTCCTTGCGCTTGGCCTTGGCCTTCGTCTTCTTGGCGGCCGCCACGGGCTTGCCTTCCTCGGCCAGTTCCTGCTCCCAGGCGGCGAGGGCCTCCGCGATGGTCGGCGCGGCGGCGTCCAGGGCCTTCCGGGCCTTGCCGATTTCGGCGGCGAGCTCGGCGAGGCGTCGCTCCTGCTCCGGCGTCGCGATCAGCATCCCTTCCTCGCGCCGGCCGATGTCGGGCTCATGGATGTCGGCGAAGAACGCGCCGAGCGAATAGAAGTCGCGCTGGGTGAAGGGGTCGAACTTGTGATCGTGGCACTGGGCGCAGCCCGTGGTCTGGCCGAGCCAGGCGGCGCCGATGGCGCGGACGCGGTCGGTGAGCATGCGCTGCTGATAGTCCTTGGCCTGGGCGCCGCCTTCCTCGGTGGTCAGCAGCAGCCGGTTGAAGCCTGAGCCGACCTTGGCCTCCTGGTCGGAGTCCGGCAGCAGGTCGCCGGCGACCTGCTCGAGCGTGAAGCGGTCGAAGGGCTTGTTCTGGTTGAAGCTGCGGATGACGTAATCGCGGTAGGGCCAGACGTTGCGCGGGGTGTCGCTGTGGTAGCCGATCGTGTCGGCGAAGCGGACGACATCGAGCCAGCCGATGGCCATGCGTTCGCCGTAATGCGGGGAGGCCAGCAGGCGCTCGACGAGCTTCGCGTAGGCGTCGGGCGAGGCGTCCTTGACGAACGCGTCGACTTCCTCGGGCGTGGGCGGCAGGCCGAGCAGGTCGGCATGGAGGCGTCGGGCGAGCGTGCGGCGGTCGGCTTCGCCGGCGGGCGCGAGGCCCTTCGCCTTGAGGCGCGCGTCGACGAGCGCGTCGATGGCCTTGGCGGGCGACGGCACGGGCGCCTTGGCCGGCGCTTCGTAGGCCCAATGGTTCTGATACTTCGCGCCTTCGGCGACCCAGCGCTTGAGCAGTTCCTTCTGCTCGGCCGTGAGCTTCTTGTGCGATTCGGGCGGCGGCATGACCTCCTCCGGATCGGTGAGGAAGAGCCGCTTCACCAGTTCGCTGGCTTCGGCGTTGCCCGGCACGAAGGCTTCCTTCTTCAAGGCCTCTTCGCGGATGTCCAGGCGCAGCTTGGCCTTGCGGTGGCTGGCGTCGTTGCCGTGGCAATAGAAGCAGTTGTCGGAAAGGATCGGGCGGATGTCGCGGTTGAATTCGACCGGGTCGGCGGCGCGCGCCAGCGGGGCGGCCAGACAGAGGATGGCGAGGGCGAGACGGACTCTCATGGGGGTGTTCGAGAGTTAGAGGACCCGACGACAGGAGGCAAGGAGGGGAAGGGGTGTATTGTAGAATGGAGGACTGGGTGGAGGGCTGAATCGAGGGCTGAGTCGATGACGGATGGCTGAATCGATGACAGAATCGAAGTCCTGCCACCAGAGCCCTGGGGCTGCCACCTGCCACCC
>CAZXSI010000055.1:0-2841 GCA_964643215.1 uncultured Klebsiella sp. | reverse complement strand
CTTGTCGCCGCCGCTGAGTACGAAGGCCAGGAGGTCGAGGACCTCTTCCTTGGTCAGCATGCTCAGGAGCATGGGCGGCATGGGCGAGACCTTGGAGACTTCGATGCTCTTGACCTGCTTGCGGTCGAAGCCGACGCGCTGGTCGGGGTCGGAGAGGTCGGTGTTGATCTGCACGGTGTCGCCGTTGAGGTTCACGATGACGCCGGTGACGGTGGTGCCGTCCTGCTTGGTCACGACGACGGGCGCGAACTGCTCGTTGATCTCCTTGCTCGGGTTGATGATCTGGTCGAGGAGGTCGTGCGGGCTGTAGCGGCCGCCGGCGCCGGTGAGGTCCGGGCCGTTCATGCCGCCGGCGTTGCCGTAGCGGTGGCAGGCGAAGCAGGCGGCGGCGCCGAACATCTTGCGGCCGTTCTCGAAGTCGCGGCCCTTCATGCCGGTGCCGGCGGCGGCGCTCAGTTCCTCGAGCGTCCAGTTCTTGGGCGTACGGCCGGCGAAGATCGCCCCGACGTTCTCGTACGCGGACTTGATCGGCGGGTTCTTGGCCAGGGCGACGAGCTTCTCGTGGCGGGCCAGCTCTTCCGGCGAGAACGTGGCGAGGGAGTCGTTGCGGATGAACTCGATGAACTTGCCGAAGCTCGAGCCGCCGCGGTAGCTGGCGGCCTTGACGAACCAGTTGAGCTGCTTCTCGCGGAGTTCAGGAGTCCAGCCGGCCTTCAGCATGCGCAGGCTGCGCATGATCTCCATCTCGGGCTCCTGGCTGCCGGCGTCGGCGACCACGGCCATGGCCTTGGCGGCCAGGGTCGGGGACTGCAGGAAGCTCAGGGTCTCGGTGAGGAGCCAGTTCAGCTCGAAGTTCGCCGCGGGATAGGCGGCGTCATAGTAACGGGTCACGGCCGCGATGCCGGCGTCGTCCGGCTTGCCGTAGCGATGCAGGACGATCTGGGCGACGCGCACGTTCAGGAGCTTCTGCTCCTGGGTGAGCTTCGCGAAATCATCCGCGCGCAGGGCCGCCAGCAGGCGGTCTCGCAGCGCCGCCTGTGCGGCCGTGGGCTCGGCGGTCGTCGGCGCGATGCCGGTACGGGGATCGGGCTTGGCGGCCTTCTCCGTGTGGTAAGGGCACTGGGCCGACTGACGGGCCAGCGCGAGCAGGGCCTCGAGGCGGGCGGTGGCGTTCTTCTCGGCGAAGGCGCGTTCGCTCCAGCCGGCGGCGGGCTGGTGTTCGAGCACCACGCGCGCGGCGAAGCGCAGCCAGCGGTCGGACGACGAGAGGTGCGGCCAGGCGACGTCCGCGGCCTTGGGGTCCTGCTTGCCGTGGTACTGCTCGAGGGCCTTGCGGGCGAGGACTTCGGCGGAAGGGGCTTCCGGCTGCAGTTTGACCGTGTCCGTCGATTCCTTGCCGACGTAGGTGACGCGGTAGAGCCCGGACTGCACTTTGCGGCCGCCGATCGCGAAGTACATCGCGCCGTCCTGCGGGTGGATGGCGAGGTCGGTCACGGGCAGGGGCGCGCCCTGGATGAAGTCTTCCTTCACGCCGACATAGCTCGCGCCCTGCGGCTTGAGCTGGACGGCGTAGATCTTGCCCCAGCTCCAATCCATGATGAAGAGCGACTCCTGATACTTGGCCGGGAACTTGGCGCCGTAGCCGAAGGCGATGCCGGTGGGCGAGCCGGGGCCGATGTTCACGTTGGCCGGCAGGTTGTCGGGGTAGAATTCCGGATACTTGCCGGCGCCGTTGCGCCAGCCGTATTCGCCGCCGCTGACGACGTGGTTCACGCGCGTGGGGCGATACCACGGGGTGTTGAAGTCGTACTCCATGTCGGCGTCGTAGGTGAACAGGTCGCCGGCGCGGTTGATGGCGCCGCCGTAGATGTTGCGGAAGCCGCTGGCGAAGGTCTCGAAGGTCTTCCCGTCCTTGCTGATGCGGTAGACGATGCCGCCCGGCGCGAGCACGTGGCGGTTGTGGCCGCGGCCGTCCGGCATGCGCGGGAGGAGATGGTCGTCGCCCCACAGCGGCGCGACGGGGGACGTGGCCGGCGTCTCGGTCTTGATGGCGTTGTTGCCGCAGATGAGGTAGAAGCCCTGACGGTCAGGGGTGACGACGACCTTGTGCACGCCATGGTCGCCGCCGGATTCGATCGCGCGCAGGAGCTCGACCTTGTCGAGCTGGTCGTCGCCGTCGCTGTCGCTCAGGCGGTAGAAGCCGCTGGGGATCTTCTTCTCGTAATCGTTCACGCCGGCATAGAGCGCGCCGAAAGCCCAGGTCATGCCGTTGATGGCGCGGATGTTCACCGGCATCTTCCTGATGTCGGCGGCCTTGAGGGCCTGGCCGGCGGCGGGGGCGGGGAAGCGGTAGAGGTCGCCGTACTGGTCGCTCGCGTAGATGCGGCCTTGGTCGTCGGTGCAGAGTGCGACCCAGGAGCCTTGGGCGTCGCCGGGCACCGAGTAGAGGAGTTCGACCTTGAAGCCGGCGGGGGCCTTGATGCGGTCCACGGGAGTGGCCTTGTTCTCGCCGATCGCCTTGCCGGCGTTGCCGTCCGCTTTCTTGGCCGGAGCCTTGGCCTTGGCCTTCGGCTTGGGCGCGGCCTTGGGGGCGTCGGCGGCGAGCTGGACGAAGGCCTTCACCGCGGGCTTCACGACCGGCTCGGCCTTCGGGGCGGCCTTCTTGGCCGGGGCTTTCTTGGCCTTGGGCGCCGGCTTCTCGATCTTCTGCGCGTCGCTGGGGATCGGGCTCTTGTCCAAGGTGATGAGCGGGGCGTCGGGAAGCTCCTTCAGCAGGATGTCCTTGATCTGGACGACCATGGCCGGGCCTTTGTGCACCTGGAAGGCGAGCAGGCCTTCGAG
>CAZXSI010000054.1:0-8507 GCA_964643215.1 uncultured Klebsiella sp. | reverse complement strand
AACTGCCTCTGGCAGCTGAACCGACGTCCCGGCCGCTACCGCAACCCAGGCCTGGAAATCAACGGCAAGCAGGTCGACTTCAAGCAGAACGAATACGGGCCCGACATCGTCAACGACTACGCCCTCGACTTCATCACGCGCCAGAAGGACCAGCCGTTCTTCCTTTATTATCCGATGATGCTGACGCACTCGCCCTACGACGCGACGCCCGACAGCCCTGATTACCTGACGGGCAAGTCCGAGGAAGGCACGAAGAAGATCGGACACTTCCCCGACATGGTCGCCTACGCGGACAAGCTCATCGGCAAGCTCGTCGCCAAGCTCGAAGAACTGAAGCTCCGCGAGAACACGCTCATCGTCATCATGGGCGACAACGGCACCGGCGCCGGCACGCCCTCCCGCTTCAGAGGACGCGACGTCACCGGCGGCAAGGGCAGCAGCCTCGTCTGGGGGACGCACGTGCCCGGTATCGCGAACTGGCCCGGCCAGGTGGCGTCCGGCAAGGTCTGCGGCGACATGATCGAGGCCGCCGACATGCTCCCGACGATCTGCGAGGCCGCCCAGGTCCCGCTCCCGGCCGACCTCAAGCTCGACGGTCGTAGCTTCCTCCCCCAGCTCCGCGGCGAAAAGGGTAATCCGAAGGACGCCCTCTACGTCTGGTATAACCCTTCCGGCGGACCCAACGCCCAATACGAATTCGCGCACGAGGCCCGCTACAAGCTCTACGCCGACGGCCGTCTCTTCGACACCGTCGCCGACGACCGAGAGAAGTCCCCGCTGAAGGACGCCGACCTCTCCGCCGAAGCCAAAGCCGTCCGGACGAAACTCCAGGCCGTGCTGGCCGCGCATCAAGGACCCCGCGACGAATACTTCCTGAAACAAGCCGAGTCCTTCAAGGACTACCGCGAAAAGCTCGACTCCGCTCCCGGCCCCAAGAAAGGCAAGGCCGCCGCGCCGAAGACGGAAGCCGACCCCCGCGGCGCCCGCTTCAAGGAGCGTGACGCCGACCACGACGGCAAGATCACCTACGAGGAGTTCCAAGCCAGCATGGCCGACAAGAAGATCGCCAAGGAACGCTTCGAAGCCCGCGACCTCGACAAGGACGGCAGCCTGAGCCTCAGGGAATTCTTGGATACCTTACCCGGGGCGAAGTGAGCCCCAAGAGCGCCTGAGCGCTTTTACCTAGTCGGCTATTCGACGAGAAAAGATTCGGAACTTCTTGGGTCTGGACTTGTCGGCTTTAAAACTGTCGACACTTTAAGCCCATGGCCTCACCCCAAGCCCAGCCGTCCCCTCGTGCCCCGCGCGACAACCGCGCGACCGCCGTGCATCTCCGCCTGCGCAGCAAGATCGTCAGCGGTCACTTCCCCCAGGGTTCCGCCCTCGCCGAACCGGTCCTCGCCGAACACTTCCAGACCAGCCGCGCACCCGTCCGGGAAGCCCTGATCGCCTTGGAACGCGAGGGACTGGTCACTTTCGAAAAGACCGGCCGGACGCGTGTGCGGAGCTTCTCCGGTTCCGAATTGAAGGAGATCATGGAAGCCCGGGCAGCCATCGAGGGCATGGCGGCCCGGCTGGCCAACCGTCTCTGGACCAAGGAAGACACCGTGGCTTTGCAAAAGAACATCGCCGCCCAGGAACGGGCAAGGGACTTGGCCGAACTGTCACGTCTGGACATCGACCTCCATCATCACGTGGTCACCCGGAGCGGCAACGCCAGCCTCATCCGCCTGTGGGAACCCCTACGCTGGCAGTGGGAGACCCACCTGGTCGAGATCTACCGCCGCCAGAGGGGCGACGCCTTCGTGCCGGAGAAGGAGACCATCCGCGCGCACAAGCACCTGCTCAAGGCCTTGGCCGAAGGCACGCCCGCCGAAGCTTCGGAGGCCATGATGAACCACATCCTCTTCAACCTGCGCTGGGCCAAATAAGTCATGCGGCCCTCCCTGATCCCCGCCTTATTGCTCGCCGCCGCAGCGCTGCCCGCCGCCGAGCCGATCACGAACTCGATCGGGATGAAGCTCGTACGCATCGAGGCGGGAAGCTTCACGATGGGCCAGGACGGGCCGGCGATTTCCGGCAACGGGAACATGGCGACCCATCCTGCGGAATTCTCCAAGGCGGAATGGGATGAGAAGCCGGCGCATCGCGTGATCCTGACGCAACCTTTCCATATGGCCGTCACCGAGGTCACGCTCGGGCAGTTCCGCCAGTTCATGCCCGGCTTCCGCAACGGCAAGGGCGCGGACGACGAAGCCGTGCATGCCATCACCTGGACGCAGGCCGTGGCGTTCTGCGAGTGGCTTTCGAAAAAAGAGGGGAAGCCCTACCGTCTGCCGACCGAAGCGGAATGGGAGTATGCCTGCCGCGCGGGCACCCGGACGCTGTTCCACACCGGCGACAGCCTGCCGGCCGGGCACCAGAAATGGTTCGGCCGCCAAGGTTGGCGCGAGCTGTACTTCCCCGACGGCAAGATGCCGCCCGAGTATGCGTGGCAGGACGGCCCGACCTCGCTGAAAGTAGCCCAGAAGACCCCCAACGCATGGGGACTGCATGACATGCATGGCAACCTCGCCGAGTGGTGCGCCGACTGGTATGGTCCTTATGCGAACGGCGAGCAGACCGACCCGCTGGGTCGCAGCGACGGGGACTTCCGGGTTTTCCGCGGCGGCAGTCACTCGATGCTTGCGGGCATGGTCCGCTCGGCGAATCGCGGAGGGTGGATTCCGGATTCCGCCATTCCTTGGGTCGGTTTCCGCGTGGTCTTGGGCGAACAAGCCAAAGGCGCGCTGCTACCGCCGCCGAAGCCGCCGGCGATCGCGCAGAAAATCAGCCAGGAAGAACCTGTCATCATCCCGCGACCGAAGGACCTGCCCTTCATGGAAGGGCCGCGGCAGTACCGTCAGGTCCCGCCGGGCGAGGTCGGTCCGCTTTTCGCCCGGCACAATCATAGCCCGGGCCTCACGGAGTGCCCGAACGGCGACCTGCTCGTGACCTGGTTCACCTGCGTCAGCGAGCCCGGCCCCGAACTCGCCAACGGCGCGAATCGCCTCCGGCTCGGGGCGAAGGACTGGGAAACCCCCGGGCCGTTCTGGGATGCGCCTGACGTCAACGACCATGCGCCGAAGCTGTGGTGGGATGGTGACAAAACCCTCTTCCACATGGTCTTCGAACACGGCTTGCAGAACATCCTCCGCATCTCCACCGACAACGGCGCGACGTGGTCAAAGGCGCGACAGTTCCCGATGAGCGGCGAGTTCGGCAACGCCTTGATCCGCACCCGCGAGGGCACGCTCGCCATCTCGCTCGACGGTGCTTCGCTCGTCATCAGCCGCGACAACGGCAAGACGTGGACACAAACCGGCAAGCCACGGGGCAAGCGCGAACTCCGTCCAGGGGGCAGTGGCCCTTGCATCGCGGGCATTCACGCGCCGCTCATGCAACTCGCCGATGGTCGTCTCATGGCGATCGGTCGATTCGACGACGTGGCCGACCAGCAGCGCTTCGGCTTCAAGATGCCCGTCAGCTACTCCGGCGATCTCGGCGAGACCTGGAGCTATGAGGCCGGCGAATTTCCCGTCGTGAGCAGCACGCAACGTCCCGTCCTCCTCCGACTCAAGGAAGGCCCGATCCTGCTCTGCTCCTTCACCGACCAAGCCCGCGACCTGAAGCAAGGCCTCGGCGGCAAAGGCATGACCTTCAAGAGCACCGACGGGGACTTCAAGGGCGTGGGGCTCTTCGCCGCCGTGAGCTATGACGAAGGCAGAACCTGGCCGGATCGACGCCTCATCGTCGGCCCCGACGAAAAAATCGTTAATCCAAGAGGAGTGCCCCCGAACACGAATGGCTACCTTGCCATCACCCAGACGCGCGACGGCCTGATCCAGCTCATCAACAGCCAGAAACACTATCGCTTCAACCTCGCATGGCTCCAAGCGGTGCCGCCTGCGCCGAAGAAATGAACCAAGGACGACGAACCAAGCACATGCGCGTTCATCACGCCTTCCTCTCCGCCCTGCTCCTCGCCTCCGCCGCGCTGCCTGCCGCCGTCTCGTTCGAGTCGGAGGTGAGGCCGATCTTTGAGAAGCATTGCCTCGAGTGCCACGGGCCGAAGAAACAGAAAAGCGACTTCCGGCTCGATGACCGCGAGACCGCCCTGCACGGAGGCGAGAGCCACGCGCCGAACATCCTGCCGGGCAAGCCCGACGCAAGCCCTCTGCTGAAGTTCGTGACGACCGCCGACCGGGATACGCGCATGCCGCCCAAGGGCGAGCGGCTGACCGCCGCTGAGGTCGATACTCTGAAACGCTGGATCGCCGAAGGCGCCGTCTGGCCGGAGTCCGCCTCCCTGAAGAAGACCGATCCGCTCGACTGGTGGTCCTTGAAGCCCCTTGCCAAGCCCGCCCTGCCCTCCGGCGACGCCCCCCACCCGATCGACCGCTTCATCCTGGCCAAGCTCCAAGAGAAAGGCCTGCGGCCCTCCGGCGTCGCCGACGCCCGGACGATTCTCCGCCGACTCACCTTCGACCTGATCGGCCTGCCGCCCACGGCCGAAGAACTCGCGGCTTTCGAGCAAGAAGCCGCCCAAGACCTGCCCGCGGCCATCGGTCGCGCCGCTGACCGTCTGCTGGCTTCACCCCGCTACGGCGAGCGCTGGGGGCGCCACTGGCTCGACGTGGTCCACTACGGCGATACCCACGGCTACGACAAGGACAAGCTCCGCCCCAACGCCTGGCCCTACCGCGATTACGTCATTCGCTCCTTCAATGACGACAAGCCTTACGCCCGCTTCGTCGAGGAACAGCTCGCCGGGGACACGCTCTACCCGCACACCCTGGACGGCCATGTCGCCCAGGGCTTCATCTCGGCCGGCCCTTGGGACTTCATCGGCCACGCCGAACTCCCCGAAACCAAACTGGACGGCAAGATCGCCCGTGCCCTCGACCGAGACGACATGGTCTCGAATACGACCGGCGCCTTCCTCGCGACGACCGCCCAGTGCGCCCGCTGTCATAATCACAAGTTCGACCCGATCAAGCAGGAGGACTACTACCGCCTCCAGGCCGTCTTCGCCGCCCTCGATCGGGCCGACAAGACTTTCGACGTCGACCCGGAGGCCGCCAAGCGGCGCGACCCGCTGGTCGCCGAACGCACCCGACTCGACAGCGAGATCAAGGCCTTGAACGACAAGCTCGCGACGGTCGACTCCCGCCGCGTCACGCTCATCGGCAAGATCATCGATGAACTGAAGCAGGGCACCGCCGCCGTCGAACGTCCCGAATACGGATACCACAGCGCGATCTCGAAGGAACAGTCCGCCACGAAGTGGGTCCAGGTCGACCTCGGGGTCGCCCGCGAACTCACCGAAATCGTGCTGACCGGCTGCCATGACACCTTCAACGACATCGGCGCCGGCTTCGGCTTCCCGGCCCGTTACAAGGTCGAGCTGTCCGACGACGCCAAATTCGCCCAAGGAGTCATCACGGTCGCCGACCTCAACGCCGCCGATGTCCCGAATCCCGGCGTGAAGCCGCAACGTTTCGCGCTGGCCAAACTGAAAGGGCGCTACCTGCGCGTGACGGCCACGAAGCTGGCGCTTCGCAAGAACGACTACATCTTCGCGCTGGCTGAGCTCCAAGCGATCGACCCCAAGGGCCGGAACGTCGCCCTGGGAGCCAACGTGACCTCGCTCGACAGCATCGAAGCCGCACCGCGCTGGGGACGCCTTAACCTGACCGACGGCTACTCCTATGGTCCGAAATCCGAACGCGATGACGCCCGCCTCGCCCTCCTCGAACGCGAACGCGCCGAGATCCGCAAGGGTTCGAACAAGGTCGCCCCGGCCGACAGCGACCGCCTCGCCGAACTCACCGCCGCCCGCGCCCGGGTCGCCAAGGAACTCGCCGCCCTCCCGGCTCCGCAGGTCGCCTACGTGGGCACGATCCACAAAGGCACGGGCTCCTTCGCGGGCACGGGCGCCAACGGCGGCAAGCCGCGTCCTATCTTCGTGCTCAAGCGCGGCGACGTGAGCCAGCCCGACAAGGAGGTCGGTCCGGGCACCCTGCCCTTCGCCAAGGAGCTGGCCTCTCAGTTTGAGCTGCCCGGGGACGCCCCCGAAGGCTCCCGTCGAGTGGCCTTGGCCAGATGGATCACCGATGACCGCAATCCGCTCACCTGGCGCGTCATCGTGAACCGGGTCTGGCATTACCATTTCGGCCGGGGCCTGAGCGACACGCCGAACGACTTCGGACGCATGGGTAGCCAACCCACGCACCCCGAGCTCCTCGACTGGCTGGCGGTCGACTTCCGCGATGGCGGGCAGTCGTTAAAAAAACTCCATCGCCTCATCGTCACGAGCGCGACCTACCGCCGGTCTTCGCTTGGCAATCCGGCCAACGAGAAGATCGACACGAGCAACGCCTTCCTCTGGCGCATGAACCGCCGCAAGCTCGAGGCCGAAGCGGTCAATGACTCGGTGCTCGCCGTTGCCGGCAAGCTCGACCTCACGATGGGCGGCCCGGGCTTCCAGGACTTCGTCATCGATAAGCCGCAGCACTCGCCGCACTACGAATACGACCAGCACGACGTCGAGGACCCGAAGTCCCATCGCCGCTCGGTCTATCGCTTCATCGTCCGCTCCCAGCCGCAACCCTTCCTCACCGTGCTGGATTGCGCCGACCCATCGATGTCGGTCGCCAGCCGCAATGAGACCGTCAACGCCCTGCAGGCCTTGGCGATGCGCAACAACCGCCTCACGGTCGCCATGGCCAAGCACTTCGCAGCCCGCGTAGCCAAGGAAGCCTCCGCCCCGCCCGCCCAGATCGATCTGGCCTTCCGCCTGGCGCTGGGCCGGCCGCCTTCGTCGCAGGAAGCCGCGGCCATGTCGGGCTATGTCCGTGAGCACGGCCTGACGAACCTCTGCCGACTGATCTTCAACCTCAACGAATTCAACTTCGTCGACTGACCATGAACGACTCCCCCTACCATCGTGCCTCCGGCGTCACCGCGATGAACCGACGCGACTTCCTGTTCTGCTCCGGCGGAGGCCTCGGCGGCATCGCCCTCGCCAGCCTGCTCGGACAGGAGAAACTGCTCGGCGCCACGCCGACCGGCGGGGTGCTCCACGCCCCGGCCAAGGCCAAGCGCGTCATCCAGCTCTTCATGGCCGGCGCCGCCAGCCACGTCGACATGTGGGACTACAAGCCGTTGCTCGAGAAGAAACACGGCGAGAAGTGGGATCCGGGCGAAGCCGTCGAACTCTTCCAGAGCAGCCCGGGCTCGACCTTCGCGTCGCCCTGGAAATTCAAGCCCTATGGCAAGTCCGGCAAGATGCTTAGCGACATCGTCGCGCCCATCGGCGACGTCGTGGATGACATCGCCTTCGTGCATAATGTCGTCGGACGCTCCGGCGTGCATAGCCAGGCCACCCTCCTGCAATCCACGGGCTTCCTCACGCCCGGCTTCCCCAGCATCGGCGCTTGGGTCAGCTACGGCCTCGGCTCGCTCAACGACAACCTCCCGACCTTCGTCGTGCTGCCCGATATCCGTGGTCTGCCGTCTAACGGCCAGAAGAACTGGGACTCCGCCTTCCTGCCGGGTCAGAACCAGGCGACTCAGGTGCGCGTCAATACCCCGAAACCCATCGCGGACCTTTCCCCGCCTCCGGCCGACTACATCACGGCCGCCGGCGAGACTGCCGGACTCGAACTTCTCGGCAAGCTCAACCGCGCACATGCTGATTCCCATCCCGGCGATCCCCGTCTCGAGGCGCGCATCCGTAGCTACGAACTGGCCGCCAAGATGCAGCTCGCCGCACCGGAAGCCCTCGACCTCTCCCAGGAATCCGAAAAGACGCAGGCCCGCTATGGCATCGATAACTCCACGAAGGTCTGGCCGAAGGAGATCAACATCGCCGAGGAGCAGGACGCCTTCGGCCGCAAGTGCCTGACCGCCCGCCGCCTACTTGAGCGAGGCGTGCGCTTTGTGCAGATCTGGTCCGGCAACGACAACGGCTTCCCGCGTCGTAATTGGGACTCCCACGAGGACATCGCCCGAGATCACGCCCCGCTCTCCCTCGGGATGGCCAAGGGCACCGCGGCCCTCATCCAGGACCTCAAGGACCGCGGCATGTTCGAGGACACCTTGATCCTCTGGACCACCGAGTTCGGGCGCATGCCCTGCGCCCAGGGCGGCAAGGGACGTGACCACAATCCTTTCGTGTTCACCAACTGGCTGGCCGGCGGAGGCATCAAGGGCGGCGTCTCCTACGGCCCGAGCGACGAATGGGGCTTCAAGCCCGCCGACCGCAAGCGCTTCACCCAAGGCTACGACATCCACGCCACCGTCCTGCACCTCCTCGGCCTCGACCACGAGAAGCTCGCCTTCCGTCACAACGGCGCCAACCGCCGCCTCACCGACGTCCACGGACACGTGATCAAGGAGATCGTGGCCTAGGTTCATCAGGAGCGCGGCTTCAAATCGCCGTGGCCGCTAAAAGGGGCTTTGCA
>CAZXSI010000053.1:0-8618 GCA_964643215.1 uncultured Klebsiella sp. | reverse complement strand
TTCTACCGCGACAAGGTCGACCAGGTCTACGCCGAGCTCGCGAAGCACAAGCTGGCCGAGGAGAGCGAAGGCGCCCTCGTGGTCTGGCACGACGAGGAGCCGCGCTTCTCGCGCGACGCCGAGACGAAGATGCCGTTCATCGTCCGCAAGAAGGACGGTTCGTCCAACTACGCCTCCACCGACCTCGCCACGCTCCTCTACCGCGCCGAGCACTTCAAGGCCGACGAGATCGTCTACGTCACCGACGGACGCCAGCAGGATCACTTCCATCAGCTCTTCCTGACCGGCGGCAAGTGGTTCAAGGCTTCGGGTCGCAAGCTCCCGCGCCTCCGTCACGTCTGGTTCGGCACGATCCTCGGCGAGGACGGCAAGGCCATCAAGACCAAGTCCGGCGAGCCCGTGCGCCTGCAGGAACTCATCGACCAGGCCGAGAAGCTCGCCTTCGAAGCCGTCACCAGCAAGAACCCTGACCTGCCCGAAGCCGAACGTAAGGCCATCGGCAAGGCCATCGGCGTCGCCGCGATGCGTTACGCCGACCTGTCGTCGAACCGCACGATGGATTACACCTTCTCGTGGGGCAAGCTGCTCGCCTTCGAGGGCAACACCGCGCCGTACCTCATGTACGCCGTCGTCCGCGTCCGCTCGATCTTCCGCAAGAGCGGGCTGGCCGTGGGGCAGGGCGAGGAAGGCGCGACCGATCCGGAGACCCCGGCCGAGATCGCGCTCGCCCGCAAGCTGCTGGCGTTCACCGCCGCGCTCGACCAGGCGCTCGAAGAACTCCGTCCGCACCACCTCTGCACCTACCTGCACGAGCTCGCCGCCGCCTACGGCACCTTCTACGCCGCGGACAGCGTCATCGTCGACGACCCCGCCGTGAAGGCCCGCCGCCTCATGCTCTGCGCGCGCACCTGCGCCGTCATGGAAACCGGCCTCCGTCTCCTCGGCATCGAGCCGGTGGAGCGGATGTGAGGCCTCATTTCGGGGCTTTCCCGTAATAGGGATAGTCGTCCCACTTGTCGTATTTCGGATCCACGCGCGGATCGTGGGTCTGGCGCATCCAGCGGTCGAGGCTGGCCCGGAGGCGAAGCAGGGCCTCCTGGCGCCGCGGCGCCGGATCCTCGGCGACGTTCCGCAGCTGTTCCGGGTCTTCCCGCAGGTCGTAGAGTTCCTCCGCCGGCCGCTTGCCGAAGATCAGGTCGAAGTAAGGCCGGCCGAGCGCGTCGTCTCGGTGCGCGAGCAGGAAATCCTTCGTCGCGGTCGTGTCGACGTCGCCGAACGGCCGACCGTGGAGGAAAAGGACGTCCGGATCGCCGGCGGGCCACCGGTCCGGACGCAGGTTGCGCACGTAGAGCCAGTCCTTGTCGCGGACGGCGCGCATCGGGTAGCTGAGATGGCCGGCCCGCACGTCGGCATGGCGTTCGCGTTCGATGTAGACGGCGTCCTCTTCCCGGAAGGCCGGGGCGGAGTCGTAGGTCGGCCGTGGCCGGCCGGCCAGCGTCCCGATTTCGCCGCGCATCCATGACATCTCGGCCGGGGGCTCGAGGCCGGCGCACCGCAGGAACGTCGTGGCCAGGGAGCCCAGGCTGATGAAGGCCTCGGAACGCAGGCCGGTTTTCGCCGGTCGCCAGCGGCTCAGGCAGTCGGCCGGCCAGCGGATCACGAAGGGCACGCGCGAGCCGCGGTCGTAGCAGTTGCCGAGGCCGCGCGGCAGCTGCCAGCCGTTGTCGGAGCAGCAGACGATGAGCGTCTTCTCGAGCAGGCCCGCGGCCTTGAGCGTGACGTAGGCCCGGTCGATTTCGCGGTCGAGCGAGAGCACGCCGCCGTAATAGTTCAGCATGTCGAGCCGGGTGGCCTCGCAGTCGGGAAGCCCGGCTGGCACGACCATGTCCGCGGCCTTGAGTCCGGCCTCCTGCGCTTGCGCGAGGAAGGGATGTTTGCCGGCGCGGGTGGCGGTGTCGGTGTTCCCGAGCCAGAAGAAGAACGGCTGGCCGGCCGCATTCTTGCCGAGGAACTCATCGAAGCTCCCGAACTTAGGCCCGACCGGATTTTCATCCCAGCCCGAGACCTTGGCGTCGCCCGGCGCCCAAGGCTTGCCGCTGTAACCGAGCGCGTAGCCGGACGAACGGAGAAGCTGCGTGAAGACTGGCGTGTCCTTGGGAAAGCCGCTCCAGAGCGAAGCCCTTTCGCCCAGCATGTGGATGGGGCGGCCGGTCAGGATGCTGGCGCGGCAGGGCGAGCAGGATGGCGCGGGATTGAAGGCATGGTCGAAGAGCACGCCTTCGCGGGCCAGGCGATCGAAGGCGGGCGTGCGGGCGTTGCGGTCGCCATAGGCTCCGGCATGCGGCCAGGCCCAGTTGTCGCCGAGGATGAGCAGGATGTTCGGACGGGACTCCGCCTTGTCCGCCACCTGGCCGGAGAGCGCGACGGTCAGCAGAAGGAAGGCGGCGAGCGGGCGCATGACGGGGCGGGGTTTTTCTAACGAGATTCGCCCGCATGGCATCAAGGAAATGCATCCTGCGAACGGATTCCGGGTAGACCTCCCTTGGCTTGGCGCTAGAAAGGCCTCACCCCCATGGAGACGCCTACCCCGAAGTCCGAACGTCTGTTGTCCCTCGACGCCCTGCGTGGCTTCGACCTGTTCTGGATCGTCGGCGGGCATGGCATCGTCATCGGGTTGCACCTCGCCACCGGCTGGGAGTGGGTCGGCGCCTTCAACGGCCTGCTCAAGCACGTCGACTGGAACGGCTTCCTGCCGTACGACCTCATCTTCCCGCTGTTCCTGTTCCTCGCCGGCGTCTCGACGCCATATTCGCTGACGCGTCGCCTGGCCGAAGGCGCCCGCGGCGAAGTCGTCCGCAAGGTGGTCCAGCGCGGCCTGCTCCTCGTGTTGCTCGGCATCGTCTACAACAACGGCCTCCAGTGGAAAGGACTGGAAAACATGCGCTTCGGCAGCGTGCTTGGCCGCATCGGTCTCGCGGGCATGTGCGCGCAGCTGATCTTCGCCTTCAACTACGAGACCCCGAAGCGTCTTTGGTATTGGCTGGCCGGCGTGCTGCTCGGCTATTGGGCGATCATGTCCATCGGGCATGCGCCGGGTTTCGCGCCGGGCGACCTGACGATGGAGGGCAACTTCGCCAGCTACGTTGATCGGCTCCTGCTGCCGGGCAAGCTGCACAAGGGCATCCACGATCCGGAGGGCCTGCTCGCCGTGCTGCCGGCCATCGGCAACGCCTTGCTGGGCGTCCTCGCCGGCCTCTGGCTGCGCCGTTCCGCCGAAGAGCTCTCGGGCGATCGCAAGGCCGCGGGACTGGTGGTTGCGGGCCTCGCGTTGCTCGCCGTCGGCGCGGCCTGGAACGTGGTTTTCCCGATCAACAAGAACCTCTGGACCAGCTCCTTCGTCCTCTGGACCTGCGGCTGGGCCAGCCTCCTGCTCGCCTTGTTCTACTGGACCATCGACGTTCGCGGCTGGGCGCGCGGCTTCGGCGCGTTCTTCGCCGTGGTCGGCGTGAATTCGATCTTCATCTACCTGGCGGGCAAGTTCATCGGCTTCAGCTACACCTCGCAGGCGTTGTTCGGCGGCGTCGCGAAGCTCTTCCCCGTCGCGGCCCAGCCGTTGGTGCTGGCGGTCGGTCTGTTCGCCGTCGAGTGGGCGCTGCTCTGGTTCATGAAGCGCCAGAAGCTGTTCCTGAAGGTCTAGGGCAGGGCGGGTCTTCGCTTGTCATCCGGGCCGCCATGAGGACGCTGGCCCCATGGACGAACCCGAGCTGAAGATCACCCGGGGCGACATCATCGCCCGAGGCCTGCTCTGCCATTGCCCCAATTGCGGCAGGCGCGGCCTGCTCGCCTCGTGGTTCCGCCTGAACAAGGCCTGCGCCGCCTGCGGCATGGACCTCGCCCGGTCGGCGGGCATCTACTCCGGCACGACCTCGATCGGTTATGTCGCCGCGATCGTCTTCGTCATCATCCCGATCTGCTTCCTCGTGGGCTTCAAGGTCCTGTCCGTGCCCGCCGGCGTGCTGCTCGGCATCTTCGGATCGTTCGGGTTCATCGTGCTGATCTATCCGGTGATGCTCTGCTGGATGGTCATGGCCTACCACGTGGCCCTGCCGGGGGAGCTGCCCGCCAACGGGGGCGCGGAAGGCCGGGACGAGTGACCGCTTCGGCCCTTGACTTGCATCTTCATATCTAGATAAGAAGATACTTCAGATGTCCCGCCAGCTGCTCATCGACGCGCTCCGCCGTCCCGTGCGCCCCACGGTGTCGGTGGAGTTCTTCCCGCCCAAGGACGCGGAAGGCGGCGCGCGCATGCTCAAGGTCGCCGCGACCCTGCGGCCGCTGGGCATCGATTTCGCCTCCCTGACTTACGGGGCCGGCGGCACGTCCCGCGACACCACGATCACCTACGGGGCCGAGCTGGTGAAGATGGGCATCCCGCTGATCGGCCACCTGACCTGCGTGGGGCATTCTCGCGCCGAGCTCTCCGCGATCATCCGGGAATACGATCGCGCCGGTTTCTCGGGCATCCTCGCCCTGCGCGGCGACCCGCCCAAGGGGCAGAAGGACTTCGTCGCGCACCCGGAGGGTTTCGCGCATGCGGAGGGCCTCGTCCGCCAGATCGCCGCGGAGCGGCCCGGCCGTTTCGCGGTGGGGGTGGCGGGCTTTCCGGAGCGCCATCCGGACGCCGTGGATGACCTCTCGGACATCCGTTTCCTCGCGGGCAAGGTCGCGGCCGGCGCGGACTTCGTGACCACCCAGCTGTTCCTCGACAACGAGGACTACTTCCGCTTCGTCGACCGCGCCCGCGCGGCGGGCGTCACGGTCCCGATCCTGCCGGGCATCATGCCCGTCCTCTCCCTGAAGCAGGCGCGCAATTTCTGCGGCTTCTGCAAGGCCCGCATCCCGGACGCCCTGGTCCGTGAGCTCGAAGCCTGCGGTCCGGACGAGGAGGCCCAGCGCAAGGTCGGCGTCTCTTGGGCGGTGCGTCAGGCCAGGGGCTTGGTCGCCCGCGGTGCTCCCGGTTATCACGTCTATATCCTGAACAAGGCCGAATCGGCGGTGGAGCTGTTCGCGGCGCTCCGCGCCTGAGGGGTTCGTATAGGTTTGCCGTTCCTCGTGGGGTCGGCTGACTTGGCCTCATGGGCAGCGCCTCGATTTCCTCCGGTTGGCGACGCGGGTTCTGGAGCCTCATGGCGACCCAGTTCCAGACCGCTTTCAGTGACAACGCCCTCAAGCAGCTCGTCATCCTCCTCGCGCTGGACGGCGCCGCCTCGGAGTCCGCGCGCAACACGCATGTCGCGCTCGCCGGGGCGTTGTTCGCGGCGCCGTTCATCCTCTTCTCGATGCTCGGCGGCTGGTTGGCGGATCGTTTCAGCAAGCAGCGCGTCATCGCCTCGGTGAAGCTCGCCGAGGTCGCGATCATGGCCTTCGCCGTCATCGCGCTCGCCACGCGCTCAGCCTCGCTCGAGCTGACGGCGATCTTCCTCATGGGCTGCCACAGCGCGTTGTTCGCGCCTTCGAAATACGGCATCCTGCCGGAGGTCCTGCCGCACGAGCGGCTGTCCTGGGGCAATGGCATCCTCGAGCTCCTGACGTTCCTCGGGATCATCTTCGGCATCGCCGCCGCCGGCCTCTTCGTCGAAGGCTTCGGTGAAACGCAGGGTTGGTCGGGCCTCGTGCTCGTCGGCCTCGCCGTCGTCGGACTGCTGCTCAGTCGCGGCATCACCCCGGTGCCCGCCGCCAATCCGACCTGCGAGCGCCGGATCAACCCCGTGACGGATCTCTGGCGACGGCTCGCCTTGATGCGGACCGATCGGGACCTTTGGCGCGCCACCTGGGGCAACACCGGCTTCTTCTTCGTCGCCGCCCTCGTGCAGATGAACCTGGTGATCTACGCCCAGGACGTCCTGCGACTGACGAAGGCCCAGAACGCCTACCTGAGCCTTGCGCTGGCGCTCGGCATCGGCTTCGGCAGCGTGGCCGCCGGTTACGCCTCCCGCGGTCGGATCGAGTACCGGTTGGTCCCGGTCGGGGCCGCCGGCATCGCGTTGTGCGCCCTCGCGCTCGGCTGGCCGGGGATATCCCTGGTCGCCTTCATCGTCAGCCTCGTCGGGCTTGGCTTCGCCGCCGGACTCTTCATCGTCCCGATCGCGGCCGTGCTCCAGCATCGGCCGGCCCCGGAGGACAAGGGCGCGGTCCAAGGCGCCGCCAACGTCCTCAGCTTCGTGGGTATCCTGGGAGCTTCCGCCGTCCAATGGGTCGCCCTCCAGGGGTTGGGATGCTCGCCGGGCATGGTCTTCTGGTTCTGCGGCGTCGCCGCCCTCGCCACGGGGGCCTATTCGGCGATCACCCGCGGACGGTTCATCGTGGCCGAGTGATTTCTTAATCTTGGATTAAGGGCGTTTTGGGTAGAGTATGAGTCCTGTCCCCGATGCGTATCCTGATCGTAGAAGACGAAGCCGCCTTGCGTAACGGCCTGCTGAAGCTGCTCCGCGAGGAAGGCTACGCCGCCGACGCCGCCGCCGACGGGGAGGAAGGCCTCCGCAAGGCGATGGAATGCGACTACGACGCCATCGTGCTCGATTACCTCATGCCGGTCATGGACGGACGGGAGATGCTCCGCCGGCTGCGTCACACGAAGCGCACCCCGGTGATGATGCTCACCGCCCGCAACTCGGTCGACGACCGCGTCGCCGGACTCGACCTCGGCGCCGACGACTATGTCGCCAAGCCCTTCGTGCAGCAGGAGCTGCTCGCCCGTCTCCGCGCCCTCGTCCGGCGCAACCACAGCTCGGCCGCCGCGGTCATCGCGCTCGGCGACGTGGTGATCGACACCGCCGCCCGCCGCGTCACCAAGGCCGGCAAGGACGAGCCCGTGACGGGCCGCGAGTACGGCCTGCTGGAATACCTGGCGCATCGGCGAGGCGCCGTGGTCCCGCGCGCCGAGCTTTACGAGCATCTCTTCGACGAGAACGAGGACACGCTCTCCAACCTCCTCGAGGTGCATGTCTGCAACCTGCGTCGCAAGCTCGGCGCCGAACTGATCAAGACCCGCCGCGGGCTGGGCTACGTGATCGAAGCCGGTCCGAAATAGGCCGCCGACCATGGTCTTCCATTCCATCCGCTGGCGCATCCTGGCCTGGAACTTCGGCCTGCTCGCGGCCACGGCCACGGTGCTCCTCCTCGCCTTCTATCGTCTCGAGAGGCAGGCCCGTCTGCAGGAGCTGGACCTCCGCCTCCGTCAGGAGATGACCCGCGGCATGGGGGCGCTCAACGAAGTCGTGCCAGGAGTCGCCGGGCCGCGGAATTCCGCCCCGTCCGTCCGGCCTAACGGCAAGGCCTCGGCCCGGTCGGAAAGTCCCGAGCAACGGGCGACGAAGGCGAAGGCGGCCTTGGCCGAGATCGCCGGCACCGGCGTCTGGGTCCAGGTCGCCGACCTCGACGCCCGTTCGCTCTACCGTTCCGCGAATGCGCCGACCGACCCCGGGCTCGTCGCGGAGGCCTTGGCCGAACTGAGCGCGGATGCGGAGATCGCCCCGTCCCGTCCGCAGGATCTGATGGTCACGTTGCCCGGACACCGGGTTCTGCTGCACCGTCCGCCGGGTCGTAATCTGGTCATGTTCGGCAGTCCGACCGCGCGGCTGGATGCCGCCCTCGGGGCCCTCGCCCGGAGCCTGACGCTCGCCGGCTTCGCCGTCGTGTTCGTCGGCTGCGGCATCGGCTGGGTGCTGGCCGGACGCTCGCTCCAGCCGATCGATCGCATCGCCGCCGACGCCGAAGGCATCGCCGCCGGTGATTTCGGACGGAAGATCGACGTCGAGGACACCGAGAGCGAGCTCGGCCGCCTCGCGGTGGTGCTCAACGACACCTTCGGCAAGATGAACGCCGCCCGCGAGCACATGGCCCGGTTCACGGCCGACGCCTCGCACGAGCTCCGCACGCCGCTGACGGTCATCCTTTCCGACAGCCAGGGCGCCCTGCGCCAGGAACGCACGCCCGAGGAATATCGCGCCGCGCTCGAGACCATCAAGCAGTCCGCGCTCCGCATGAAGTCCATCTCCGACGCCTTGCTCGAGCTCGCCCAAGGCGACGCCGGCCGGCCGGTCGCGCAGGATGCCTGCGACCTCGCCGACCTCGCCGACGAATCCGTCGCCTTGCTCGGGCGCGTCGCCCGCGAGCATGGCGCCAGGCTCGTCGCCCACCTCGAAGGCGCCCCGGTCGTCGGCGACGCCGGCCGCCTCGGCCGCGTGATCCTGAACCTCGCCATCAACGCGATCCTGCATAACGAAGCCGGCGTCACCGTGACCGTGACCACGGGCGTGGTCGACGGCTGCTCGGAGCTCCGCGTGGCGGACGACGGCCGCGGCATCGCCCCGGAGAACCTCGGCCGGATCTTCGAGCGCTTCCGCCGCGTCGACGCCTCGCGTTCCCGCCATACCGGCGGCGCCGGCCTCGGCCTCGCGATCGTCAAGCAGGCCATCGAGGCGCACGGAGGCTCGATCGCCGTCACCAGCGAGGTCGGCAAGGGCGCCGTCTTCGTCGTCCGTCTGCCGAAGGCCTGATCAGACCGTCGCCAGCACGCGTCGCTTGATCTCCGCGACGGGCATCGCGTTGAGCAGGAC
>CAZXSI010000052.1:0-8829 GCA_964643215.1 uncultured Klebsiella sp. | reverse complement strand
GCGGCGGTCGCTGCGTCCGCCTCAGCCAAGGCCGCGACGACGCCCGCACCGACTACTACGAGGACCCGGTCGAGCCGGCCGTCGTCTTCGCCCAGGCCGGCGCGGCGTGGATCCATGTCGTGGACCTCGACGGCGCCTTCGGCGGCGCTCCGCTCAATCTCCCGACGCTCCGGCGCATCGCCGCGCTCGGGCCGAAGATCCAGTTCGGCGGCGGCATGCGCGACCGCGCGACCGCCGAAGCCGCCTACGCCGCCGGCGCGAGCCGCGTCGTCATCGGCACGCGCGCCGCGACCGACCCCGCCTTCCTCCGCGAGATGGCCCAGGCCCACGGCCCGCGCCTCGCGGTCGGCATCGACGCCAAGGACGGCCTCGTCGCCGTCAAGGGCTGGACGGCCGTCACGGCGCTGAAGGCGACGGAATTCGCCAAGGAGGCCGGCGACCTCGGCGTCTCGACGGTGATCTACACCGACATCGCGACCGACGGCATGCTCACGGGTCCGAACTGGAGCTCCCTCGAAGCGGTCCTCAAGGCCTGCCCCTGCGGCGTCATCGCCTCCGGCGGCGTCTCCGGCACGGCCGACGTCGCCCGCCTCGCCGCGATGGCCAAGGCCTACCCGAACCTCGTCGGCGCCATCGTCGGCAAGGCGCTGTACGAAGGCCGCTGCGACGTGGCCGGCCTGCTCAAGGCGACCGGCGAACGCTGAGCCCCGCCGAAGCGGCGCTGGCCGGCCTTCCGATGCTTGCCAAGCAGGCACCCCCGCCCAACATCGGGCTCCCGATGGCTTTCCGCCGCACATTCTCCGCCCTCTGCGCGCTGTTGCTCGCCGGTCCGGCCCCGGCCGCGGACAAGCCGCTGACGGTCGAGGAGGTCGTCGCCAAGGCGCGCGCGGCGCTCACGGCCGACGTCGCCGCCCTGGACAAGGTCAAGTCCCTCCGGATGGAGTTCACGGCCTACGACGACCAGGGCAAGCCGATGAACACGACGACGCTGACGCTCGCCGGCGGGGGCTACCGCCTGCAGAGCACCGTCGATCGCGACCGCGGCTACGAAGCCGCGGTCTGCGCCGGCCGCCTCGACGGCTGGACCACCACCAAGGCCGACGCCCTCGCCCGCCGCTCCGTCCGCCCCGTGCCCTACGAGGAATTCAAGAAGCTCCGCGACATGGCCCGCGACGACCTCGCCTTCTTCGCCCTCCCCGCGGCCGGCCTCGGCACGGCCACGTACAAGGGACCGTCCGACATCGACGGCCGCAAGACCCAGGCGGTCGAATACGCCTACGCCAGCGGCTTCCGCATCACCCGCCACTTCGACGCCGAGACGTTCGCGCTCGTGGCCTCCGACCAGCCGACCCCGAAGGGCGAACGCCAGCGCCAGAAGGTCGAAGCGCTGACGAAGGCCGACGGGATCATGTTCCCCGCCAAGGAATCCGTGACGGTCGACGGCAAGAAATCCGGCGAGGTCACCTACGACCAGATCAAGGTCAACCCCGACCTCCCGGCCGGCCTGTTCGATTTTCCCACCTTCTGAGCCCATGACCCTCCTCCGCACCGGCGACAAGGACTTCCGCACCCGGCTCCGCGCCTTCGTGGGCTCGGGCGAAGCCCCCCCCGACGTCCGCGCCGCCGTCGCCGCCATCATCGCCGACGTGAAGGCCCGCGGCGACATCGCGGTGCTCGACTACACGGCGAAGTTCGACCACGCGAAGCTGACGGTCCGCCAGATCCGCGTGCCCCTCAAGGAACTCGAGCAGGCCGCGGCCGGCCTCGACCGGGCGAAGAAGAAGTCCTTCGACGAGGCCGCGAAATGCGTCACGGCGTTCCACGCGCGCACGCTCCCCAAAGGCTGGACGGCGAAGAACCCCCACGGCGCCACGGTCGGCGAACGCCACCATGCGATCCGCCGCTGCGGCCTCTACATCCCCGGCGGCCAGGTGCCGCTCGTCTCGACGGTCCTCATGACCGCCCTGCCCGCCAAGGTCGCCGGCGTCCCGGAGATCTGCGCCTGCACGCCGCCCGGCCCGGACGGCCGGATCAATCCCGACATCCTCGCCGCGCTCTACCTCTGCGGGGTCCGCGAGGTCTACGCGATCGGCGGCGTCCAGGCCGTCGCCGCGATGGCCCTCGGCACCGACACGGTGACGCCGGTCGACAAGGTCTTCGGCCCCGGCAACGCCTTCGTGACCGAGGCGAAACGCCAGGTCTTCGGCCTCGTCGGCGTCGACCTCCTGCCCGGCCCGAGCGAGGTGATGATCATCGCCGACCGCACCGCCAAGCCGGAGTGGGTCGCGGCCGACCTCTGCGCCCAGGCCGAACACGGCAGCGGCAAGGAGAAGCTCTACCTCGTCACGGAGACCGAGGCCTTCGCCGACAGATGCCTGGCCGCCGCCCGCTCGCAGTCCGCCGCCCTCACGCACGGCGAGAAGATCCGCAAGGCGCTCGACGCCAAGGTCTGCGTGATCCTCGTCCCGAAGATCGAGGACGCGGCCGAAGCCGCCAACCTCGTCGCCCCCGAGCACCTCGAGCTGATGGTCGCGAAGGGCAAGCTCAAGAAGCTCTCCGCGCGGATCACCACGGCCGGCGCCATCCTCCTCGGCAGCCATACGCCCACGGTGCTCGGCGATTTCACCGCCGGCCCGAGCCACACGCTCCCGACCGGCGGCACGGGGCGCTTCTTCAGCGGCCTGCGCGTCGCCGACTTCCTCCGCCGCACCAGCCTGGTGCAGTACGACCCGGCCTCGCTCAAGAAGGCGGCCGGCGTGGTCGACGCGTTCGCCCGCATGGAGCGCCTCGACGCCCACGGCCGCTCGCTGAAGCTCCGCCTCTGAGCCCCGCTCAGTCGCGCAGGGTGCGCATCACTTCCGCGTGCAGCTTCGGCGCCGCGGCGATGAGGTTGCCGGCCTTGAGGGGATCGCCGCCGTCCCAGGAGGTCACGACGGCGCCGGCGCCGCGCAGCACGGGCAGCACGGGGACGAGGTCCCACGGGTTCATCACCGGGTCGGCGACGACGTGCGCCCGGCCCGCCGCCACGAGGAGATGGCCGTAGCCGTCGCCCCACGTGCGCACGTGCGCGACGCTGTCGGCGAAACGGTTCCAGCGGACGTCGCGGTGCAGGCGCCGGACGTTGTCGAGGTCGGTCGAGACGACGACGGCCTCCTTCATGGGGACCTCGGCCACGCGCACGGGCCGGCCGTTGAGCTCGCAGGTGCGGTTGTCGCCGACGATGCGTTCGCACAGGATCGGCTGGTCGATGACGCCCAGCGCGGGCCGGCCTTCGTGGCGCAGGCCGATGAGGGTGACGTACAGCGGGACGCGGGAGAGGAACGACTTGGTGCCGTCGATGGGGTCGAGCACCCAGCAATAGTCGGCGTCGACGTTCTCCGGGCCGAACTCCTCGCCGAGGATGCCGTGTTCCGGATACGCCGCCTTGATGGCCGCGCGCATCTGGCGCTCGGCTTCCTTGTCGGCGACGGTCACCGGCGTGCCGTCGGCCTTGGTCTCGACCTCGGTCTCGACGCGCGCATGGGCCGCGACCAGCACCCGCCGCGCGATGTCCGCGAGTTTCTCGGCGAAGGCCTTGAGCTCTTTCTGGCGCGCTTCCGGAAGCATGCCCCAGAGGTAAGCCCGTCCCGCCCCCGCTCCAAGCGAAAAGCCCCGCGCAGGCTTGAATCACGGCCGGTTCGGCCGATGCTGGGGACATGCGGCTCACCCTTTGGCTCCTCGGCCTGCTGGCCGGCGCGGCGACGGCCGACGCCGTCCAGCCTTGCCGCATCGAGGTCGTGGAGAAGGGCGACGGGTGGCCGGTGCCGGGCGTCGAACTGCGCACGGTCCACGGCGCCCGCTTCGTCTCCGACAACGCCGGGCTGATCGCCTTCGACCTCCCCGAGCTCATGGGACGCGAGACCTGGTTCTCCGTCCACGGCCATGGCTACGGCGTGAAGCCCGACGGCTTCGGCTACCAAGGCGTCCGCCTGACGCCCGCGGCGGGCAAGACGCTCAAGGTCACGGTCGAACGCACGATCCTCGCCCGTCGCCTCGGCCGCCTCACCGGCGCCGGTCTCTTCGCGGAATCCCAGAAGCTCGGCGAACAGCTGGATTGGAAGGAGAGCGGCGTGCTCGGCGCCGACAGCGTGGTGACGGCCGAGCTCGGCGGGAAGCTCCTCTGGTTCTGGGGCGACACCAACCTCGCGCATCATCCGCTGGGCATCTTCAACGTCTCGGCGGCGACGACCGACAAGTTCGTGCCGCCGCCGAAGCCGCCGCTCCGCCCGCCCTACGCCTACGTGAGCGAACGCCAGACCGCGCAGGCCGAGCTGCGCCCGCGCGGCGTGGCGAAGGTGCCCGGCGAAGGCCCGACGTGGGTCTGGGGCGCGATCACCCTGCCCGACGCGAAGGGCGCGCCGCACCTCGTCGCCTCGGCGGTGAAGGTGAAAGGAGAGATGCACGCCTACCGCTGGGACCTCGTCGAATGGGACCCGCATGAGGAACTCTTCCATCCGCTCGACACGGTGTGGACCGAAGACGCGGCCCATCCCGCGCCCCCGCCGGTCCCGAACGGCCACGCGGTGCCCTGGACCGACCCCGTCGGCCGCAAGTGGATCCTGTTCTGCAACCCGTTCCCGACGCTGCGCACGCCGGCGACCTACGAAGGCTGGAAGGATCCCGAAAAATGGCGGCCCATGCGCGCCGCGACCAGCGCCGCGACCCCTGCCGGCGAGGCCGTCGCGGTCCACGGCGGCCATCTCGCCTGGCACCCCTGGAACCGCCGGTGGCTGGCGATCTTCACCCAGAAGGCCGGCCAGCCCTCCTTCCTCGGCGAGGTCTGGCTGGCCGAGGCGGACGACCCTTCCGGACCGTGGCGCAACGCGCGCAAGGTGCTCTCGCACGACAACTATACGTTCTACAACCCGGTGCTGCACCCGGAGTTCTTCCGCGCCGACTCGCCCGTGATCCACTTCGAAGGCACCTACACGACGACGTTCTCCGGCAACAAGCAGCCGACGCCGCGCTGGGAATACAACC
The DNA here is from genome assembly GCA_964643215.1 of uncultured Klebsiella sp. Lineage (GTDB taxonomy): Bacteria > Verrucomicrobiota > Verrucomicrobiia > Opitutales > UBA953 > UBA953. The sequence continues at coordinate 3,810 of CAZXSI010000052.1, read as the reverse complement.
AGGTGCTCTACCAGCTCGACCTGTCGCAGCCCCCCTTCGCCGGGAAATAAGCCCGCCCCGCTTGACCGCCCGCCGCGGCCGGGGAGGATGTCGCCGTGAGCGACGCCACCGACCGACTGCTGCGCGCCCGCGTCCGACCGACGCGTCGCCCGGTCATGCGCCAGCGCTGGGACGACCTCTTCTTCCTGCATTGGGAACATGAGGCGGCGGCCCTCCAGGCGCGGCTGCCGGCCGGTCTCACCGTCGACACCTTCGAGGGCAAGGCCTACCTCGGCGTCGTGGGCTTCCGCATGAACGCCGTGCGCCCCGCCGGCCTGCCCGCCCTGCCCTGGCTGTCGTACTTCAACGAGCTGAATGTCCGGACCTACGTCCGCGACGCTTCCGGCGAACCCGGCGTATGGTTCTTCTCCCTCGACTGCGACCGCGCCCCCGCGGTCGCGATCGCCCGCGCGTGCTTCGGCCTGCCCTACGAGCACGCGACGATGGCCTTCGGTCCGGGCCTCGCGCAGTCCTGCCGGCGCGCGGGGCAGGCGGAGACCGCCCGCTTCGCGTGGGCGCCGACGGCCGCGCCGCAAGCCGCCCCGCCGGGCTCCCTCGAATTCCATCTGGCCGAACGTTATAACTTCTTCTCGGTCCGCGGCGGAAAGCTCGTGCGCGGCCAGGTCCATCATGCCCCGTATGCGCTGAGCCGGGCCGCGGCCTCCGCCTGGAGCGACCTGCCGCTGCGCTGGGACGGCTTCGGCGTCGGCGCCCGCCCGCCCGACCTCGCCCACTGTTGCCAAGGCGTGGCCATCGAGGCTTTCTCCCTCACGCCCGCCCATGCGTAAGAAGCTCACCGCCTATCGCCACGTCGTCTGGGACTGGAACGGCACGTTGCTCGACGACACCTGGCTGTGCTGCGCCGCGCTGAACCGGCTGCTGCGGGAAGACGGCCACCCGCCCGTCGATCCGGTGAGGTACCGCGAGATCTTCCAGTTCCCGGTCATCAAGGTCTACCAGGCGATCGGCTTCACGCCCGACGAGACGTCTTTCCGCGCGATGTCGGTCCGCTTCATGGCGGCCTACGAGGAACGCAAGGCGGAGTGCCGCCTGCACGCCCACGCGGAGACGCTGCTCGACGGGCTCGCCGCGGCCGGCCTCACGCACTCGGTGCTCTCGGCCTACGAACGCACGCTGCTCGCGACGACGCTCGCGCAATACGGGCTCAGCCGGCGCTTCGTCAAGGCGTGCGGCGGACAGGACATCCACGCCGGCAGCAAGGAAGACCGCGCCCGCCTCCACCTGGCCGACCTGGGTCATCGGCCCGCGGACGTGCTCTATGTCGGCGACACGGCGCACGACGCCGAGGCGGCCGCCGCCATGGGGGTCGACTGCGTGCTGGCCGCCCACGGCCACCAGCACCGGGACCGCCTCGAAGGGCTCGGCGTCCGGGTCGTCGACGGCTTCGCCGAACTGCTCGCGGAGCTTTAGGCAACAAACCCTGCTCGGAAGGGTCAAACTGCTCACAGACCCCGCGTTTTTGTTGCCCTCCGGCGACCGGCTGGGTTCATATCCCTACCCCATCCACCCCATGGCCCCCTTCGCGGAACTCGCCGCCATCGACCCCGATATCACGGAGAGCCCCCTGCTCGTGCTGGCCCTCGCCATCCTGGTCGCCTTCTCCATCTACCTCATCCTTCGCTCCAAACGTAAAACCATGGCCCACACCCCTCAGAATTCCGACGCCAACGAAGAAATCGACGACGTCAAGAAGGCCAGCGCCGAAGGCTTCGGCTCCAACGAACAGGTCTTCCCGCCCAGCGCCGCGTTCGTCGCCAAGGCCCGCGTGAAAGGCATGGACGGCTACCACGCCCTCTACCGGCGCTCGATCCAGGACCCGGACGGCTTCTGGGCCGACGAAGCCAAGGAGCTCGCCTGGTTCCAGCCGTGGACCAAGGTCGTCGACGAATCCAAGAAGCCGTTCTTCCGCTGGTTCGTGGACGGCAAGACCAACGTCGCCTACAACTGCCTCGACGCGCAGGTCGCCAAGGGCCTCGGCGACAAGGTCGCGATCGTCTACGAAGGCGAGCCCACCGCCGACGGCAAGGCCGTCGAGGTCCGCCGCCTCACCTACCGCCAGCTCCTCTCCGAGGTCAGCCGCTTCGCCAACGTGCTCAAGGGCATGGGCCTGAAGCGCGGCGACACGGTCGCGATCTACATGCCGATGGTCCCCGAGCTCGCGATGGCCGTCCTGGCCTGCGCCCGCCTCGGCATCGTCCACTCCGTCGTCTTCGGCGGCTTCTCCGCCGAGTCCATCCGCGACCGCGTCAACGACGCGAAGTCCAAGGCCGTCATCACGATGGACGGCGGCTACCGCCGCGGGAAGTTCCTCCCGCTCAAGCAGACGGTCGACGAAGGCGTGAAGGACTGCCCGACCTGCGCCCACGTGCTCGTCCTCCAGCGCCACCCGGGCAAGCCCGACGCGGGCTGCGTCATGCAGGCCGGCCGCGACGTCTGGTACCACGAGGCCGCCGCCCGGGTCACCGACCAGTGCGAGGCGGTCCAGCAGGAGGCCAACGAGATGCTCTTCCTGCTCTACACTTCCGGCTCCACCGGCAAGCCCAAGGGCATCATGCACAGCGTGGGCGGCTACATGGTCCACGCCTATTCGACCAACAAGTACGTCTTCGACCTCCGCGGCGACGACCTCTTCTGGTGCACGGCCGACGTGGGCTGGGTCACGGGCCATACCTACGTGGTCTACGGCCCGCTCCTCAACGGCTCCTCGGTGCTGATGTACGAAGGCGCGCCCGACGCCCCGGACTTCGGCCGCTTCTGGAAGATCGTGCAGGACCACCAGGTCACCGTCTTCTACACCGCCCCGACCGCCATCCGCGCCTTCATGAAGTGGGGCGACGAGTGGGTGAAGAAGCACGACCTCTCCTCGCTGCGCCTCCTCGGCTCCGTCGGCGAGCCGATCAACCCGGAAGCCTGGCTCTGGTACCACCGCAACATCGGCGCCGAGCGCTGCCCGATCGTCGACACCTGGTGGCAGACCGAGACCGGCGGCCACATGATCACCCCGATGCCCGGCTGCACGCCCACGAAGCCCGGCTCGGCCACGCTGCCCTTCTTCGGCGTCGACGCCGCCGTCCTCGACGAGCACGGCAACGAGACCGACCACGGCATCCTCGCCATCCGCAAGCCCTGGCCCGGCATCACGCAGGGCATCTTCGGCGACGAACAGCGCTACGTGGACACCTACTGGAACCGCTGGGGCGGCAAGTATTACTTCCCGGGCGACGGCGCCATCCGCGACAAGGACGGCTACCTCTGGATCACCGGCCGCGTCGACGACGTGGTCAACGTATCGGGCCACCGCATCGGCACGGCCGAGCTGGAGGCGATCTTCATCGAGGACGCGGCGGTCGCCGAGTCCGCCGTCATCGGCGTGAAGCACGAGCTCAAGGGCCAGGGCCTCATGGCCTTCGTCATCCTGAAGTCCGCCGCCGCCAAGACGGTCAACGAGGCCGACCTCGCCAAGAAGCTCAACGGGATGGTCGACGCCAAGATCGGCAAGTTCGCCCGTCCCGAACGCATCGTCTTCGTCCCGGATCTCCCCAAGACCCGCTCGGGCAAGATCATGCGCCGCCTCCTGCGCGACATCTCCGAGGGCCGCGAACTGGGCAACGTCACGACGCTCGCGGATCCCGCCGTGGTCGAGGCGATCAAGGCCAAGTTCAACGCCGCGAAGGCCTGAGCCGAACCTCGGCCCCCTCAAGACCCCGACCCCGTCGGGGTTTTTTGTTTGGAGAATTAAGGTAGGGGCGC
>CAZXSI010000051.1:0-8930 GCA_964643215.1 uncultured Klebsiella sp. | reverse complement strand
CTCGACGGCGTCCTGCCTGACGACGCCGACCTGCGTACGCCCGAGGTCAACGCGGCCGTCTCGAAGATCGCCGCCCTGCCCGCCGTCCGCACCTTCCTCCTCGAATACCAGCGCGCGCAGGTGAAGCTCGCGAGCGACCAGGGTTTCGCCGGCGTGGTGATGGAGGGACGCGACATCGGCTCGGTCGTCCTGCCGGACGCCGAGGTGCGCGTCTTCCTCGAGGCCGACGCGGACGCGCGGGCGCAGCGCCGCGCGGCGGAAGGCCAGGCCGACCAGGTGACGCAGCGCGACCACCTCGACGCCACGCGCAAGACCGCGCCCCTCGTCTGCGCGCCGGGCGCCCATCGCCTGGACAACACGCACAAGCCGCTCGAGGCCGTCGTCGCCGAGATCGGCGAGCTCATCAAGGTGGCCGCCCTGCCCCGATGATCCTGGATTCGAAGAACCTGATCTACAAGGCCGTCTACCACGGCGCGCGTTCGTTCATCGAGGTCTTCGCCACGCTCGAGGTCGAAGGCTGGGAGCAGGTGCCGAAGGGCGCCTGCCTCTTCGCGTCGAACCATCAGAGCATGCTCGACCCGCCCTTGCTGGGCTCGAGCCTGCCGCGCGAGATCTCGTTCATCGCCCGCCGGTCGCTGTTCGACAACCCGGTCTTCGGCTTCGTCATCCGCGCCTGCCATTCGATCCCGGTGGACCGCGGCGAAGCGGACATCGGCGCGATCCGCGCGGCCCTGGGCGCCCTCGCGGCGGGCGAAGGCCTCCTGATCTTCCCCGAGGGCACGCGCAGCCACGACGGCGTCATCGCCTCGCCCAAGGCCGGCGCCGGACTGCTGGCCTGCAAGTCCGGCGTGCCGGTGGTGCCGATCCATATCCGCGGCGCCCGCGACGTGCTGCCGCGCGGCGCGAACTTCCCGGTCGGCTCGGCGCGGATCCGCGTCCGCTTCGGCCGGGCCATGATGCCGGCCGAATACGATCCGGGCCGCGAGCACGCCGACCGGTCCCTCGAGGCCTCCCGCCGGATTCTCGAACGGATCAAGTCGCTGCCGGACTGCGCCGAACCCGGACTGTGAGCGGCGGCGCCTAGGAGATGCGCTGCGGCATCACGACGCAGAGGAAATCGTCCTTGAGGCCGCGGATGACGCCGGGGGACATCTCGTCCTTGAACTCGAAGTCGATCTCGTCCTCGGTCAGGGCCTTGAGCGGATCGATGATGTACTGGGGATTGAAGGCGATGTTCACGTCCGGGCCTTCGTACTTCACCGCGATGGGTTCGTGGGCTTCGCCGCTGTCGGACTTCGCGGAGATCTCGAGGTTCTGGGACTTCTTGGAGACCGTCATGCGGATGGTGTTGTTGCGGTCGTCCGTCATGAGGGCGGCGCGGTTGACGCTCTCGAGCAGCTTCTCGCGTTCGAGGCGGACCTTGGAGCCGGCGTCCTTCGGGATGACCTGGCGGTAGTTCGGGTAGTTGCCTTCGACGACCTTGGAGACGAGCTGGATGCGGTCCACGAGGCCTTCCTCGTTCTTCGGGATGTCGATGGTGAAGCCGACCTGGCGTTCGTTGTGCGAGACATGGGCTTCGCCGCCGGCCTTGAGCAGGCGCATCAGTTCGATGATCGTGCGGGCGGGGAGGATCAGCGCCAGGGTCTTGTCGGTGCCGGCGATCTTGCGTTCGCACTTGGCGAGACGGCGTCCGTCCGTCGCCACGACCGTGAGCTTGCCTTCCGAGAATTCGAAGAACACGCCGTTGAGGATGTAGCGGTTCTCGTCGGAAGATTGCGCGTAGCTGACCTTGCGGAGCATGTCGCCGAGGTCGTCCTGGTTGATGGAGATGGTCGGCTGGCCGGCGAAATTGGAGATCGGGGGGAACTGGTCGGCCGGGAGGCCGGCGATCTGGAAGACGGAGCTGCCGGACGTGATCTTCACGCGGTCCTTGCCGGTGAGCTCGACGATGGTGTCGCTGCTCGACAGGGCGCGGATGATCGGGACGAGTTTCTTGACCGGCAAGGTGATGCGGCCGGGGGAGGACACCGAGGCCTTGATGCGACAGCAGATGCCGAGATCCAGGTTCGTGGTGGTCAGGGTGACGGTGTCGCCTTCGGCCTCGATGAGCACGTTCTGCAGGATCGGCATGGTGGCCCGGTTGCCCACGACGTTGGTCACGCTCGAGAGACCGTTGAAAAAGTGATTCCGGTTGACCTTGAACTTCATGATGACCCGAGAATTGAGGACAGGCAGGGGGTGAGGCAACCCCTCATTGCCCACAACCCGGCCGATCCTGTCTCTGGTTACTCTTCATTTATAAATACCAGTAGCATCCGTAGGTGTCGGAATCCCGTACATGGTTCCGCAAGCCACTGGTCCGAGGCACCATCGGAGGCCGTCGCCGTTGTGTGTCCGGGGTGAATAACTCCTCGGTTGTTCACAACAGGCCAGACGCACCGATGCCTCACGGCCTATTCACACCTTGGACACCGGTTCATCGTCATCGTCCGGCGCCGGGTCCATCTCGCTCTTCTTGAGCAGGAACGCGTGGCGGAAGATGCTGTAGCTGATATAGCCGAGGAAGATGGCCGGGAAGGAGAAGTGCGGATAACGGAAGACGATCGCCCCGACGATGATGATGAGGATGAACCCGCGGGTCCGCGCCCGGGCCGACCAGTCCAGCTTCTTGAAGCTCGGGAAACGGACGTTGCTGATCATCAGGAACGAGATGATCAGCATGAGGGGGAGCAGGCTCCAGGACCAATCCCGGACCGCGACGTCCAGGGCGCCTTCCGATTCCATGATCTTGGAAAGCACCAGGACCAAGGAGGCGATCATGCCGGCGGCGGCGGGCGACGGCAGGCCCACGAAGTCCCCGCCGGCGGCCCTTTTCTCGTTACCCGGGACGAGCGGGTTGGTGAGCACGTTGAAGCGCGCCAGGCGCACGCCCGCGCAGAGAAGATAGATGAAGGCCAGCAGCCAGGTGATCAGCTGGACGTTCTCGGTGACCTCCGGTTTGATGACCAGGAAGCAGGCCATCAGGGCGGGGGCGACCCCGAACGAGACCGTATCCGCGATGGAGTCGAATTCGGCCCCGAAGAGGGATTCCCGCTTGGTGGCCCGGGCGACGCGCCCGTCGAAAAGGTCGCAGATACAGGCGAACAGGATGAACCAGACCGCCATGATGTAATGATCGGCCCGGCCGTTGTCCGTCAGGGCGGTGAAACGCGCCTCGATGCAGTTCTTGATGGCCAGGAAGCCGCAGAGCATGTTGCCCGCCGTGAAGAGGTTGGGCAGCAGGTAGATGCGGGCGGCCTCTTCCGGGGAGGAATAAGGCGGTTTTTGAGGGGGCGTGGTCACTTTTAGGACTTAGGGGGTTCGTCGAGGTATTTCCAGAAGCCGCCTTCTTGTTCGATGCGGGCCTCGTCCTCGGGGAAAGGCAGGTGGGAGCGGAAGGCGAAGTCGGCGTAGGTGTGCTTGTGCAGGACGTAATTCGCCATGAGCGACCCTTCGCTCGCCTCGAAGTAGATCCGGAACTCCCCGACGCGCAGCCGATGGTAGGTGTGTCCGCCGCGGCGCACCGTGCCGAGCTCGGAACTGCCGCGCAGCAGGGCCTCCGGGGTGAGCGCAGTGAACGCCTCGACGACTTCCATCTGCTCCAAGGTGGGCAGCTTCGCGAGCTCGCGCATCGCTTGGTCGCTGAAGTTCACTTGGTACATCGGTGCCATCATCCAACGCCGCCGCGGCCGACACGGCAATCATTCAGTTCGGACGCGCCCACCGCGACATCAGCAAAACCGCCTGTTTTTCGACCAAATCCAGCACTTTTTCGAAATCGTCGCTTTCGCCGTAATAGGGATCGGGCAAGGCGACGTCATCGAGGAAGAGTCGCAGCCGCGACTGCTGTTCCGCCGGACAACGCCGACGCAACTCACGGAGGTTGAGCTCATCGGCCGCCAGGATGAGATCGAAACGATGGAAGTCGTCGGCATGCACCTGACGGGCGCGCAGGGACGAAAGGTCGTAGCCGCGCCGCGCCGCATGGCGGATCGAACGCGGGTCGGGCGGGTCGCCGACGTGGTAGTTCTCGGTGCCCGCGGAATCGAACTCGATGGCGAGGCCGGCCTGCCTGGCCTTGGTGCGCAGGACGGCCTCGGCCGTCGGCGAGCGGCAGATGTTGCCCATGCAGACAAGCAGCACCCGTCGTGGCTGACCGGCCTTGGCCACGGATCAGACCTTGCCGCCGAAGCTCTGGTGATCGTCCAGGTCGAGCACGTCGAACCAGGTGACGATGTCTTCGCGCTTCGCGCCGGCCGGCGTCGAGGACTGGTATTCCGTCAGTTTGGCCCGGCCCGCCGGGGCGCTCGGGGCCCGTTGTTCGTGGTAAGCGCTGAAAGCGGCGATTTCCTGCCCCGAACGGGGCTTCTTGGCGTTGGCCATGAGCCAAGCAAGGATTTCTCCATCTCCTAAACCCTTGTCAATCTGTGTCTTAAGTGCATCCGCCTCGATGCCCAGGAATTCCAGCACGTTCTTATCCAGCGAGCAGCCGTAGTTATATTCGCCATTTTTACCGGCCTTCGTGGCGCGGGCCTTGTCGATCATCCGGGGAAGGATGACCAGGCCGCCCAGGCGGACGCGGGGGCTGCGAGGGGGGTGTTGGGTGAGATCGTAGAGGTCGTGGGCCATAAGGGAGCCGCAAGTTAGCTCCCCTCCCCTCTTTCGCAAGAAAACAGGACATCTTGAGGGTTTGCCAAAATGTCACACCTCCCCTACACTTATTCTTATGGTCCTCTTGGCCGCATCCCTCGCCGCGCATCCCCTTTCCAAGGATTGCCTGCTGGGCTGTGCCTCGGTGTTCCTGGTCGCCGCGGTGCTCGACGGTCTGGCCGCCAAGGATGCCGCCGGGAAATTGCCCTCGGCCGGACTTTGGTTGCTCCGCGCCGGGTGGGTCCTGCTGACCACCATGCTCGCCTACCAAGGCCTGCGCACGCACGCCTTGCCGATCGCCAGTCCGGCGGAGCTGCTCCTCTCGATCGCCTGGGGCCTGGCAGGCTTGTCGCTCTTCCTCGACCTCACCTTCAATCATCGCCTGCCGACCTGGGCGATCGCCGGCGCCACGGCGCTATGCCTCGTGGCCGCCGGCTTCCTCGGCGTCGTCGAGCACCCGCTGGACACCGCCGGCAAGCCGCTCATCGTGATGCATGTCGGCGCCGCGGTGCTCGCCTACTGCGTGCTCGGCGCGCAGGCGCTTAATTCGGCCGCCTATCTCCTGCAGGATCGCGCCTTGGCGCGTCACCAGTTCGGCGGCATCTACGCGTTGCTGCCGGCGCTCGTCCCGCTCGACCGCGTCGGCGCGCAGCTGATGGGCGCGGCCGTCTGGCTGCTCGGACTGTCGTTGGTGATCGGCGCGACGGATTGGGCGCAGCGCGACCTCGCCCTTGTCTCGGCGCCGAAGCTCAGCGCCGCGCTCGTCACCTGGCTCGCCTGCGTCTGGATCATCGTGCAACGCCGCCGTCAGCGCCTCGCCGGCGCCGCCTTCGCGCGCGCCTCGCTGCTGGTCGCCCTCCCGGCCGTGGTGGCCCTCTACCTTTCGCTCCCCGCCGCCCGATGAGCGAACGTCCCCGCAACCTCGTGGCGCTCAGCGCCACGCATCGCACCGCCGGCCTCGATGAGCGCGCGGCCTTCACCGTGCCCGCCGGCGGCGCGGAAGTCTTCTATGCGGCCGCCCGCGAGGCGGGCCTCGCCGAGGCCGTCCTCCTCGCGACCTGCAACCGGCTCGAGGCCTACGCCGTCGGCGACGAAGCCGCCGCCCTCCATGTGCGCAGCGCGCTGCTCAAGGCCACGGGCGCGCCCGCGGCCGTGCTCGACCAGCATCTCCGGCCGGTCCCCGGGCTCCAGGCCGTGGAGCATCTCTTCGCCGTGGTCTCCGGTCTCGAATCGCAGATGGTCGGCGAGGTCGAGATCGCCGGACAGGTGAAGGACGCCTACGCCGACGCGCTTGCGCGCGGGATGACCGGGCCGGTGCTCAACCGCGTGTTCCAGCGCGCGTTCCAGGCCGGCGCCTGGGCCCGGACCAACACCGGCATCTCGCAGGGGCAGGTCAGCCTCGGCAACGTCGCCGTCGAGCTGGCGTTGCGCGTGTTCGGCTCCCTCGCCGAAGCCCGGGTCCTCGTGCTCGGCACCGGCGACGTCGGCCGTCAGGTCGTCCAGGCGCTCGTGTCCCGCGGCGCCGCCCAGGTCTCCGTCGCCTCGCGGACCTTCGAGAACGCCCGCGCGCTCGCCGAGGAATTCGCCGGCTCTTCGCTCACGCTGGCCGACGCGCTGCGTCAGGCGCACGCGCACGATGTCATCGTCGGCTGCGCCACCGTCGAACGCGCCTTGCTCGACGCGGTGGCGATCCGGGAGCTCGCCGGGCGCCGCTCGGGCCGTCCGCTCCTCCTGGTCGACCTCGGCGTGCCGCGCAATTTCGCCGCCGTGCCCGGCCTGGATGGCGCCTATCTCTGCGACCTCGACGACCTCGCCCGCATCTCCAACGCGAACCTCAAGGCGCGGCTGGCGGAGGTCGACCGCGCGCGCGTCGCCCTGGCCGAGAAGGCCGCCCGCGCCTGGGGCGCGGCCAACCACCAGACCTCGCCCGAAGCCTGAGCCATGAAACCCACGGTCCTCATCGTCGACGACGAGAAGAACATCCGCGACGGCCTCCGCGCGGCCCTGGAAGACCGCTACGAGACCTTCGTCGCCAAGGACGCCGCGGAAGCGGCGCGCCTCATGCAGGACGTCCCGCCCGACGCGGTGCTCACGGATCTGCGCATGGCCGGCGAGGACGGCATGGCGGTCATCGACCGCGCGCTCAGGCTGCCGCACCAGCCGGTGTGCATCATGATGACGGCGTACGGCGACGTGGACACCGCCGTGAAGGCGATGAGCCGCGGCGCCTACTGGTTCTTCCAGAAGCCCGTCGACCTCCGCCAGGTCGAGCTCGTCCTGGAGCGCGGGCTGAAGGCGCGCACCGCCGAGAAGGAAGTCGTCACGCTCAAGGCGCGCCTCGATCGCAAGTTCGCGCTCGGCGAGGTGGTGGGTTCGTCCGCCGCCCTCCAGCGGTCCGTCGAGCAGGTCCGTTCCGTCGCGCCTTCCAACGCCACCATCCTCCTGCTGGGCGAGACCGGCACCGGCAAGGAGCTCTTCGCCCAGATGATCCATCAGGCGAGCCAGCGCTCCAAGGGCCCCTTCATGGCGGTGCATTGCGCGGCGATCCCCGCCAACCTGCTCGAATCGGAATTGTTCGGCCACGAGAAGGGCGCGTTCACGGGCGCGAACGAACGCCGGGTCGGCCGCTTCGAATCGGCCGACGGCGGCACCCTCTTCCTGGACGAGATCGGCGAGATCGACGCGACGACCCAGGTGAAGCTGCTCCGCTTCCTCGAGACGCGGTCCGTCGAGCGCCTCGGCTCGCACCGGCCGATCGCGCTCGACCTGCGCCTCGTCTGCGCCACCAACCGCGACCTCCTGCAGATGGTCAAGGAGGGCAAGTTCCGCGAAGACCTCTATTACCGGCTGTCCGTGGTGCCCCTGCGTCTCCCGCCGCTGCGCGAGCGGCAGGACGACGTGCCGCTGCTGCTCACGCATTACCTCGAACGTTTCGCGAAGGAGAACGGCGTCGCGCCGGCGCGGCTTGCGCCGGACGCCTTGGCGGTGCTGGTCCGCTACCCTTGGCCCGGCAACATCCGCGAGCTGCGCAACGCCTGCGAGAACCTCGCCGTCCTGCGCGCCGGCAAGACCGTCGCCGTCGGCGACCTGGACCCGCGCTTCTCCCAGCCCGCCGCCACCGCCGTGGCGGTGGCCGCCCTGCCCTCTTCCGGCAACATCCTGGACCGGGAGCAGAACGAGAAGCAGCTGCTCAAGCAGGCGCTCGCCGCCGCCGCCGGCAATCGCACCCGCGCCGCCGAGCTGATGGGGATCTCCCGCCGTACGCTGCATCGCAAACTCCTGCAATGGCCGGAACTCGATCCCGGTCCCGAGACCGCGTGAGGCTGCTCGCCTTCCTTTTCTGCGGCGTCGCGGCGAACGCCGCGGACTTCGTCGGTTCGGACCTGCTCGCCGGCGCCGTCGCCCGCGGCTTGGATCTCGCCGCCGGCCGGACCACCGCCGATTTCGCCGGCACGCTTCCCGGCCGGCAGGCCTTCGTCGAAGGACGCGCCGCGGCGGCGGTGCTCATGATGCGCGAGCGCGAGGTCGCGCCGGCGCCTGCCGGCAAGATCGGCGTCGCCGAGTTCCGGCTCGCCGCCGCGGCCGTCGTGGTCGCCACCCATGGCAGCAACCGCGCCGAACAGGTCACGCTCGAGAATCTCGCGAACATCTTCGCGCGCGATCCGCGCGCGCCGGCGCGCAACTGGAACGACCTCGATCCGGCGGCCCGTTCCGAACTCATCACGCCGGCGGTCTGCTCGCCGCCCGGCACGCTCGTCCTGGAGGTCTTCCAGGGCGTCGTGCTCGCGGGCCAGCCTTTCCGGGCCGACGTGCGGCAACGGGTCGAACCGCCCTTGGCCGACGACCTGCTCTCCGCGCGCGCCGGCAGCGTCGTCCTTCTCCCGCGCGTGTCCGCCGGACGCGGCAAGGTGCTCCAGGTCGCCGATGGCCGCCCTGGCCGCCCTTCCACCGCCTACGGTCCCGACGAGAACAACATCCACAACGGGGACTACCCCTTGCAGGTGCCTCTCGTTCTTTACGTCCGGCAAGACCAGCTGCCCGTCCTGGCGCCCGCCCTCCGGTGGCTTTTTTCCGACGAAGCCGCGGCCTTGCTGGAAAAGCAGGGTCTGACCCCCGCCCCGAAGGCCGCCCGGACGAGGTTCGTCCAAAGGCTTGACACTCGTTAGGGCGTTTGGTCTGCTTCCCTTCCAACGCGCGCGTAGCTCAATGGTAGAGTACCACCTTGCCAAGGTGGCTGTTGC
>CAZXSI010000050.1:0-9037 GCA_964643215.1 uncultured Klebsiella sp. | reverse complement strand
CCCGGCGAACTGAAGCGCATGCTCAAGGAACTGAAGGCCGCGATCGCGGAGTGAGGGATAGCTGCCTCGTTCCAGGTGGCGGGTGGCGGGGGATGCTTTTCAGGTCTCGGGTCTCAGCCATCGGGTGTCAGGTTCGGCAGTTCGGGTTCGGGTTCAGGTCCCGGGTCTGACGCCTGAACCTGAGTACCTGAACCTGGTACCTGAGGCCCGAGACCGGGGACCTGAGAATGTTCATCTTTCCGGTTTCCGGTCTCCCCTTGAGTTCCATCGTTTTACCTGCCTACAAAAAAACCCCCGATTTCCCGGGGGCTTGATCGACGCACCGGAGCGGCGGCTTACTTCGCGCGGGCCTTGACGAAGTCGATGTTGTGCTTCACCTGCGGGACGCTGTCCTTCCAGTCGGCCTCGTGCTCGATCGAGATATGGCCGTCGAACTTCTGGCGGATGAGCTCCTGGAGGCAGCCGTCCACGTCGACCACGCCCTTGCCGGCGACGACGACGGTGGCCTTGTGGCCGAAGTCCGACTTATCCTTGAGGTGCACGCTGACGATGCGGCCCTCGAGGACCTTGAGCGCCCAGACCGAGCTCAGGCCGGAGGTGGCCCAGTGGCCGATGTCGGCGCAGGCGCCGACGCGCGCGTCGCGGCTTTCGACGACGCCGAGGACGTAGAGGGGGTCCCAGACCTTGTACTTCGGGTCGATCTTGCCTTCCTTGTTGAGGCGGGTGCCGTGCTCATGGATGGCGACCTTGATGTCGAACTCCTTGGCGGCGGATTCCCAGTGGGCGATCTGTTCGGTGGATTCGGTGCAGACGGCGTAGAGGCCCATCTTCTTGGCGAAGGCCATGATCGCGTAGACCTCCTCCTTGTTCTTGGCGCCGACGACGCCGTAGTTCACCGCGCGGACGCCCTGGCGGTCCAGCTCGGCCTTGATCTCGGCCATGGTGGCGTCGGACATCGAGTGGTGGGTCTTCTCCTTCGAGCCGGGCTTCACGGCCTGGCCGGGGAAGATCTCGATGAGGTTGCCGCCGGCTTCCTTGGTCTTGGCGATGGCTTCGAAGAAGGAGAACTCCTTGAAAGTGTAGGCTTGGGCGCCGACGAACCAGCCGTTCTGGCGGTAGGATTCCGGGATCGGGTCGGCGCTGACGCAGGCCGCGGCGGCGAGGGCGAGGAGGGTGAGGAGGCGCATGGGTGTGGGGTGTAAGGACAGAGAAAGGCACCTAGGGTTCCCTAGGTCAAGAACCCCTCGGCCGCGGGGTGGCGGAAAAAGCCGGATTTAGGTCTTCTCGGTCATGTTTTGGAGCGAACTGCGCGCGGCCTTGCGGGCCTGGTGGGTCGGCCGTCCGCCGCCGGCTGATTTCGGCGCGTGGGGCGAACGCCAGGCCGAGGCGCATTATCGTCGCCAAGGCGGGCGGTGCCTGGCGGCGAACTGGCGCCACGGCCGGGACGAGCTCGACCTCGTCGTGCTCGAGGGGACGGTGCTCGTCTTCGTCGAGGTGAAGACGCGGACGGCGGAGGTCGGCGGGGAAGGGTACGGGGCCGTGAATCGGCGGAAAAAGCGGGCTTTGCGTCGGGCCGCGGCCGCTTGGATTCGGCAAATCGGGGGTGCGTGTCATACGCGCTTCGACGTCGTGGAAGTTCTGGTTTGCAAGAAAGGCACCGTCCGCCTCCTTCAACACCGTGGCGAAGTCCTCTTCGGACGGCGCCGCTTCTAGACTCCGATGTCCGACACCGACCGTCATCCGTTCCTCTCCGGCCTGAGCAAGCACCGGGGCGCCCAGCCCACCTGCGTGGTCATCTTCGGCGCCTCCGGCGACCTGGCCGCCCGCAAGCTCCTGCCCGCCTTGTACAACCTGACGGTCGACAGCCTGCTGCCCGCCGACTTCCACCTGATCGGTTTCGGCCGCAAGCCCATCCCGGACGCCGAGTTCCGCACCCAGGCCGCGGCCGACCTGAAGAAGTTCTCCCGCCGCGAGTTCCGTCCCGACATCTGGAAACGCATCGAAGACAACACCACCTACCAGGCCGGCGGCTATGACGACCCCGCGGCCTTCGCCGCCCTGAAGGAGCAGATCGCCGCCGCCGAGAAGCGCGCCGGCCGTCCGCTCCAGCTCGTCTTCTACGTCTCGACCCCGCCCACGGTGTTCGAGGCCATCCTCGAGAACCTCGGCCAGTCCGGCCTCGCCGCCCGCGGCCTCGGCACCGACCTCGAGAGCAAGGTCATCATCGAGAAGCCGTTCGGCAAGGACCTCGCCTCGGCCGTCCACCTCAACGCCGTCGCGGCCCGCAACTTCCGCGAGTCGCAGATCTTCCGCATCGACCACTACCTCGGCAAGGAGACCGTCCAGGACCTCCTCGTCCTGCGTTTCGCCAACCCGATCTTCGAGCCGCTCTGGAACCGTCGCCACGTCGACCATGTCCAGATCACCGTCGCCGAGGAGCTCGGCGTCGGCACCCGCGGCGGCTATTACGACGGCAGCGGCGCCACGCGGGACATGCTGCAGAACCACACCATGCAGCTCCTCGCGCTCGTCGCGATGGAACAGCCCCGCTCCCTTTCGGCCGAGCACATCCGCGACGAGAAGGTCAAGCTGCTCGAATCCATCCAGCCGCTGCGCCTCGGCGCCAACGCCGACGCCGTCCGCGCCCAGTACGCCGAAGGCCTCTCCGCCGGCGAGAAGGTGCCGGGCTACCTGTCCGAGAAGGACATCCCGAAGGACTCCGCGACCGAGACGTTCTGCGCGCTGCGCTTCTCGATCGAGAACAGCCGCTGGTCCGGCGTGCCGTTCTACATGCGCTCCGGCAAGCGCCTCGCCCGCCGCGTCTCCGAGATCGCCATCCAGTTCAAGCAGCCGGAGTCCGGCCTCTTCGCCGGCGACGCCCGCTACGACCTCGCGCCGAACCGCCTCGTCATCCAGATCCAGCCCGACGAAGGCACGACGCTCGTCCTCAACTCCAAGGTGCCCGGCCTCGAGCCGCGCACGCAGCCGGTCCGCCTGAGCTTCCGCTACGCCACCACCTACGGCTCCAACACGCCCGAGGCCTACGAGCGCCTGATCCTCGACGGCATCGTCGGCGACCGCACGCTCTTCATCCGCGGCGACGAGACGGAGGCTTCCTGGCGCCTGTTCACGCCGCTGCTCCAGAGCTGGCAGAAGCAGGGTCGCGCCGGCATGGAAACCTACGCCGCCGGTTCCTGGGGCCCCGCGGGCGGCGACGCCCTCCTGGGCGCCCACGGCCACGCCTGGCGCAACGCCGGCCGCTGATCATGGCCCATCCGCTGATCGACGCGCTCCCGGGTTTCCCGGTCAAGATCTCCGCCGTCCTCCCGTCGCTCGACAAGGCGTGGGCCGACGAAGGCGAGGAAGCCGCGCGCGCCTCGCAGATGAACCTCGTGCTGATGTTCGGCGCGGGGGTCTCGCCGGAGGACGCGCAGGCCCGTTTCGACGAGGCCATCCGCTTCGCCCAGCGTTATCCTTGCCGCCTGGTCATCCTCGCCGCCCGGCCGGCCGGCGAGGCCGCCGCCGCGCTCGAGGCCAAGGTCAACGTCCTCTGCTTCTTCGACCCGTCCCGCCGCGGCAAGCGCTGCTGCGAGGCCCTCATGCTCGCGCACGGCGCGCCGACGGCCGAACTCGAGTCGCTCGTCTCGACCTGGCTCGAAGGCGACCTCCCGGTCAACGTCTGGGCCCACGGCGTCACCGTCGACGAATTCAAGCCTTGGCTGAGCTGGACGGCGCGCTGCCGTCGCGTCGTCGCCGACCGCTCCCTCGTGGGCGACGCGTTCTTCAAGCTCGCTTTCCCCAATCCGAAGTCCGTCCGCGACCTCGCCGTCGCGCGCTGCCTGCCGGTGCGCCAGGCGCTCGGCCAGTTCCTCGCGGCCCACGCCCCGGCCGAGCTCGTCCGCGGCCTCCGTTCCGTGACGATCAACCATGGCCCCGGCCTGCGCGGCGAGGCGGCCGGCCTGCTGGAGTGGATGCGCGGCTGCCTGACGCATTGCGCCGGCCTCTCCCGCTCGCACCTCGGCGCCGAGTTCGCGCTCACCCCGCAGCCGCCGTCCGGCGACAACCTCGACGCCGAGTGGGCTTACGCCGACGGCGCGCGCTTCTCGTGGGAGCATGCCGACAAGGGCACGCGTGCGATCATCACCTTCACGCGCAGCCGCCAGTCCGCGCCCGTCACGCAGCGCGTCGCGCTGATGGCCGCCCCCGAAGCCCTGTCCGAAGCGGTGTTCTTCTGAGAGGTAGGGACAGCACCACGTGCTGTCCTAACGTCCGAAGTGCTCCCTGACGCCTTCCGGACGTTCGTATCCTTTGGTGTCCCACCATGCCGAATAAGGCCAATCGGAAGGCCTTTGGACAAAGCCGGCCCTGACTGGATTCATCAGGATATAGTCCCTCTTTTCGAGGTAATGCTCGTATGACCTGAGCCGATGGTCGAAGCCGCCTTTCTGCCACTCCGTCGGGAGGCGATGGGAGTAGTCGCGTTTCAGTTCGCCGAGCGTGCAGGTGATGTCAGGGTTGCGGGAGATCTTCGCGATGACGTGAAGATGATCCGGCATGGCCAGAAGCAGCATGGGATTCCACCGCCCGACATTCCTGGCGTGAACACATGCGTCCAATAAGGCCCGCCAAGCGTCCGGATGGTCGAAATGATGAATCCCTCTCCGTTTGTGGCAGAGGGTTATGAAGAGCGGATCGTTCTCATCGACCCACCCGGGCCGTCGATTGCTAAGGGAATCTCGGGAGTAGAACGGCATGCGGCACTTAAGCGGCGCATGGCAGTCTTAGGAAGAAGGGGAATGCCTTAGGACAGCACGTGGTGCTGTCCCTACCTCATCACCCCTCACGCCACCCCGTTCTCGCGCAGCCACGCGGCCATGAGCTGGAACGCTTTGGCACGGTGGCTGATCGCATCTTTCTTGGCGGGACTCAGCTCGCCGAAGGTGCGCTCCTCGTTGGCGGGCACGAAGAGCGAATCGTAACCGAAACCCTCGGTGCCGACTTCGGCTTCGAGGATCTTGCCCCAGCACTGGCCGACGAACTTGCCGACTTCCTGGTTCGGGCCGAGGAGGATGAGGTGGCATTCGAAACGCGCGCCACGCTTGTGGGGCGGGGCCTTCTTCATCGCCTCGAGGAGCTTCGCGCGGTTCTGCGCGTCGGTCGCCCCGACGCCGGCGTAGATCGCGGAGTCGACGCCAGGGCCGCCCTGCAGCGCGTCGCAGCACAGGCCGCTGTCATCGGCGAGCACCCAGGCCTTGCGGGGCGCGATGGCGCGCAGCGCCTCGGCTTTCAGTCGGCAGTTGCCGTTGAAGGTGCCGGTGATCTCTTCCACGTAGGGCATGCCGCCGAGTTCCTTCGCGGAACGCACGCGGACGTCGAGACGCGCCTTGGCGAACATGCGGCCGAATTCCTCGGCCTTGTGCGCATTGCCCGTCGCCAGAAAGATGTCCATGGCGGGAATGTGAGCGGACGTGGGAAATAAAGCAAGGGGTAGGGGTCGGGGTAGGGGTAGGGGCAGCACCGCGTGCTGCCCTAGGTGCTGTTTTGAGAGTATTGAGGATGGAGTATCGAGTATAGGGAGAGGCGGTCGTTCCAGGGGGCTGGTGCACATCAGGCCGCCGGATGGTGGCCGGAGGGTAGGGGCAAGGCTACGCCGTGCCCGCGGGCGTGACGTAGTCCCGCCCCTGCCTTGCGTTCACCATGCGGCGAACGCCCACCCCTATCCCTACCCCTACCCCTTCTCTATTGTTTCCGCCCCCTTCCTCCGCCAAGGTAACGACCTTGGCAGCCATCGGCCTTCATCGGTCATCTGCCATCCGTCATCTGCCATCTTCCGCCCACCTTGTCCCTCCGCTGTCTCATCACCGCCGGTCCTACGCGCGAGTTCTTCGACCCGGTTCGCTTCATCAGCAACCCGTCGACGGGCAAGATGGGCTTCGCTTTGGCCGCGGCGGCGAAAGAAGCCGGTTGGTCCGTCGATCTGGTCGCCGGACCGGTCTCGCTGCCTGAACCCGCCGGCGTGATGGTCTACCCGGTCGTGACCGCCGCCGAGATGCAGCGCCAGGCCGACGCCTTGTTCGGGCCTTGCGACGTGCTGATCATGACGGCGGCCGTCAGCGACTGGCGTCCGAAGGCGACCGAGCCGCAGAAGCTCAAGAAGGACGGCCAGGGGCTGACCGTCGAACTCGAGCCGGTGCCCGACATCGTCTCGGCCCTCGCCGAGGAACGCCGGACCGATCAGTTCCTCGTGGGCTTCGCCGCCGAGACCGAGAACGTGGAGGCCAACGCCCTCGACAAGCTCGAGCGCAAGGGGCTCGACCTCATCGCCGCCAACTCCGTCGCGGGCCTCGACGGGGCGTTCGGATCCGACCAGAACAAACTCATCCTCCTCGGTCGAAACGGTTTCCGCGAAGTCCTCGGTCCGGCCTCCAAGGCCGTCGTGGCCCGTCAGCTCATCGACGTGATCGCCCGCCTCGTCGCGGCGCGCGCCTCCTGACATGGCCCGCCGTCGCTTCAGTCCCCTCGACCGCGTGCTGGGCCGCATCGACGACCTCGACGCGCAGAACCTCGCCATCCTCGCCCGTCGTCTCGAGCGGGAGCGCGACCTCATGGAGACGGTGCTGGATACGCTCCGCGAGGGCGTGATCGTGCTCTCGCATGACGGCGCGATCGAATACGCCAACGCGTCCGCCGTCCGGCTCCTCGGGGTCAGTTCCGAGGACGTCGCCGGCGCCGAACTCCGCCGCCTGTCGCCCGACATCGCCCAGGCGCTCGAGCTGCCCGAGACGGTCGGCGCGCTCACCCGCGAACTCGAGGTCCGTTATCCCGAGCCGCGTCTCCTGACGCTGCATCTCACGCGCGTCGGCGAACAGCAGGGCGCCGAGCGCAGCCGCCGCGTGGCCGTGCTCAGCGACGTCACCAAGGAACGCGTCCAGACCGAGGACCGCGTCGAGAGCGAGCGCATCGACTCCATCGTCTCGCTCGCCGCCGGCGTCGCCCACGAGGTCGGCAATCCGCTCAACGCCATCGGCATCCATCTGCAGCTCCTGCAGCGCGAGGCCGCCAAGCTGGGCGATTCGCCCGCCGCCGCCAAGGTGCGCAAGGCCGCCGAGGTCTGCCAGAGCGAGATCAACCGCCTCGACGGCATCGTCCGCGACTTCCTCGGCGCCGTGCGCCAGACCCCGCCGCACCTGACCGACACCGACCTCGTCACCGTCGTCGCGGAGGCCACCGGCCTGCTCCGCGAGCAGATGGAGCAGCTCGGCGTGCGCGTCTCGCTCGACGTCCCGGGCGAGCTCCCGCTCATCCTCGGCGACCGCAACCAGATCAAGCAGGCGCTCTTCAACGTGATGAAGAACGCCCTCGAGGCGATGGACCGCGGCGGCGACATCCACGTGAAGCTGACCTCCGACGACGAGTGGGTCGTGCTTTCCATCCGCGACACCGGCGTGGGCATCCCGGCCGACAAGCTCACCCGCGTCTTCGACGCCTATTACACCACCAAGGCCTCGGGCGGCGGCATCGGCATGCTGATCCTGCTCCGCATCCTCCGGGCCCACGGCGGCACGGTGGACATCCAGAGCACGCCCGACGTCGGCACGACCGTCATCCTGCGTTTTCCGCTCAAGCACCGCCGGGTCCGCACGCTGGAAGCCCCCAAGGCTTGAAACCTGCCTGCTTTCCCGTTGTCTTAATCCCATCCCCATGAAGCACCTCGCTCTCTGCCTGCTCGTCCTCCCCGTCTTCGTCCTCGCCCAGGACAAGGAGCTTCCGCTCGAGCTGCCGAAGTCCGTCGCCCTCGGCACGCCGCGGCCGATGAAAATCAACAACCTCGAGCCGGTCTCCTCCGCGCCGCGCAAGCTGCCCAAGGTTCCCGCGGCCGCCGTCAACCTCGCCAAGGGCTGCAACGTCACCTCCTCGGCCCGCGAAGCCGCGGCCGGCGATTTCTCCTACCTCACCGACGGCGACAAGGGCGGCGAAGAAGGCTTCGAGGTCGAACTCCCTCGCGGCGCCCACTGGGTGCAGGTCGACCTGGCCAAGTCGGCCGAGATCAGCGCCATCGCCCTCTGGCATTTCCACCGCGAACGCCGGGTGTATTTCAACGTGATCGTCCAGATCTCCGACGACGCGTCCTTCAAGAACGGCGTCACGACCGTCTATAACAACGACGCCGAAGGCGAGCTCGGCCTGGGCAAGGGCAAGGACTACTGCTACTACGAGTCCAACGAAGGCCGCGTGATGGCCGTCAGCCCCGCCGTCAAGGGGCGCTATGTCCGCTTCTGGTCCAAGGGTAACTCCGCCGGCCCCTCGAACGACTACATCGAAGCCGAGGTCTGGGGCGTCCCGGCCAAGTAAGGCGGGACTTTGCTTGAATCGGGCGGGCTTGCCCGCACCTTGAAGCCGTGAAGGTCATCCGAGCCAAGTCCGCGGGGTTCTGCTGGGGCGTCGAACGCGCCATCGATATCGCCCGCGAGTACGCGCAGAAGGGCCGTCATCCCGTCTACACGGACGGCCCGCTGATCCATAACCGCCAGATGATGGAAGTCCTCACCGGCGAGGGCATCCGCGAGGTCGGCGACTACCGCAGCGAGACGAAGCTCGAGGTCTCGAAGTCCACCGACGCCAACGCCGTCATGGTCGTGCGTGCGCACGGCATCTCGCCCGAGCGCCGCGACTACCTGAAGTCGCTCGGCATGGAATTCCGCGACGCCACCTGTCCCGACGTCGGCATCATCGCGGGCAAGGTGCGCCTGCATGCCCGCAAGGGCTTCGCCACCGTCATCTTCGGCGACCCCAAGCACCCGGAGGTCATCGGCCTGCTCGGTTACGCCGAGGGCAGGGGACATGTCATCACCTCGCCGGCCGAGATCGCCGCGCTGCCCGATCTCGGCGCCCAGGTCTGCATGGTCTCCCAGTCGACGATGTTCACGGACGAGTTCGAGCGGCTCGCCGCATCGCTGAAGGCCCGCTTCCCGGGCGCGCTCGTCTTCGATACCATCTGCGGCGCCACCAAGGACCGCCAGGCGGACATCCTCGAACT
>CAZXSI010000049.1:0-10146 GCA_964643215.1 uncultured Klebsiella sp. | reverse complement strand
GCGGCGAAGCCAACTTCTCCGACCACGGCGCCAACCGCCTCGGCGCCTCCGCGCTGATGCAGGGCCTCGCCGACGGCTACTTCGTCCTGCCTTACACGGTCACCGATTACCTCGCCGGCGAGAAGCCCGGCAGCCGTCCGTCCCCGGACGCCCCGGAATTCAAGGCCGCCGTCAAGGACGTCAACGACCGCGTCGCGAGGCTCCTCTCGGTCAACGGCACGAAGTCCCCGCGCCACTACCACAAGGCCCTCGGCAAGATCACCTGGGAGAAGTGCGGCATGGCCCGCGACAAGGCCGGCCTCGAGGGCGCGATCCGCGACCTGCAGGCGCTTCGCGACGATTTCTGGAAGAACGTCAAGGTCGTCGGCACCGGCGACGCCCTCGCCCCCGAGCTCGAACGCGCCGGCCGCGTGGCCGACTTCCTCGACTTCGGCATCATGATGTGCCTCGACGCGCTCACGCGCGAGGAGTCCTGCGGCGGCCACTTCCGCGTCGAACACCAGGACGCCGGCGAGGCGAAGCGCGACGACGCGCAGTTCGCGCACGCCGCCGTCTGGGAATGGACCGGCGAGCGCCAGCTCCCGAAGCGCCACGTCGAGCCCCTCGTCTACGAGGAGACCCAACTCTCCACCCGCTCTTACAAGTAACCACCATGGTCCAGGACAACGGAAAAGAACCCACCCTCGCGCTCAAGCTGCGCGTCTGGCGCCAGCGCCGCGGCCAGCCCGGCGCCTTCGAGGAGCACTCCCTCGCCGCCGTGCCGACCTCGGCCTCGTTCCTCGAGATGATGGACATGCTCAACGAGCAGCTCATCAAGGCGGGCAAGGACACCTTCGCCTTCGACCATGACTGCCGCGAAGGCATCTGCGGCATGTGCTCGATGACGATCAACGGCATGCCCCACGGCCCCATCCCGGGCGTGACGACCTGCCAGCTGCACATGCGCAACTTCCGCGACGGCGAGACGATCACCGTCGAGCCCTGGCGCGCCCGCGCCTTCCCGGTCCTCAAGGACCTCGCGGTCGACCGCTCCGCCTTCGACAAGGTGATCCAGGCCGGCGGCTTCATCACCGTCCGCACCGGCTCCGCCCCCGAGGCCAACAACATCCCGGTGCCCAAGCCCGTCGCCGACGAGGCCATGGACGCCGCGGAATGCATCGGCTGCGGCGCCTGCGTCGCTTCCTGCAAGAACGGCTCCGCGATGCTCTTCGTCGGCGCCAAGATCAACCACCTCAACATCCTGCCCCAGGGCCAGGCCGAACGCGACCGTCGCACCCTCGCCATGGTGAAGACCATGGACGAAGCCGGCTTCGGCAACTGCACCAACTACGGCGAGTGCCAGGCGCACTGCCCGAAGAGCATCACGCTCGACGTCATCGCCAAGCTCAACCGCGACTATCTCCGCGCCCGCGTGAAGGAGTTCTTCTCCTCCACCGGCAAGCCTTCCAAGGGCGGAGACTGAGCGCGACGGGAAGCGCCGCGCGGGTCACGTGGGCAAGGGGACACGGTGACAAGGGGAAGTAAAAGAGGGCGCCGTCAGGCGCCCTTCTTGTTTTCGACTTCCAACCGCCAGCCGCCTGATATGGGCAGGGATGCGATGACATCGCATCCGTTCGAGCCTAGGGGCGGACGCGATGTCATCGCGTCCCTACCCAGGGAGCACTCCCCCGATACTCCATGCTCGATACTCTATACTCGCGGGCTCCGCCCGCCTCACTCCGCCTCGACGACGCTCTGGTCGCCGACGCACGTGAGCACGACGCGGTTGTTGCCGTTGGCGGCCTGCAAGGCGCGCACGAACGCGCCGACGCCGGCGGGGTCCCGGAGCGTGACCTCGTAACGCAGCTCGGTCATCAGGCCGGCCTGCACGGTCTCGACCGACTGGAGCGCCTGGTGCGCGAGGTGCTGCGCGAACGGCGCGGCGAAAACCCGGTCATAGTCGACGTCGGTGCCCACGCGCACGCGCAGGAGGTGCGAACCTTTGAAGGAGGAGAAGAGGTTGGCCCGGGAGAGCAGGAAGACGATCGCGCAGACGAGCGGGACGGTGATCGCGGCGAGCGAGTACTGGCGGGCGCCGACGGCGAGGCCCGTGCCCATGGCGAGGAAGATGAAGGCGATGTCGCGCGACTGGCCGACGTTGCGCCGGAAGCGGATGATCGAGAACGCCGCGAACATCCCGAAGGCGGTGGCGAGGTTGCCCACGACGACGAGGATCACGAGGGTGACGACGGTGCCGAGCAGCAGCAGGGTGTGCACGTAGTCCTGCGAGTAGCGCGTCCCGCGGTAGGTCCGCTTGTAGGTCCAGGCGACCAGCAGGTTGAGCGCGAAGCTGAAGAGGAGCGCGAAGAGGATCTCGGTCACGCCAGGCTGGCCGATCCGGTCCGAGAGGAGGCGGGCCAGGGGGTCGGCGGCCGGAGCCGGTTCGGCGGCGAGGAGGAGGCGGGGGAAGAGGTGCATCAGGCGGGAAGGGCGGGGGTGACGCGGTGCTGGCGGACACTTTCGGAATATTTGCTGAAGGAGCGAGGAAAGATTCCGCCCGCGGAGAGGTGCGCCGCGAAGGCGTAGGGCACGGCGGTCGCTCCTTTCACTTCCAGCAGGCAGGCGTCGGCGGGGAGGACCGGCTGGGCGCACCCTTGGTCTTCCGGTCGCGGCGTGAGGTCGTCGAAGCGACAGCGGATGCCGTGGTCGAAGGTGAGCCGGAGCTGCTCGGCGCCGGCTTCGTCCGTGAGCCGGTAGGCCTGCCGGTCGTAGCGCAGCACGCAGGCCGGCCGGAAGCCTTCTTCCGTCACCAGCCGGCGGGCCTCCTCGAGGATCCGCGCTACGCCGCCGCCCGCCGCGGGGAGCTCGCCGCGGCCGACCAGCGCGAGCGCCTCGTCGAGCGGCAGCGGGACGCGTCGCTTGGCGCCGTCCCGCCCGTCCCGGTGCTTGATCTCCACGAAGGTCGCCGCGGGGATCGCGCCGTCCCGCGTGCCGTAGACGCGGACGCGGAGCTTGCGTCGCGAGGGCACCCCGCGCCAGGCGTCCCAGTGGCATTTCTGGTCCGGGGTGTCGCAGTAGAGGCTCACGACCGGATAGCGGCCGCCGGCCCCGGCGACGTCGTCCGGTCGCAGTCGTCCGGCGAAACGCGCCAGCAAGGCGTCGCGTTCCGCGAAGGTCAGCACGTACTTATGCTCGAAACGCGCGGCGATCTCCATGGTCAGGGGATGCGCGTGAGCGTCAGCGAATTGCGGTCGACCCAGGCTTCGCCGGCGTCGGCGCGCAGTTCGACCACGAGCACCGGGTCGGCCTCGGCGACGGAGAATTCGACGGCGACCTGCTTCCATCCGTTGGTGCCCGCCAGCGCGGGCACGCCGGCGAGGCCGGAGATCCGGAGGCGCGCGCCCCTTTCTTTCTCGTCCTTGCCGGCGACGACGCCCGCGGTCTTGACCATGCCCGTGAGGCGATAGCGCCCCGGGCCGACCGCGAACGGCAGCCGGAAGTCGCCGCCTTTGTTCGCGCCGACCTTCACGTGGAAGCAGGGGCGTCCCTCATGGTCGCCCTCGTCCGCCTCTTTTTCGTCGGCGTGCCGTTCCCAGGCGTATTTCGCGAGCGTGGCCTTGCCGCCCAAGGAACGCAGCTGCGTGACGTCCTCCAGCTGGACGCGGACCGCGTCGAGGCGCTGCTTCACGCGTTCGGCGGCGTCCTTGCCGCGCTGGTCGAACCGCTTGGCCTCCTCGCCGTCGAACGGGGCGAGCCCGGCCTTGGACCGGGCGGCCAGTTCCAGGACGCGCTTCGGCCAGTCGACGGTCCGGAAATGCTTCTCATAGACGGCGAAGAACTGCGCGCGGTAGCGGTCGCGCATCGCGCGGTCCCAGAGCAAGGCGCCGGGGACGAGCGACCCGGGCTGGCGGAAGACGTGCCAGCGGTTGTCGCCGAAGACCTGGTCCATGCCGTGGAGGATGAAGTGGAACTTGCCGGTCGAGGGATCCTCGTAGAAGCGGTAGTTGTTGCGGTTGAAGGAATAGCCGTCCCAGTGGCAGAGGATCTGCTCGAGGGCGAGGTGCCGGAAGTACGCGTCGACGTCCAGGATGCGTTCCATCCGGGCCAGGCGTAAGGCCGGCCGGGCCTCCTTCGCGGCGCCGATCAGTTCCGTCAGCCGGACCTTCTCGTCCGGATCGCCCTGGTCGACCTCGATCGGGCCGTCGATCTCGTTGACGAAGCCGCCGTCATAGAGGTGGCCGCTGGTGTCCTTGAAGAAGTACCCGAGGAACTCCTTGTTGAAGCCTTCCTTGAGCACGTAGGTCCCGAGCGGCTTGCCGTTGAGGACCACGTAGGCGTGCGTGCAGCGCGAGGCCGGCACGCCGGCGCGGCGGGCCATCTCGCCGGCGACCATCTCGAGGAGCATCGTCCCGTCCTGCGCGCAGTTGTTCAGCTGGAACTTGGCGAGCCCGCGGAACTCCTGGCCTTTCTTCGACTTCGCGGTGCGCAGCGAGAAGCCCGGCCGGTCTTCGGTGATCTGGCGGAAGCTGCCGGCGGAGCCCTTGAGCTTGACCGAGCATTTCTCGAGGGTGACGCCGCCCGGTTCCTTGATGGTCAAGGTGACGTAGTCGCGCGGGTTCTTGGCCAGCTTCTCGATGTTCTCCGGCGTGATCGTCAGCTCCAGCTTGGGCACGGCTCCGGCGAAGAGGGCGTCGGGCGCCATATTCACGACCGGGGGCTTGGGCACGATCAGCGGGGGCAGGGTCTGGGCAGGCGCCGTGGTCAGGCTCGCGAGGAGCAGAGGAAGAAGCAGGCGGGAAGCGGCCACGGCGAAGGGGTCGTCTCACGATGCCGTCGGCGCCGAGCGGAGGCAACCGGAATGGTTTAGGGGAAATATGAGAGTATCGAGTATGGAGTATCGAGTATCGGGGTGGTGCTTGCCTTGAGGCACGGGTGGCGCCGCCTGCTGCCCTAGCGGATGCTGCCCTCCCGATACTCGATAGTCTCGCCTACGCCCTACCCGAACAACAAGCCGACGCTTTCCGGCAGTCCGCCCGGACGCGAACGGCGGAGCCATGCGACCTCGTACTCCTTCTTCAGCCCGGCCTGTTCTTCGGCGGCGACGGGCCGGCCGGCGGCGCGGCGCAGGCCGGCGCCGGCGAGACGGGCACCCAGCGACAGTTCTTCGCGGATCGTCGCGTCGGCGATCTTCGCGATCAGCACTTCGGCTTCCGCGAGGTGCGCCTGCGAGGCGGCGATCTCTTCCCGCGTGACGCCGTCCGTGAACTTCGCGAGGGCGTCGGGCTTGGCGGTGAGGAAATCCCAGGTAAGGCTCTTGTTGCGGTTCGCCTTGGCGATCCGGCCGTCGAGGGTGCCGAGCTGATGCAGCGCGTCGGCGACGGCCTTGCCCTCCGTGGCGGAAAGCCCGCCGAGGATCGCGCAGCCCGCGGCGAAATCGGTCTTGGCGTTCGCGGCGAAGCCCCATGCCTGCGCGAGCCCCGCGGCCATGGGCAGCCACGCCGTCGGCCAAGGCTGATGGTGGCCGTTGTCGCCCCAGGTGGTGAGCAGGATGCCGCGCGCCTCGTGACGGACGGCGGCGCCGACGGCTTCGGCCTGGTTGGTCAGCGCGTTGTCGAGGCGGCCGGTGAAGCTCTGCCAGGCGCTCGTGCCCGGCG
Organism: uncultured Klebsiella sp.; assembly: GCA_964643215.1. Taxonomy (GTDB): domain Bacteria; phylum Verrucomicrobiota; class Verrucomicrobiia; order Opitutales; family UBA953; genus UBA953. The sequence goes on along the minus strand of CAZXSI010000049.1, from coordinate 4,513 downwards.
CGACGAGATAGGCGCGACCCAGCTCGCGGAGGCGTCCGCATTGTTCCTTGAAGGGATGTCCGGCGTCATAACCCCAGACGACGGGCATGGCGTCGGCCGGCGCGTCCTGCGCGAGCGCGAGGTCCTCGAGCAGGATGTCGCCCCAGAACTGCACGGTGCGTCCGCGGTCGCGGCCGAGCGCGCAGAGCTTCTTGAGATGGTCGAGGTAGACGCGGTGCTTGCCGCGTTCGGCGACGGCCTGCTTGCTGAAGCCTTGGCCGAGTTCCCACGGTTCGTCGCCGCCGATGTTCACCTGGCGGCTGCGGAAGTGCGGCAGGTAGCCGTCGAGCAGCTCGGCCGCGAAATCGACCGAAGCCTGGTCGGGCCGCAGCGTGCCGGGGAATTCCTTGAACTGGCCGGTGAGCGGATGGATCCAGCCTTCGGGGCATTCGGCCATCGCGCGGTAGCGCGGGTGGCGCAGCCAGCGCTCCATGTGGCCGAAGGTGTTCAGGTTCGGCACGAGTTCGATGCCGAGCGCGGCGCACGCGTCGTCGAGCTCGCGGATCTCCGCCGGCGTCAGCGGCGAGGCGTCCTTCCACGCGTCCTCGTGTCCGGGGAAGGCGAAGGTGTGCTCGACGTAGAGCTGGAGCTGGTTGACGCGCAGGCGACCCAGCGCGCGGACGAGCGCCAGGAGCTCGGCCTGCGTCGGCACCCGCGTCCGCGAGACGTCGAGCATGAAGCCGCGTACCGGCAGGTCGGGGGAGTCGGTGATCTCGAGGTGCGGCAGCTCGTCGGGATATTGCTCGGCGATCTGGCGGAGGGTCTGCGCGCCGTAGAGGACGCCATGCGCGTCGCCGGCGTCGAGGCGGATGCCGCTCGCGAGGATCTCGATATGGTAGCCTTCGGCCCCGCGCTCGGGCTTGTGGACGATCCGGCAGGCGCCCTCGGCCGGGCGGGCGAGGGCCGCACGGGCTTCGTCCATCGTCGCCGGCAGGCTCCTTATAAAGAGGGCGGTCGGGTGAGGGAGGGGGGGCACCTTGAGCCAGCCTCCGCGGAGGGTCAGTTCCCTCGGACGGGGGAAGAACTTGAGCGCCGGGAGGGCCATGGCAGGAGGGTTAGCCCCCGCGGGTCGGCGGGCAAGTCGCTAAGATGGCGCCCGGCTTCGCTTCCCGCTTGGAACAAAGCCCGGACCGCCTACATCTTATCGCCTTACCCCGCATCCCCATGCCCCGCTCCTCCCTTGCGCTCTTCCTCTTCGCCGCCGCCGCCCAGGCCGTGCCGGAAGGGTTCGTCATCCGTGAGTTCCTCGGCAACGCCCAGGACCCCGAGATCTATCCGACCGCCGTGTCGGCCGCCGCCAACGGCGACGTCTACGTGTCCTCGGACAAGAACGGCTCCCTCGGGCACAAGCCGGGCATGGGCCGCATCCTCATCGCCCGCGACACCAAGGGCGCCGGCGTCGCCGACCAGGTCATCGAATATACCAAGGTCGAGAGCCCGCGCGGCGGCCACTTCGTCGGCGGCGTCTTCTACCTCGTCCACCCGCCCTTCCTTTCCAAGTTCCAGGACAAGGACGGCGACGGCAAGGCCGACTATAACACCGAGCGCACGCTCCTCGTCGACGGCCTCGGCGGCGGCATCGAGCACCCGCGCGGCGCCGACCACACCACCAACGGCACCCGCATGGGCATCGACGGCTGGCTCTACATCGCCGTCGGCGACTTCGGCGCCGGCCTCCTCCGCGACAACGCCGGCGCCATCGGCCTCGGCGACAAGAAGCGCGTGACCCTCTATGGCGGCGGCGTGATGCGCGTCCGCCCCGACGGCTCCGAGCTCGAGGTCTACACCGCGATGACCCGCAACATCTGCGACGTCGCGATCTCCCCGACCCTCGACCTCTTCTCCCGCGACAACACCAACGACGGCAAGGGCTGGAACACGCGCTTCCACCACTTCACCTCGCTGGCCAACCCCGGCTATCCTCGCCTGTACAAGAACTTCGCCGACGAGATCGCCCATCCGCTCGCCGACTACGGCGGCGGTTCCGGCACCGGCGGTCTCTACCTGAGCGAGCCTGGCTTCCCCGGCGACTTCGGCGAATCCCTCTTCACCTGCGACTGGACCCGCGGCGAGCTGTATCGCCATCCGATCCGGCGCTTCGAGGCCACGTTCGTCGCCCAGCAGGAGACCTTCGAGAAGGTCCCGCGCGCCACCGACTTCGACGTCGACGGCAATTCCCGCCTCTTCCTCTCCGACTGGCGCGGCGGCGGTTTCGATTACATCGGCAAGAACAAGCCCAAGTTCAAGAAGGTCATCAAGGATGGCGTCGAGGTCGAGGTGCCGATCTACTATCCGAACGGCATCGTCCAGCTCATCACCGCCAAGGACGTGAAGCCCAACGTGTACGTCGACGTCACCAAGCTCTCCGACGCCGACCTGGTGAAGCAGCTCTCCTCGAAGTCCGCCGTCCAGCGCCTCGAGACCCAGCGCCAGATCATCGACCGCGCCAAGCCGGAGCTCGCCGAGCCCGTGCTCGCGATCGCGAAGTCCGGGTCCGAGCATCTCTATTCCCGCGTCGCCGCGATCTTCACCTACAAGCAGCTGCTCGGCGCCAAGGCCAACGAGGCCCTTGTCGGCCTCGCCAAGGACGCCGCCGTCCGCGAGTTCGCCCTGCGCGCGCTCGCCGACCGCGTCACGCAGCTCGACGGCGTGCCCGTCCAGCTCTTCGTCGACGCCCTGAACGACGCCGACCCGCGCGTCCGCCTCCAGGCCGTCATCGGCCTCCAGCGCCTCGGCGCGAAGGACGCCGCCCCGGCCATCCTCGCCGCCGCCGGCAAGTGGCCGGCCGACGAGTCCAAGCTCGGCGAAGGCGAGCACTACCGCCTGCCGCACACCGCCATCGCCGCGCTCGCGCGCCTCGGCAACGCCCCGGCCTGCCTCGCCGCCATCGCCGATCCGGCCCAGCGTAACATCGCCTTCCGCGCCATCCAGGGCATCCATTCCGACGAGGCCGTCGACGGCCTGCTCGCGCTCAGCCTGAGCGGCGAGGAGTCCGTGCGCTTCGGCGCGGTCGCCGCGCTCGCCCGCCTCTACCACGTCGAGAAGCCTTGGAACTACAAGGACTGGTGGAACACCCGGCCCGACGACCGCGGGCCGTATTTCGAACCGGTCGCCTGGTCCGCCACGCCGCGCATCCACCAGGGCATCGAGGCCGCCTACGCCAAGCTGCCGGGCAACCTGCGCATGGCGTCGCTCGAGTTCCTCGCCAAGAACCGCATCGCGATCACCGACCTGAAGCTCGAAGGCCTCGACCCGCTCCGCCTCGCGATGGCCACGCAGATCCTGCGCCCCTCCGACCAGGCCCTCCTCGTCGACGCCGCCCTGCAGGCCTCCCGCAAGTGGGAAGAGCGCATCGACTGCTACAAGGCCCTGCTCAAGGTCGAGGGCGACGCCGGCCTGGAAGCCCGCGTGAAGGTGCTCGCCGGCTGGTCCAAGGACGCCAAGGCCCCGGCCACGGCCACGCAGGCGATCAGCGACTTCATCTACGAGGCCGAACGCGGCAACCAGGTGAACAAGCTCCGCTCGATGGCCAACAAGGCCGAAGACGCCGCGTCCACGATCCTCTGGAAGGCCCTCCTCAACGTGCTCAGCAGCCCGCTCACCAAGGAGCAGCAGAAGAAGGCCGTCAGCGAGCACGTGAAGAAGAACCCGCGCGACATCGGCTTCTTCCATGCCATCGCCGACCTCGGCCTGACGGGCTTCGACCAGCAGCTGCAGGAAGGCATGAAGGGCGACAACGTCATCCAGATCAACGCCGCCAAGGCCGCGCTCGCCGCCGGCAAGCTCGCCGCCGCCAGCAAGGGCAAGAAGATCGCCCAGCTCGACGCGAAGGTCGTCGCGACCGCCGCCCTCAAGGGCCGTGGCAACGTGAAGACCGGCCAGCGTCTCTTCACGCAGCAAGGCTGCGTCGCCTGCCACGCCGTCGACCTCGCCGCCGAGCAGAAGGGTCCGTACCTCGGCGCCGCCGGCGCGAAGTTCCCCCGCGAGTACCTCGTCGAGTCGATCCTCGAACCGAACAAGGTCGTCGCCCAAGGCTTCCAGACCGTCGTCTTCTCGATGAAGAACGGGCCCGACCAGATGGGCTTCGTCACCGGCGAAGCCGACGGCGTGATCACGCTGCGCAACATCGCCGGCCAGGTCTCCAAGCTCAAGCGCGACGACGTGAAGGAAGAGAAGCATCTTCCGCAGTCCATGATGCCCGCCGGCCTCGCCGCGGGTCTCACGGTCGAGGAGTTCACCTCCCTCATCGAGTACCTCGTCACCCTGAAGTCGATCGGGGGCTGACGCGGCTGACGCGGCGAAGCCCGCTCTGAGAGTATCGAGTCCCGAGTATAGAGTATCGGGGAAGTGAAGAGGGCGCCTCCCGGCGCCCTTTTTGTTTTCCTTTATCGAGGTCGGGGCGGCACCGCGTGCTGCCCGAGGTGGTAGGGCCGACCATCCCTGGTCGGCCGCGGCCAAGCAGGGATGCATGGCC
>CAZXSI010000048.1:0-10472 GCA_964643215.1 uncultured Klebsiella sp. | reverse complement strand
GCGCGGGGTTCGCGGACGACTTCGATGCCCTTGCGGGCGAGGTCATAGAGCTTCTGGCCGCCGATCTTCTTGGCCGAATGCATCGGCGGGACCTGCAACTGGTCGCCCAGCATCGAGGCGAGGGCGGCGCGGACCTGCTCCTCGGTGATTTCCGGGACCGGGTTCGTCTCCAGCGTCTCGCCTTCCGCGTCCTGCGTGTCGGTGACGACGCCGAGCGTCGCTTCGCCGAGGTATTCCTTGTCCTGGGCCATGAGCTGGTCCGAGGCCTTGGTGGCCTTGCCGACCAGCACGATGAGCAGGCCGGTCGCCATGGGGTCGAGCGTGCCGGCGTGGCCGACGCGGCGCGTCCGGTAGAGCCGGCGCACGCTGTCCACGACGTCGTGCGAGGTGATGCCCTGCGGCTTGTCGACGAGCAGCACGCCCGCGGGTTCGGCGACGGGCTCGCTCATTTCGCCGAGTATTCGCGGTAGTGGGCGATGACGACGCCGAGGATCTTCGCGCGGTCCTGCGGCAGCCGGCAGCCCTGCATGTTGAAGCCGGCCGCGAGCATATGCCCGCCGCCGTTGAGTTTCGCGGCGCAGAGGTCGAGGCGGAGCTTCGGGTCGCGGCCGCGCAGGCTGCCGCGGATGCCGTCGGCGCCTTCCTCCATCAGCACGGCGATCTCGACGCCTTCGACGGAGCGGGGGAATTCCACGAGGCCTTCCTTGTCCTCCTTCGAGGTGCCGGTGGCGGCGTAGTCCGCCTGGGTGAGTTCGCCGGAGCAGATCTTTCCGTCTTCGTGGAAGGCGATCGTGTTGAGGAAGCGCTTGGTGAGCTCCAGCTTGCCGCGGCTTTCCTGCTCGAAGACGCGGTAGTTGGCCTCGGCGGGGTCGGCGCCGCGGCGGACGAGCTCGGCGATGATCGCGAAGACGTCGGCGGTGGTGCTGCGGTAGCAGAAGCGGCCGGTGTCGGTCAGGATGCCGAGGTGCAAGGCCTTGGCGGTGACGGTGTCCACGGCCAGGCCTTGGGCGAGGGCGCCGGCGGCGAGGATGTGGCACGTGGCGGCGGCCTCGCGGACGACGATGTTCGTCCGGGCGTAATCGGGGTTCGAGGCGTGGTGGTCGATGTTCGCCAGGATGCCGCCCGGGAACTTGGCGAGCAGTTCCGTCCCTACGCGGGACGCATCGGCACAGTCGACCGTGACGGCGACGCGGTCGGTGGCGTCATAATCGACGCCTTTGACGAACGTCACGCCTTCGGCGTAAGGGGCGAGATTCGGGGGGATGCGGTCGCGGTTCAGGCAGATCGCGTCGGCGCCTTCGGCCAGGAGCATCCGGCAGAGGGCGGTCTGGGAGCCGATGCAGTCGCCATCGGGGCGCATATGGCCTAATACGGCCACTTTCCGCCCTTTGAGACCCTTGACGAGGTCCCGGAGGGCCTCGCCCGCCGCTTGCATGCTGATACCCATGGTTTTGCGGATGAAGAAACAGGCGGGCCCCATCGCTGGCAAAGGCAAAAGGCAAGGTTATCACCAACTTCGGGGGAACGCTTGAACCTACCCGCGGTTCGGGCATAGTCCCTGCTACCAACCCCAATGGGGCGTTTCGCCCCCGACCCACCTTCCATGGATAAGGACAAAAACAACAATTTCACTCCCCGCGCCCGCAAGGTCGTGGAACTGGCCCGGGCGGAAGCCCGCCGGTTCAACCACAACTACGTCGGCACGGAGCACATCCTGCTCGGGCTCATCAAGCTCGGCGAGGGCGTCGCGGTCAACGTCCTCGGCCGCATGGGCCTCGACCTCAAGACGGTGCGCGGCGCCGTCGAGAAGCAGGTCGGCCCCGGGCCGGAAGAGGCCAAGGCGCCCGACACGATCCCGCTCACGCCGCGCGTGCAGAAGGTCATGGCCCATGCCGTCACCGAAGCCCGCGCCCTCGGCCATGCCTATGTCGGCACCGAACACATCCTCCTCGGCCTCCTGAAGGAAGGGGAGGGCGTCGCCGCCCGCGTCCTCCAGCAGCTCGACGTCGACCTGGAGCGCTGCCGCAAGGAGATCCTCGCCGACATCGATCCTTCCGCCTCCGAGGAATCGGAGAAGAAGGACGGCGAGACGCCGCCGCCTTCGGAGGAGTCCTCCGACGACACGCCGCCGCCTTCGCGCCGCGCTTCCGGCGAAGAGGGCGCCCGCCCCGGACGCGGCGAGCGCCTCTCGCTGCTCAAGACCTTCGGCCGCGACCTCACCGAGCTCGCCAAGGCCGGCGAACTCGACCCGGTCATCGGCCGCAAGGAGGAGATCCGCCGCGTGGTGCAGATCCTCTGCCGCCGCACGAAGAACAATCCCGTGCTCATCGGCGAAGCCGGCGTGGGCAAGACCGCCATCGTCGAAGGCCTCGCCCAGGAGATCGCCTCCGGCGTCGTCCCCGAGATCCTGCTCGACCGCAAGGTCATCACCCTCGACCTCGCCCTGATGGTCGCCGGCACGAAGTACCGCGGCCAGTTCGAAGAGCGCATCAAGGGCATCATGGACGAGATCAAGCGCGCCAAGAACGTCATCCTGTTCATCGACGAGATGCACACGATCGTCGGCGCCGGCGCCGCCGAGGGCGCGATGGACGCGTCCAACATCCTCAAGCCGGCCCTTTCGCGCGGCGAGATCCAGTGCGTCGGAGCGACCACGCTTTCCGAATACCGCAAGCACATCGAGAAGGACGCCGCCCTCGAGCGTCGCTTCCAGTCCGTCAAGGTCGACGACCCGACGCCGGAGGACGCCGTCCTCATCCTGCGCGGCATCCGCTCGAAGTACGAGGAGCACCACAAGTGCGAGTACACCGACGCCGCCATCGAGGCCGCCGTCCGCCTCTCGCATCGCTACATCACCGCGCGCCATCTGCCCGACAAGGCCATCGACGTCATGGACGAGGCCGGCGCCCGCGCCCGCATCCGTTCCCTCAACGTCCCGGCCGACATCGACGTCGTCCAGACCGAGATCGACAAGGTCGTGCAGCAGAAGGAAGACGCCTCCCGCAACCAGAAGTTCGAGGAAGCCGCCAATCTGCGCGACACGGAGAAGAAGCTCCGCGCCAAGCGCGAGAAGATGCTCGAGGACTGGCGCAAGAAGCGCGACGAGAAGCGCATCGTCGTCGGCGAGGAGGAGATGCTCCACATCGTGGCCGACTGGACCGGCGTCCCCCTCAACCGCCTCGAGAAGAAGGAGACCAAGAAGCTCCTCGAGCTCGAGAAGGACCTGCAGACGGCCGTCATCGGCCAGGACCGCGCCTGCGAGGTCGTCGCCCGCGCCCTCCGCCGTTCCCGCGCCGACCTCAAGGATCCGCGCCGTCCGATCGGCTCCTTCCTCTTCCTCGGTCCCACCGGCGTCGGCAAGACGCTCCTGGCCCGCTCCCTGGCCGAACGCATGTTCGGCGAGAAGGAAGCGGTCATCCAGATCGACATGTCCGAGTACATGGAGAAGTTCACGGTGTCGCGCCTCATCGGCTCGCCGCCTGGCTACGTCGGCCATGACGAAGGCGGCCAGCTCACCGAAGCGGTGCGCCGCAAGCCCTACTCCGTCGTGCTCTTCGACGAGATCGAGAAGGCCCACCCGGACGTCATCCAGCTCCTCCTCCAGGCCCTCGAGGACGGCCGCCTGACCGACTCGCTCGGCCGCGTCGTCGACTTCCGCAACACGATCATCATCCTGACGTCCAACGTCGGGGCCGACGTGCTGCAGCGCAACAACTCGGTCGGCTTCGACGTCGGCGTGGATTCCACCCGCGACTACGAGAAGCTGAAGGAACGCATCATGGACGAGACCAAGCGCGCCTTCAAACCGGAGTTCCTCAACCGCCTCACCGACATCGTCATCTTCCAGCAGCTCGCGAAGACGCATATGACCAAGATCGTCGACATCGAGGTCGACAAGGTGGCCAAGCGCCTCCTGGACCTCGGCGTGAAGCTCGTGGTCAACGAAGCCGCCCGCGGCTACCTGGTCGACAACGGCTGGGACGAGAAGTACGGCGCCCGCCCGCTCCGCCGCGCGGTCGAACGTCTCCTCGAGGACCCGCTGGCCGAAGCCATCCTGCGCGACGACTACAACAAGGAAGAGCCGGTCATCGTCTCCGTCGGCGAGAAAGGCCTCGTCTTCACCCAGAAGAAGAGCGGCGCCGACACCGGCGCCTAAGCGATGAGTCGCCTGGTCACCGCAGGACTCCTCGGCGCGATCGCCATCGCGCTGGGGGCCTTCGGCGCCCACGCCCTCAAGGACCGCCTCGCCCTCGTCCCCGAGGCCGCCGGCTGGTGGGAGACCGCGACCTTCTATCTGCTGACGCATGCCGTCGCCCTCGGCGCGATCGCCGGCCGCTCCGTCTGGCCGGCCCGCCTCTGGGCCGTTGGCGCCATCATCTTCGCCGGCACGCTCTACGCGATGGCCTTGGGCGCGCCGCGCTGGTTCGGCGCCATCACGCCGATCGGCGGATCGTTCCTGATCGCGGGCTGGGTGGCGCTGGCTTGGACCGCGCGCCAGGAATCCTGACTTGCCGAGGCTGCTCCCGCCTCCGACCTTGAGGCATGGCGGAGCCTTTCACCTATCACGACGACGGCGGCGACGACCTCGAGCCGGCCGAGCGCGAGGTGGCCTGCCGTTACTACCTCGACGCGGGCCCGCAGCACACCGAGTTCGTGACGCAGTTCCTCGGGCCGAGCGAATGCGGCAAGTTCGACGTCCTCTGGGAAGAGTCCGATTGGACCGAAGAAGTCACGGTCGCCGTCGCTTGGATGCCCCGAGGGCAGCTGCAGGGCTTCGAGCTCTGGCAGGCCCTGGCGCTGGCCTTCTGGAACATGAAGAAAGAAGGGGAGTATTGGGATAACGCCGATTGCATCGAGATCATCGACCGTCCGGACACCTTGGTCGACGCCGACGCCTTCCGGGCCGTGCTGGCGGCGGTCTGGCCGAAGGACGCGGAAGACGAATAGACGGCGTCCGCTTGCCACCGGGCCGGCCGAGGCTAAGATGCCGATATGCGATTCCTCGCCCTGGCTCTCACGATCCTCATGACCTCCCTCCACGCCGAAGACAAAGCCCCGGGCCTGCTCGGTGTCCCCGTGAAGGACATCGACGGCAAGGCGACCACGCTCGGCGCCGTCAAGGGCGGCAAGGCCTGGCTCGTGGTCAACGTGGCCAGCCAGTGCGGGTACACGCGCCAGTATGCCGGCCTTCAGGAACTCTTCGACCGTTACAAGGCCAAGGGCCTCGTCGTCGCCGGCTTCCCTTGCAACGACTTCGGCGGCCAGGAGCCGGCCTCGGAGAAAGACATCAAGAAGTTCTGCAAGACGAACTTCAAGGTGACCTTCCCGATGTACGCCAAGGTCGCCATCAAGGGCGCCGACGCGCACCCCCTTTTCGAGAAGCTCACGGGCAAGGACGGCGGTCATCCCGGCCCGGTCGGCTGGAACTTCAACAAGTTCCTCATCGGCGCCGACGGCAAGCTGCTCGCCCGCTTCGGTTCCGACGTCGAGCCCGACTCCGAGGAGCTCGAGAAGGCCATCGAGAAGGCGTTGAAGTAAGCCCCTTTGACAACCGGGCGTCGTGGCTTACCAATAAGCCATCCCCATGCGTCGCCTCATCGCCGGTCTGATCCTTGGTCTGTCGACGCTGTACGCGGCCGAGTCCTATGACGTCTGCGTCTATGGCGGCAACGCGAGCGGCGTGATGGCGGCCTGCGCCGCCGCGAAGGAAGGCGCCCAGGTCGTCGTGGTCGAGCCGAGCCGCTGGCTGGGCGGCATGACCGGCGGCGGCCTGATGCACATCGACTGGGGCCGCGAGGAAGCCGTGAGCGGCTCGACGCGTCCGATCCTGAAGAAGGATTACAAGGACGCCCAATACCGCGCGGTCTTCGCCGAGATGCTCAAGGCCGCCGGCGTCACGGTGCTGTTCGAACACCGCGTCAGCACGGTCGAGAAGACCGACGGCGTCATCCGCGCGATCACCCTCGACCTCGCTCCTTTCGACGACACCGGCTGTCCGCCGGCGCGGCCGACGAAGGCCGGCGCCCGCACGATCGCCGCGAAGGTCTTCATCGATTGTTCCTACGAGGGCGACCTGATGGCCCGCTCGGGCGTGTCCTATGCGTTTGGTCGCGAGGCGAAGGCGACTTACGGCGAGAGCCTGGCCGGGGCGCAGCCGCCGATGTCCGTCTACGCGATCGACCCTTACGTGAAAGCGGGCGATCCGCAGAGCGGCCTGCTGCCGGGCCTTCAGTCGACCCCGGTCGCGCCCGTCGGCGAGGCGGACGGGCTCACGATGGGCTACGGCTTCCGCTGGCGTTTCGTGTTCAAGGGCGAAAGCCTGCCCATCGAGCCGCCCGCGCACTACGACCCGAAGCAGTTCGAACTCTACCGCCGGGCCTTCCAGCAGGGCGTGGACATCCTTTCCGGGCGCGTGATGCGCGGCAAGGTCGACGGCTGGGAGCAAAGCGGCGGACGCGTCTATTCCGGCGGCGCCGGCAATCTCGCCCGCGCGTTGTTCGCGCCGACGAACTACGGCCACAACGCCGGTTATCCGGATGGCGATTACGCGACCCGCGCCCGCATCTGGAAGGAGCAGCAGGACTTCGTCCGCGGCATGACGCACTTCCTCCGCACCGACCCGTCGGTCCCCGCGAAGCAGAAGGAGATCGCCCTCAGCGCCGGCCTGGAGAAAGGCGCGTTCGACGACACCAAGGGCTACCCGCATCAGCTCTACGTACGCGAAGCCCGCCGCATGGTCTCGGACTACGTCGTCACCCAGAAGGACCTGGAAGGGCGGACGAATCCCGCTGATTCCGTGGGCCTCGCCTCGTATGGCGTCGACGAATGGCCTTACGCGACCGTCGCCCTCGACGGCAAGGTCGCGCTGATGGGCGGTTACTATTCCATGCTCTACCTCGAGGACGAGCATCGCGGCATCTATCGGATTCCTTATCGTTCGATCGTCCCGAAGAAGGAACAGTGCGCCAATCTCCTCGTCCCCGTCTGCTTGTCCGCCAGCCACATCGCCATGACGTCCATCCGCATGGAGCCGGTCTGGATGATCCTGGGCGAATCGGCCGGGGTCGCCGCCGCGATGGCCGTGAAAGCGGGCACGCCGGTGCAGGCCGTGCCTTACGCCGAGCTTTATCCGAAACTCCGGGCGCTGGCCCAGAAGGTCGACCTCCCGAAGAAGAAGGAGCCTAAGGCGAAGTAGGCCCGGCGATGCGGAGGTCCGCGACGACCTTTCCGCCGACGAGGTGCTCGGCGATGATGCGGTCGAGGTTTTCCGGTGTGCAGCGGCCGTACCAGACGCCTTCGGGATAGACCACGGCGACCGGGCCGGCCACGCAGACGCGCAGGCAGTCGGCCTTCGTGCGCTGGATGCCGCCTTTCTCCGAAAGCCCCAGTTGCTTCAGTCGGGACTTCAGGTGTTCCCATGATCTGGCCGCGACGTCTCCGCCGCAGCACGCCTGCTCCGAGGACTTCACGCAAAGGAAGATATGCCGGCGGGTGGCGTCCAATCCCAACGCCTCGGCTGCGCGGGTGGCTTCCGGGTTCATTCGAACCGCGGGATCAGGCCGTCCTTCTCGAGCTTCAGGAACAGCTCGCGGCTGAACCAGGCGTCGTTGGCGGCGTATTGGATCTGACGTTCGTCGAGCGGTTTCGCCCAGTTGGAGGTCTGGACCTTCTTCGACTTCTTCATCTGCAGGCGGAGGAAGTGGGCGGCGAGGGCCTGGAGCCCCGTGTTCACCAGCCCGGTCTTCTTCGTGTGGTCGGCGATGTCGATGAAGGCGCGGTCTTCGAACGGCGCGCGGGCGCGGAGGTTCTTGACGTCGTCGCGCACGGCCACGCCGACCTTCGCCTGGCGCTCGTTGCAGAGCACGGGGAAGGCGAGGGGGATGCCGCCGCAATGGTCGAGGCGGAAGACGAAGATGTGGTGTTCGCCGGCGAGCTGCAGGATCGAGGGCAGGTTGTACTCGCCGCGGGTGTGGGACGGCTTGGTCTCGGTGTCGAAGCCCAGGACGCGGTCGCGGGCGAGGGAGGCGATGGCCTTTTCGGCGGCCTTCTCGGACTCGATCAGTTCGATCGGGCCGGTCCATTCGCCGACCGGGAGGGATTCGATGAAATCTTTTTCGATGCGGATACCGCCCTGGCCCCGGCCGCCTTGGGTGTTGGCTTGGGCTTCGGCGCCCTGTTCGGCGGGTTCTGGCTGGTTTTCGGACTCTTCCACGAGGGGAAGGCAAAGCACCCCAAGCCCATTGGCAACCAGAGACTAGGAAGGGCGGGAAAAAAGCGTTGACCGTGCCCGCGCGGTCACCTTTGTTTAACTTCCCATTTAACGGGGCCTTAGCTCAGTTGGTAGAGCGCTTGCATGGCATGCAAGAGGTCGTCGGTTCAAGCCCGATAGGCTCCACCATTCAAAACCGGCCGTCTTCCTTCGGGGAGACGGCCGGACTCTTGGCAGGTCCGGCCGGCCGGCCTCAGCGCAGCACCAAGGTCAGCAGAGCGCGGCAGTCCGACTGCAGGCGGGCTTCGACGGCGGTGCTCTCGCGGGTGACCTTGCCGATCGATTCGGCGCAGTTCTCGAGGGATTTCTTGAGGACCATCAGTTCGCCCTTGGAGGCCTTGGCCTCGGGCTTCTCCGCGAGCTCTCCCGCCATCTTGGCGTATTTCTCCAGGGTCTTCTTGATCGCCTCACGGTCGGTGGTCGCCCGGCGCAGCATCATCCAGACCGGCTTGCCTTTGGTGCCGCCTTCGGCGAGCATGCGCAGGTAGCCGAAGGTGTTGAACGGCCGGGAGTCGCCTTCGAAATCCTTCTTGGCGGCGGCTTCGGCGGCCTGGCTGTCGGCGCTCCGGGCCTTGCTCTTGGCGGCGGCCGCCTTGGCCTTGGGGCTCAGCGGCTTGCTGCTGCTCTTCTCCTTGGGTTCTTCGGGGATGGGCTCGGCCTTCGGCAGGGGCTCGTTCTTGCCCGCGAGCTTGCTGGCCCGCTTCAGGTCGTCGTAGCCGGCCCAGAAGAGCGGCTCGTCCAGCTGGAATTCGGCACAGACGGCTTCGATCCGGTTCTGGTTGAGGTTCATGCCCTTCAACCCGTCCTGCATGGAGATCGTGAGGATCGCGAGGAACGACTTCGTGTCGGTGGCGGTGGCCTCCTGCGCGAACGGGTCGGCTTCGGCCTCCTTCTTCGTCATCTTCTTCTCGGCCTTGGCGTCGGCCAGCAGTTGCTCGCGTTCCGCCCAGACCTTCGGGTTGTTCTTCTTGATCCAGTCGAGGTCGAGGTCTTCCCACTTGTAATTGAGGACGGCGTCCGAATCGAGGCGCTTCACCATGATGGAGGTGTCATCCAGCGTGATGTACTCGAAGGTGATGATGGTGGCGTTGCCTGGGCGGCGCAGCTGGACGGTCTCGGCGAAGGCCGGGAGGGCGGTCAAGGCGACGGCGGCGAGGAGGAAGCGGCGGACGGGGTGCACGGGGAGGAGCGTGAGGAGGCGGCGATGGGTCGGCAAATCAAGAACACCGCCGGCGGGGGAGGGTTGCGGCCTCGCCCAAGCAAAAGACCGCCGAGGGGCGGTCTTTCGTGGGGGCTGAGGGGAAGGCCTTACTTGCCCTTCGCTTCGAACTTCGGGAGCAGGTAGTTGGCGCAGGAGTCGAGGGAGGCCAGCTGGACGTAGTCGGCTTCCGGGACCTCGATGCCGTGTTTCTTGCGGAGTTCCATGACGATATCGAGGAAGTCCATGGAATCCAGGGAGAGCTGGTCGCGGAGGCGGACCTCGGGCTTGACCGCGGTGAGGTCCTCGTCCGGCGCGATGTCGGCGATGATATCGAGAACCACCTGCTTGATGTCGTCCTTAGTCATGTTTTCAGGGGTTTGTTTCAAACGCCCAAACCCCGTCAGGCAACCCCATATTTCTTCACGATGAGGGCGGAATTGATGCCGAGCATGCCGAAGGAGTTGTTCAGGATGGCGTTTACCCGGGCGACCTTGATCGGCTGGTTGATCACCAGGCCGGGCATGGCGCATTCGGGGTCCAATTCCTCGATATTGATGGTCGGATGGACCCAATTATCGTCAAAAGAGGGCAGATTGCCCGCCAATTCCAAGGCGCCGGCGGCTCCCATGCAGTGGCCGATGAAGCTCTTGGTATTGTTGATCTTGGTGTCCGGGCAGTCCGTGAACACCGTCCGGAGGGCGGTGCACTCCTGGATGTCGCCCAAGGCCGTGGCGGTGGCGTGCGTGGACACGATGTGGATGTCCTGCGGCTTCATGCCGGCGCGCTGGAGGGCCATCCGGACGCATTCGGTCTGGCGCTCGGGGTTAGGCAGCACGGCGTCGGTGGCGTCGGAGTTGATGCACCAGCCGGCGATCTCGGCGATGATCCGCGCGCCGCGGGCCAGGGCGTCGTCCAGGCGTTCGAGGACGTAGATCGCGCCGCCTTCCGAGATGACGATGCCGTTGCGGTTCTTGTCGAAGGGGCGGGAGGCCTTGGCCGGGT
>CAZXSI010000047.1:0-10563 GCA_964643215.1 uncultured Klebsiella sp. | reverse complement strand
TCGACGGCGCAGTTGTAGAACTCGGCCGTGACGCGGGATTCGGACTTGTCCTTGCCCCAGGCGATCATGCCGAGGCCGGGGATGAGGACGACGGTCGGGTTCGGGTCGCGCATCGCCGGGGAGTTCGGGCGCTTGCAGGCGGTGTAGTAGGCGGCGTAGTCCTTGCGGTACTGCTCGAGGGCGGCGGCCAGCTTGGTCTTCAGCGCGGCCGCGTCCTCGGACTGGGGGTTCCAGTTCACGTAGAGCGGCTTGATCTTCGTGCGGAGGAAGTGGTCCGGGCAGGAGGTGCCGAGCTCGGCGAGGCGCGGCGCGTCCTTCGAGTTGACGAAGCGGAGGATCTTCTCGTCGTCCTGGATCGTGCCGATGAAACGCTTCTCCTTGGAGACCTGGCCGCGGAGCCAAGGCAGGATGGCCGCGAAGGTCGCGTGACGCTTCTCGGTGTCGAGGGTCTGGTAGAGGGCGCCGCCGAAGGCCTTGGCGTCGCCGCCCTTGGCCTGATACTTGGCTTCGATGTAGGCGCCGGCCTGCTCGATCATCGAGAGGGTCAGCTCGTAGCAGGCCTTGTCGTCGTCGGCCCAGGAGATGAAGCCGTGCTGGCCCATCATGATGGCCTTGATGGCGGGCTGCTGGCGGGAGATATCCTGCATGGCGAGGCCGAGCTCGAAGCCCGGGCGCATCCACTTCACGTAGGCCATCTTGCCGGCGAAGATCTCCTTGGTCAGCGCTTCGCAGTTCTTGGAAGCGGCGATCGAGATGATCGCGTTCGGGTGCATGTGATCGACGTGCTTGCCCGGCAGGAAGCTATGCAGCGGGGTGTCGATCGACGAGGCGCGCGGGTTCAGGTTGAAGGTGGCGTGGTTATACATCGCGACCATGTCGTCCTCGGCCTGGGACTTCAGGCCCTTGTCGGCGCGGGCGGCGTAGGTTTTCTGGAGTCCGATGAGCTTGTCCTGATAGAGGGAGGAGAAATTGTCCCGGTTGCTGGTGCGGAGGTCGCCGCCGGAGCCCTTGACCCAGAGGACCTGCGTGTCGGCGCCGGTCAGGGGGTCCTTCTCGATGATCTTGGAAGACGTGTTGCCGCCACCGGTGTTCGTGATGCGCTGGTCGGCTCCGAGCTTGTTGGAGCGATAGACCAGACGGCCGACCGGATCGAGCTTCGCGGCTTCGGCATCGTTCCAGAGGTGAGAGACGTACTTGTAGTTGGACATGTTTGTTACGTGGAAAGGAGGGTGTTGAGTAAGGGGTTTTATGATTTCTTTAAACCATTAAACTTGGCTTGGGCGGTGGCCCAGGCGGCGGTGGGATTGGGTTTGTAAGTCACTACCTCAAAGGAGTTTCGGACGACCTTTCGCAGCTCGTCGAGGTTCTTGAGTTCCTTCATGGCGATGGCCTGGACAAGGATATTGCCGGCGGCGGTGGCCTCGACCGGTCCGGCGATGACGGTGCGGCCCGTCGCGTTGGCCGTGGCTTGGTTGAGCAGCGCATTACGGCAGCCTCCGCCGACGATGTGGAGGCGCTTCAACTTGCGGCCGGTGAGCTGCTCCATGCCGTCCATCTCGACGCGATAGAGCAACGCGAGCGATTCGAGCACGCAGCGGGCGATCTCGCCGTGCGTCTTCGGCACAGGCTGCTTGGTCTCGCGGCAGAAGGCCTGCACCTTGGCGACCATGTCGCCCCGCTTGGCGAAACGGACGTCGTCCGGCCGGATGAACGAGCGCAAGGAAGGCGCCTTGAGCGCGAGCTTCACGATCTCGCCGTAATCGGACACCTCGCCTTTCTCCATCCATTCGCGACGGCATTCCTGCAGGACCCAGAGGCCGACGAGGTTCTTGAGGAAGCGGGAGGTGCCGCCGAAACCGACTTCGTTCGTGTACTTGGCTTTGCGGACGGTCTCGTTGACGAGCGGCTTGGGGAGTTCGACGCCGAGGAGCGACCATGTGCCCGAGGAAAGATACGCCCAGTCGTCGCCCTTGGTGGCGGGGACGGCGGCGACGGCCGCGGCGGTGTCATGCGCGCAGGTGGTGACGACCTCGGCCTTGCCGAGTCCGGTTTCTTTGGCGAGATACGGCAGCATCTTGCCGAGCTTCACGCCCGGGCCCACCGGCTTGGGGAAGATGTGCTTCGGGATGCCGAGCTTCTTCAGGACCGGCCAGGCCCAGTCGCGCTTGCGCGTATCCCAGCACTGGCTGCCGGAGATCAGGGTCTCTTCGGCGCGGGCCTTGCCGGTCAGCAGCCAAGTGATGTAGTCGCCGATGAGCAGGAACTTGTCGGCGAACCGGAGCATCTCCGGGCGGTTCTCGGCGTCATCGAACAACTGATAGAGCGTGTTGATGGAGATCGAGGCGATGCCGGTGCCTTCGAAGATCTCCTTCTGGGAGAAGCGGCGCATCGCCAGCTCGTAGGACTTGAAGCTGCGTTCGTCGCGATAGGTGAAAGGCAGGGAGAGCAGCGGGCCGTCGCCCTTGAGGAGGACGTAGTCGACGCCCCAGGAATCGCACGCGACGGACTTGATCGGGCCGAGCTTGGCTCCCTTGGCGAGCCCGATGCGGATCTCGCGGAAGATGCGGATGATGTCCCAGCGGAGGGTGCCGTTCGCGGTGATGGCGCCGTTCGAGAAGCGGTGCACCTCCTTCATGGTGAACTTGCCGGCCTTGAGCTGGCCGAGGATGACGCGGCCGGACTCGGCTCCGAGGTCGATGGCGAGGTAATGGGACATGGTCGAAAGGGGCAGGGGAGGGGTAGGCGAGGTCACATGCCGAGCATCTTCTGGCGATAATGCTCGTCCGGGCGGCCGGCGATGCGTTCGCACTGGGCGGAGGTCAGGAAGACGGGACCGCCGAGGGCGGCCGCGCCGACGAAGATCTCGGCGGCTTTCTCCGCCATGAGCAAGGCGCCGAGGACGGCCTTGGGCGAGGCGCCGACCGCGATGATGCCGTGGTTCTGCAGCAGGATGACCTTCGGGTCGCGACCGGTACGTTTCACGAAGGAGACGACCTCGCGGCGGATCGCCTGGGACAGCCCGAGGCCGGGTTCGGCGTAAGGGACGAAGACCGACTCCACGCCGCACATCACGATCTCATCCGGGCAGGCGCGATGCTCGGCGAATTCGCGCGCCCGCGGCGAGCACAGGATCTGGTTCACCGCGATGGCATGGACGTGGCCCACGCAGCGGACGCCGGGCAGGGTGAGCAGGTAGGCGTGGAAGAGGGCTTCGATCGAAGGCTTCTTGGAAGCAGGATCCAGGCGAGCGGCCAGCAGCGCCTGGTCGACTTCGACGTCGGTGGCGGACGGGGCGTCGAGCAGGGGGAGCAGGCGGGAGAAGGCGCACCGGGTGACATCGGTCTCCTTGAGCGACGCGAGATTGGAGCCGGAGGCCTTGACCGCGAAGGTGTCGTCATCGAGCCGCACCGAAGTATTGCCTTCGCCGAGGATCGCCATGCGCAGGCGTTCGCCGCCCAGCTGGTGGGACAGTTCGAGCAAAGACTGGATCGCGTCGGCGGACATTCCTCGGGATGCGAGGGAAATCAGAGGGCGGTCAGGACGCGCTCGGGCAGCAGCTTGACCTTGGCTTTCTGGACCGCGCCGGCATCCGCATCGGTCACCAGGAAGAGCGAGCTGACGTCACGCGTGACGGCGCAGGGACCGCCGCGGCCGAGCTTGACCTTGTTCATGCAGATCAGGACCTCGTCGCTGCGGCGGATGACCTCGCGCTGCTGATGGGAGATGTCGCGTTGGGAGTTCCAGAGGCCGTTCTCGTCGATGCCTTCGGCGCCGAGGAGGGCGACGTCGAAATTCCAACGGGCGACTTCCTCGAGCGTGCGGTCGCCGGCGACCATCGCGTGACGGGTCAGGAAGAGGCCGCCAGGGATGTAGACCTCGACGCCGGGGAGACAGGAGATGAGCTGGGCGGTCGGCAGGCAGGTCGTGACGATCTGCAGGTCGGGCACGCCGGCCGACGCGATGGCCTCGGCGGCGAAGAAGATGGTCGAACCCGAGTCGAGGTAGACCGTCATGCCGGCCTTGACGCGGGAGGCGGCGAGGTTGCCGATCTTGCGCTTGGCTTCCGCATCCTCGATCTTGCGGTCGTCGAGGGGCGGGAAGTTGCGGTTGAAGTCCGACAAGGCGCCGCCATGCGTCCGGGTGATGCGTCGCTGGTTCTCGAGTTCGGTCAGGTCTCGACGGGCCGTCGCTTCCGAGACGTTGAACTGCTTGCAGATCTCCAGGACGGGGACGTACCCGACCTTGGAGAGAAGTTTGGCGATGGCTTCACGGCGGGCTTCGATGATGTGTCGGGCGACTTTCATAAAGGTGGGATACTTAAGGATGGGGCCCATCTTTATGAGCGTTCCCAATCGACCAATCAATAACTCAATTCCACTGCATATCCGCGCCTACCATATTTCGCACAATATACATTATGTCTAGTTATGGAATACCCAATATTAATGGGGTTAAAATCGACCTATTTTGTTTAATCTTGGGTAAAAAGTCGGTTTACACATAATCCTACTTAACCCCGATGTACGCCCCCATTCGCTCATATTGCCTGCCTGGCCTGCTTTGGGCGGTTTTTACCATGGGCTTCGTGGGTTGCAGCACCCCCCGCCAACCCGTCGAACCGAAAGCGCCGACCGAGGAGCCGAAGTTCACCGGCCTCAAGATCGAACAAGGTCCCGGGTCCTTGGGTTCGGAGCCGCGCACGTCGCCGGTGACATGCCTCATCTTGCACCATACGGCCGGGTCCCTGCCCTCCTCGTTGGAGATCCTCCAAGGCAAGGACCCGAAGCATAAGGTGGGCGTCCATTACGTGGTCACCGACGAACCCAAGCCGCGGGTCATCCGCATGGTGCCCGAACACCTGGCCGCCTACCATGCCGGCAAGAGCGCCTGGGGGAAGCTCAGCGGTCTCAACCAGCACTCCATCGGGATCGAGATCATCAACTACGACGGCAACGTCTACCCTTATTCGGACGCCCAGGCCGACATCATCTTCGCGCTCTGCGACGAGATCGTCCGCCGGCATGGCATCAAGCCTTGGAACGTCCTCGCGCATTCGGACATCGCCGTGGGCCGCAAGGTGGATCCGGGTTCGAAGTTTCCTTGGGCGAAGCTGGCTTCGCTCGGCATCGGCGCCTGGCCTTTGCCCAACGAGGTCGCGGATAACTTGTCGAAGAAGCGCAACCTCGCCCCGGAACATGTCCGCGTCCTCCTCACGGCCTACGGATACGTTCTCGAGCCCGGCGAAGCCGGCCTCAGGCTCGGCGTCGAGGCTTTCCAGCGGCACTTCCGTCCGGCGAAGGTCGACGGGCTGATCGACGCGGAAACGGTCGCCATCCTCGAGGCGTTGCTGCGCCGTTATCAGCCCAAGGCCTACCGCGAAGTCAGGTTCAAACCTTGAGCTGCACGCCGATGAGCCGCAGTACCTTGTTGGCGTAGCCGCGCAGCAGGTCGCGTTCGGGGTAGCCGAGCCTGTCCAGGTACAAGGCGTAGAAGGCCATCCCGGCGAACCCCGCGACGCCCATCGAGACGAGGAGGTTCGGTTTTTCGTCGAGATATCCTCCGAGGAAGTTGTGCAGCGCGGCGTAACCTTGGAACGCGATGAACGCCAGGAGCAGCGAGCCGACGAGCACCTGGATGGCCGGCTTGAGCAGGCTCTCGGCGAGGAACTCCGGGGCATGTCTCCTGAGGTAATGGCGGAGCACCAGGTATTGCCAGACCGTCGAGACGGCGTTGGCGACGGCGAGTCCTTCGACGCCGTACCCTGCTCCCGCGGCGAACAGCGATCCGCCGGCGTTGATGGCCAGGGC
The DNA here is from genome assembly GCA_964643215.1 of uncultured Klebsiella sp. Lineage (GTDB taxonomy): Bacteria > Verrucomicrobiota > Verrucomicrobiia > Opitutales > UBA953 > UBA953. The sequence goes on along the minus strand of CAZXSI010000047.1, from coordinate 4,756 downwards.
GTGGAGGGCGGCGATGAGCGTGGCCCGGGTCTGCCCGGCGACGTTGAGCGCGCGCGTGGCGATCGTGATCATCGCATAGAACGGCATGGCGAAGGCGAACAGGACCAGCAGCTTGCTCGTGGCCAGGCAGTTGGCTTCGTTGAACCGGCCGTATTGGAACAACAGCTGCACGATGGGCACGGCCAGGGCCGCCAGGCCGAAGGCCGCGCCGACGTTGATCGCCAGGACCAGGCGCATGCCGCGTCCGTAGTTGCGGGCCAACGCCGGGACGTCGCGGCCGGCGAAGGCGGTCGCCAGCGCCGGGAAGATCACGACGGCGACCGAAGCCGAGAACAGGCCGATCGGCAGTTCGACGATGCGGTTGGCGACGTAGTAATACATCAGGCCGGCGTCGCTGACGTTGTAGGCCAAAGCGCGCGACACGAGGACGTTGACCTGCTGCACGCCGGCGCCGAGCGCGGCCGGCAGGAAGGCGAGGCGGAGGGTCTTCCAGGCGGCTTCGTCGACATGGACCAGCCCCGGGCGCCAGCCTTCGCGGCGCAGGCCCCAGAGCGGGATCATCAGCTGGAAGCACCCGCCGACCAAGGCGCCGAGGCAGAGCCAGGCGGCCTTGTCCATGTCGTCGGAGGCGAAATGCTCGCCGAACACGCCCAAGGCGACGATCATGCAGAGGTTCAGCACCCCCGAGGCGATCTCCGCCAGGCCGAAGCGGCCGGAGAGATTCACGGCCGACGTGAACAAAGCCGCGACGCAGATGAGCGGCATGTACGGCATGCAGAGCGCGGTGAGCGCGGCCGCCTCGTTCCTGCCGGCCGAGGCGAAGTCGAACGCCAGCGCCGCGCCGATGCCGAGCAGCGTCAGGCCGACCATCCACGGCAGCACCTTGCGGACGGCGAAGTTGAGGAAGCCGAAGGAAGCCAGCTTGCCGTCCTTGACGGATTTGTCCGCGAGCACGGGCACGATGGCCGCGGTCAGCGCGCCTTCGCCGAGGAGACGTCGGAAGAGGTTCGGGATCTGGAACGCGATCACGAAGGCCGAGCCGACGGCCGAGGCGCCGAACACCGCCGCGGTGAGCTGGTCGCGGAACAGGCCGAGGACGCGCGAGACCATCGTCCAGGAGGCGGTCTTCGCCATGGCCTGGTACTGGCGCGTCTGCTCGGTCATGACCTCAGGGCTGGATGGCGCGCATGCCTTCCTCCAGCACCGCGCGGAGCGCCGGGACCAGGTCGGTGCGGGGTACTTCGGCCTCGGAGCGGTCGGCCAGGCTGCGGACCTTGGCGACGCCCTTGGCGACTTCGCTGCCGCCGTAGACGAGCGCGTACTTCGAACCGGCGACCTCCGCGGCCTGGATGAGCTTGGGGAACTTGCCGTCCTTGAGATTGTATTCCACGCGGAAACCGGCGCGACGCAGGTTCGCGATGTCTTCGAGCGCGGCGTTACGGGCGTCGTCACCGAGGATCATGACATAGAAGTCAGGGCCGTCCGCGTAGGCCGGGATGAGTTTCTTGAGCTCGAGCAGGTCGCGCAGCGTGACGTCGCCCATGCCGAATCCGACGGCCGGGAGCTCGGGGCCGCCGAGCTTCTTGACCAAGGCGTCGTAGCGGCCGCCGCCCGCGAGGGCGCGGGCTTCGCCGCCCGTCTCGAAGGCTTCGAAGACGAAGCCGGTGTAATAGGCCAGGCCCCGGACGATGGTGAGGTCGATGGCGACACATTCGCCGAAACCCATGGTGGTGAGCGTGCCGAGGAGCTGCCTCCATTCGGCCAGACGTTCGGTCATGGCGACGTCGCCGGCGGAGAGTTTCTCCAGGTCGGCGAGGGACTTCGTGTTGGCGAAGGCGCGGGCGGCTTCGAGCGCCTTGACGGGGTCCACCGAAGTGCCGGCGAGCGCGGCCGTCATGGCGTCCAACAGGTCCTTAGGTGCGCCGCGTTCAAGCTTGTCGACGACCCCGAGCACGGCGACGGCCTGGGCTTCCGGCACGCCGAGGCTGGCGAGGTAGCGGAACCAGAGCGTGCGGTCGGAGACGCGGATACGGAAATCCTGCTGGGTCAGGCCGAAGCCGAGGAGACAGTCGGCGCAGAGCGCGATGATCTCGGCGTCGGCCGCGGGACCGGCTTCGCCGAGCAGGTCGGCATTGAGCTGATAGAACGCGCGCAGACGGCCCTTCTGCGGCTTCTCGTAGCGGTAGTTCTCGCCGATCGCGAACCAGCGGATCGGCTTGGGCATGCCGTTCGCCTTGGCGCCGACCATGCGGGCCAGGGACGGCGTCATCTCGGGGCGGAGGCTGACCTTGCGGCCGCCCTTGTCTTCGAAGTTGAAGAGCTGACGGACGATCTCCTCGCCCGACTTCTCGGTGAAAAGCTCGAGCGGTTCGAGCACGGGGGACTCCCACTCGCGGAAGCCGTAACGTCGGCAGGCGCGACGCCAGACGTCCATGACATGGCCGAGGACGGCGCGGTCTTCAGGATAGAACTCCCGGAATCCGGGGAGCGTTCGAATGTCGGACATCGCGAAGCGGAATTACTGAGCGGGCTTCTCGACGTCGTAGGACTTGAGCTTGGCCTTCAGTTCCTTGCCGGCCTTGAACTTGATCACCGCGCGTTTCGGGATGACCACGTCCGTCTCCGGGCGGTTCGGGTTGCGACCGATGCGGCTCTTGCGGACCTGCACCTGGAAGACGCCGAAGTTGCGGAGCTCGACGTCGCGGCCGGCCAGCAGCGCTTCGCTGATGGCGTCGAGGGTCATCTGGACCGAGTCGCGGATATGCTTCTGGGGGTAGCCCTTGTCCGTGAAAATCTTGAGGACGATGTCGCGCTTGGTGAGGTTGTTGGACATGACGTTGCGTAAGTGTTGATAGACAAAGGCATGGGAAAGCGGTCGTGGCAATACCACACCCGAAAAAACCTCACTCCAGGTTCTGGACCTGCTCCCGGATGCGCTCGATCTCGGTTTTCGCCTCCAAAACCAGCTTGGTCGTGGCGATTTCCGAGGCCTTGCTGCCGATGGTGTTAACTTCACGCAGGAATTCCTGCAGCAGGAAATCGAGTTTTCTGCCGCCGTTAGCCTGGCCGAGTTCGGCTGAAAATTGGGCAAGATGGCTCCGGAGGCGCACCACCTCCTCGGTGATGTCGGCCCGATCGGCGAATAGCGCGAGTTCCTTGAGCACCCTCTCATCGCCGACGTCGAGCGACAGGCCGGCTTCCTTGAGACGCTTGAGCATCGCCTCGCGATGACGGGTCGGCGCGGTCTTCTCGGCCTGCTCCATGCCGCCGACCATCTCCGACATCTTGGCGAGACGCTGCTGCAGGTCTTTGGCCAAGGCGGCCCCTTCGGCCTGACGCATGACGACGAGATTCTGCAGGGCTTCCTCGAAAGCGCTCCGAATCGCCGATTCGGCTTCGGCGAAATCGGGCAGCACGACCGACGGCCGGCGGCTGCTCTCGGCGAGTCGCAGCAAGAGTTCGCCATCGGCCGAGAACTTCACGCCGCAACGGGCGGCGAGCTTGGCAAGTTCGTCCAGGCTGGCGGCCACGGCTTCCGAGTCCCACTGGCGTTGGGCCGAGGAAGCAGCGGCCTGGGTGACACGCGCGGTCACCTTGCCACGCTGCAGCCGGGTGCGGATCCACGCGGAAGCCGCGGATTCAAGGGCCGGCCAGGCTTCGGGACCGAAGACCGAGACCTGGAGATTCTTCTGGTTGACCGTGGCGATCTCGACCGAAAGGCGGACGCCGGGGAGGTTGATCTCCGCGCGGCCGAAGCCAGTCATCGAGGAAGCGGCCATGTTCAGAGCTTGATCTCGGTGCCCATCGCGCGGGCGGCGCTCCACACGTCCTTGTCGCCGCGACCGGAAAGGTTGATGATCACCACCTGCTCCTTCGGCAGCGAGGCGGCGAGCTTCACCCCGTGCGCGACCGCGTGGCTGGACTCGAGGGCGGGGATGATGCCTTCGGTCCGCGACAGCAGCTGGAAGCCTTCGAGGCATTCGCTGTCGGTCGCATAGCCGAACTCCAGCCGGCCCTTCTCGCGGTAATAGGCGTGCTCGGGACCGACGGCGGCATAGTCCAGGCCGGCGGAGACGGAATGCGTGCCTTCGATCTGCCCTTCCCCGTCCATGAGGATGTTGGTCATGCAGCCCTGCAGCACGCCGAGACGGCCGCCGGCGAAACGCGCCGCGTGTTCACCCTTGGCGATGCCCCGCCCGCCGGCTTCGACGCCGATGAGACGGACGCCGGGTTCGTCCAGGAATTCGAAGAACGCGCCGATGGCGTTGGAGCCGCCGCCGACGCAGGCGACGATGGCGTCGGGCAGACGACCTTCGGCGCGGAGGATCTGCTGCTTGGATTCGATGGAGATGATGCGATGGAAATCGCGGACCATCATCGGATACGGGTGCGAGCCGTAGGCCGTGCCCAGGATGTAATGGGTCTCGCGGACGTTGGTGACCCAGTCGCGCATGGCCTCGTTGACGGCTTCCTTGAGCGTACGCTGGCCGGCTTCGACGCCGCGGACCTCGGCGCCCATGAGGCGCATGCGGTAGACGTTGAGCGCCTGACGCTCCATGTCGGTCGCGCCCATGTAGATGACGCACTTCAGTCCGAAACGGGCGCACACGGCGGCGGTGGCGGTGCCGTGCTGGCCGGCGCCGGTCTCGGCGATGATGCGCTTCTTCCCCATCCGGATGGCGAGCAAGGCCTGGCCGACGACATTGTTGATCTTGTGCGCGCCGGTGTGGAGCATGTCCTCGCGCTTGAGGTAGAT
>CAZXSI010000046.1:0-10982 GCA_964643215.1 uncultured Klebsiella sp. | reverse complement strand
CAGTCCGGCACATTCGAACTTCCCGAGGCGCAGCTCGACCGTTTCATGCTCCTGCACCGCCTTGGCTATCCCGGCCGCGACGAAGAGCAGGACATCCTCCAGCGCCAGCTCGGCATGGGCCTGCGCAAGGAAGAGGGCGGGGCGGTCCCGAAGACGGCTTTCGACATGATCGACGATGCGCCGGTCGGCACCAAGGCCGACCTCGTCGCCGCGATGGAAGCCGTCCAAGGCGTCCACGTGAGCGAGGTCTTCCTGCGCCATTCCGTCGAGCTCGTGCGTCGCACGCGCGAGTCCAAGGACCTCGACTTCGGCTGCAGCCCGCGCGCCGGCCTGGCGCTCGTCAACGCCGCCCGCGCCCGCGCGGTCATCCGCGGCCGTGATTACGTCACGCCCGAAGACCTCTTCGACCTCGCCGAGGACGTCGTCCTGCACCGCATCCGCGTGAGCTACGAGGCCGCGGCCGCGGGGCAGACCAACGCCAAGGTGCTGGAGTCGATCCTCGCCGGACTGGGCTGAACCGATGCTTCGTCCGCGGACATTGCCTCACGACCCGGTCGACAGCCGGCAGTTCGAAGTCGCCGTCCGGCGCCTCGCGAACAGCCTGGATTTCGGCCAGCGTGATTCGGTGTTCCACGGCGCCGGCCTGGAGTACGTCCAGTCCCGTCCCTATGTCGCGGGCGACGCGGTGAAGTTCATCGACTGGAAGATCTCGGCGCGCCTCGGCAAGCTGTACGTCAAGGAGTTCAAGGAGACCAAGCAGATCCCGCTCTACCTGCTGCTCGACACCTCGGCCTCGATGTGCGTGTCCTCGCAGCCGCTGAGCAAGTACGCCTGGGCCGTGCGCATCGCCACCGGCATCGGCCTCGCCGCGCAATCGTCCGTCACGCCCGTCGGCCTGCTGGGTTGCGGCGCCCGCGAGCTGCACGTCCGCCCGACGCTTTCCCGCAACATCGTCATGGAATGGGCGCACCAGCTGCGGCGACACGACTTCGCCGAACGCACGTCCTTGGCGGCGCGGGCCCGCGAACTGGCGCCCTCGCTCGCCAAGCGCACGACGGTCGTCGTGCTGAGCGACCTGCACGACCCGGCCGCGATCCCCGCCTTGCAGGTGCTGGCCCAGCGCCATGACTGCATCGTGCTGCACCTCGAAGACCCGGCGGAACAGGGGCTGCGCGGCGCCGGCATCATCCGCGGTGTCGAGGCCGAGTCGGGCCGGGGTTTCGTCGGCTTCGGCGGACGTCGGCAGGTCGACACCTCCGGCTGGAAGGCCGAGCTGAGCCGTTTCGGCATCGATTATCTCCACCTGCGCACCGACGAACCGATCCTCGGCAAGCTGACGTACTTCCTGAAGAACCGCGGCTTCGCGAGCCGTTCCGCCCGCTGACCATGGCCGCGCCGAAGACATCCCTCCGTGTCTGGCTCCTCCGGGGGCTGGCCTTGCTGGCGGTCCTGGTCGCCGCCTGGTGGCTCCTGCAGGAGGACGACAACCTCAAGGTGCCGCTCGGGGTCGAGCAGGCCGCCATCATCACCTACAGCGGTCCCGGCCTGGTCGTGAAGCCGTTCCGCTACGGCGTGGCGGTGAACGTCCGCATCGCCCAGGTGACCGAGCGGGGCGGCGCGAAGGTCTACGACGTCCGTTATCTCGTGAACCGCGAAGGCGAGCACGACCTCATCGCCTACCTCATGTCCGACAACGGCGACGTCCTCAGCGGCTTGCCTTCGTTCAAAGTCATGGGCGACCCGAAGCTGTCGAAGGAGCTCGAGGCCCGCGTCAAGGAGACGGAGGACATCGGCATCGAGGTGCGCGGCCATTATCAGGCCACCTTGGCGGCGCTCGCGGTCCTCTGGATCGCCTGGCTTTTCCTGCTCATCTTCTGGCGCCGTCCGAAGAAGCCCGTGGCGGCTCCGCCGAAGCCTCCGCTCACCCTCGCCGAGCAGCTGCGCCTTCTGCTGGGCGAACTCGAGCAGGGCGGGCTCACCGCCGAGCAGAAGGCCCGGCTCGAGATGCTGATGCTGCGTTGCTGGCGCGAGGGACTCGTGCCGCCCGACGCTCCCATGGCCGAGGTCCTGGCCGCCATCGCCCGCGGCGAGCGCACCGGCGAGGCGTTGGGTCATCTGCAACGCTGGCTCCATCGTCCCGGTGCCGGCATCGCCGACGCCGAGATCGCCGCGATCATCCGCCGGCATCTGCCGGCCCAGCCGGCCGTCCACCCATGACTTTCCTGCATCCCCAGTGGCTCGCGTTGCTGGCCCTCCCGGTCATCCTGGCCTTCTGGGAGTGGGTGCGCCCCGGTCAGCCCTTGGCGATGCCCTACGATGGCGGCAAAGGCCGTCGCGGCTGGTTCCTGCGCTGCCTCGTGCTCGCCGCCAACTGCCTGCCCGCCGGCCTCCTGGCCGTCGCGATCCTTTTCCTGGCGCACCCGATCACCTTCCAGCCGCCCGAGGTCGAACGCCAGCTGACCAACATCCAGGTCGTGCTCGACACCTCGGGCAGCATGCGGGGGACGCACGGCGACCAGGGCAAGGGCCGGCACAGCCGTTTCGATTCCGCCATGGAGTCGCTCGAGAAGTTCCTGCGGCACCGCAAGGGGGACGCCTTCGGCCTGACGATATTCTCGCGCAACTTCATCCACTGGGTGCCCCTGACGCTGGACACCGAGACCATCATGCTCTCGCGGCCGTTCATCGCGCCCAACGTGCTGCCGGACGAGCTCTGGGGCGGCACCTTCATCGGCAACGCCCTGACCGGCGCGGCCGCGCACCTCGCGGAACGTCCGGTCGGCGACCGGATGATCATCCTCATCACCGACGGCGAGAGCCCGGACATCAAGTCGCCCAAGGACGTGCCCATCATCGCCGACCTCAGGGAGAAGGGCATCGTCGTCTTCGCCGTGCTCATGACGGACATCCCGGTCGATCCGGCGCTCATCGGCATCGCCCGCTCGACCGGCGGCGAGGCCTTCAACGCCGTCACGCCGGAGGCCCTCAACGCGGTGTTCAAGCGCATCGACGAGATGAAGAAAGTGGTCGTGCTCGAGAAACGCCCCCGGGCCGCGGATTATTACGATCCTTTCTTCGGGCCGGCGCTGGGTCTCCTCGCCGCCGCCGTGTTCGCGCTGTTCGGCCTCCGCTTCACGCCCTGGTAAAACAAGAAGGCCGCCCACCCGGGCGGCCTTCGGACCGGCTCGACGACCGCTTCTTAGAAGCGGAAGGAGTAGCTGGCCTTGATCTGGTGGGCCGCTTTCACGTCGTTGCCGGCGTGATAGTCGTAGCTCACCGCGGCGGTGCGACCCTCGCCGAGGGCGAGGCTCAGGCCGAGGCCCGCGCGGAGCAGGTCCTGGCCGGCGCCGAAGGTGTTCACGGCGAACCGCGTGGGCGCGGCGGCGTCGGCGAACCCGGCGTCGAGGACGCCGCCTTCGGTGGTCAGGGCGTGCTCGTAGGCCACGTTCAGGCTCACGGTGAGGTTCTCACCGACCTTGAGACCGTAGCCCATGCCGATTTCCGCGGTGACATCGGACTGCTTGGCCGCGGCCACGTTGAGGTTGGCGCCGGTGCCCGTCTCGGTGAAGCCGTCCATCTCGGCGATGTTGCGGCTCAGGCCGACATACGGGGTCAGCGCGCCGAGCTTCGTGAAGCTCATGCGCGTCGACAGGGTGGTGGCGCCGATCTTCTGGTTGCTGAAGCCCTGACCGGAGCGCACGCCGCTGGCCGAGAGCTCGCCGTTGACCAGGCCGAAATCGAGGCGCCCCAGCGCCACTTCCGTGCCGAAGCCGAGGCCGAAGGACTGGCCGGAAGCCTCGGAGGCGAACCCGGCCGCGTTGGACTTGCCGCGGTTGTCGGCGATCAGGACGGAGAACACCGAGGCCGTGCCCACCTTGCGGCTGAGCAAGGCGTAGGTGGTGTTCACGTCGAACGCGCCGTTGAGCGAGGTGGCGGAGGCCGTCGAGGTCGACTGCTGCTGGTCGTAGCCGAGCTGGGCGTTCCAGGTGTCGCCGATCGCCTGGGCGCCGGTCAGGGCGCGGGCGAGGGAGAGCGAGTTGCGGGCGGCCATCACCATCGACGTGCCATACGGCTCAGGGGAGAGCGCGTCGAGGGCGGCGTCCGCGTTGGCGGCGCCGAGGAAGCCGACCACCGCGGCGCCCATCTCGCCGGAGGCGATGAACGCCTTGCCCGAGGCGAGGACCGCCGTGCCGTTCTTGATCACCTGGGCGGTGGTCAGGCCGTCGGCGTAGAGCGCGGCGGCGACGGCCTTGCGGTTGGCGTCGACGGTCAGGTCGGCGAAGGTCTGGGCTTCGGTCAGGCCCGAGCCGTGGATGCGGCCCGTGGCGTTGTTAAAGAAGACCTGCGTGGCCTGCGTGCCGCGATCGAGCGTGGTGAACGCACCGGAGTAGGCGGCGGCGCTGACGGCGAGGACGGACTCCGTGCGGGCGAGGTCGAAGGTGCCGCCGGTCTTGGTGACCTTGAGGTTGCTGCCGGCCTGGAAGGTCGCGGTGCCCGACACGACGACCTGGTCATGCTGCGTGCCGGCGGTGAGACCCCAGACTTCGATGTCGAGCGTGCCTGCTTCGAAGTAGTTGCCGTTCACGGTCACGGTGCCAGGGGAATTGCCCGGGGCGAGGATACCGAGGTTGGTCAGGTTGCCCGCGATGCTCAGGGTGCCGCCCAAGGTGCCGTTCTTGAGGATGCGGACCGAGGAGGCGAGGGAGCCGTTCACGACGAGCTTGCCGGCTTCGACGTTGGTGTTGCCGGTGTAGGTGTTGACGCCGGTGAGCGTCAGGGTGCCCGTGCCGTTCTTCCAGAGGCCGCCCGTGCCGCCGATGGCGCCGGAGACGGTGGTGTTGGCGGTAGTGTTGAACACCCCGCCCGTGCCGGTGAGGGCCAAGTTGTGCGTGATCGCGGCGCCGTTGGCGACCACGGTGCCGCCGTTGTCGAGGGTCATCAGGTTGCCCACGACGCCGCTGTTGGAGCCGGCTTTGTAGTTGAGGGCGAGGAACTGGCCGCCTTCGACGAGGGTCGCGGCGCTGGCGCCGGTGGCCACGGCGTGGTTCTGGGTGGCGACCAGGAACCACTGGCTGCCGACGATGCCGTCATTGACGATGGAGGTGATGTCGATGATGCCGGAGTGCTCCTCGTCGAGGGTCTGGAACTGGGTTCCGCCCGTGACGAAGCGGTTGCGGTCGGATTCGAAGATCTGGACGGCGCTCGCCTCGCGGAGGGCCTGCGTGCCGAGGGTGGGGTTGATGATCCAATGCTTGGCGATGTAGGCAACGTTACCCGGATCTTCCTGGACGTAAAGCATGCCGTCGTCGCCGACGGTCAGGTTGTCGAAGCTGCGGGCGGCCTGGCCGTCCTTGCCGATGAGGTTGGCCGAGTTGACGAGGACGGAGATATTGCCGCCGGTGGTCAGGATGCCGTTGGTCGCGTTGCTGTTGAAGTCGAGCTGGTAGATCTTGGAGGTGACGACGACGCTGTTAAGGGTCGCACCCGTAGTGGCGAAGATCAGCGAATCATGGTCGATCCAGTGCGCGTCCTCGGGGCGGGCGAACTGCGTCACGCCTGCGGCGGTGGAGGCCGTCTGGAATTCGGCGCCGGTCTTGGCCGCGATGGTGGCGTTCGTGAAGATCGGGGCCAGGAGGAAGGTGCCGTTGATTCCCGTGGCGTTCTCGAGGGTGACGGCGCCGGTGTAGCCCGTGGCGGAATTCACCTTGATGCCGTAGACCTGGCCGTTGGCGAGGCCCGCCTTCTCGATCGCGTTGCCGACATTGGTCTTGGTGCCGATGTAGGCGTAGACTTCGCCAGGGGTGGTGTCATCCGTGCCCACCACCACGGTCTGCAGGAGATTGGCGGCGCCCGGCGTCAGGCCGTAGTTGGAGCGCGCCAAGGCGTTCTCCCAAGAGTATTTGCCATGGTGCGGCAATTCATAGACCTTGCCGGCATCGGCGCCGGTCGCGATCCACGCGAAGCTTTTGCCTTCGGCGCCGGTCTCTTCGCCGTTCAGGAAGATGCGTCCGTTGTAGCCGAAGCTGGAGGAGGCATCGTAGAAGGCTTCGATTTTGGGTAGGTCCGCCGAGCAGAGGCGGGCGATGGCGTAGGGGGTCGTCGGCTGGGCCCAGGTGGTGCCGTTCCACATCAGCTGGTTGGCCGCTGAGGTGAGGAGGTCGCCGCCTGAGATGACCTGCCAGGTGGAGGTGTTGATCACCCACTTGGAAACGAAGGCGCCGATGGCGCCATGGCTGCGGGCGGTGCCGACGGTGTTCCCGAGCTCATGGTTGGCCAGCACGGTCATGGTGCCGTCTCCGTTGCTGTAGGCGCCAAGGCCGTCCGGGATGCCGACCATCTTGTAGGCGCCGATGGCGTCGCCGACCGTGAGGATCGAGGTCGAGGACCAACCCGGCGCGGTAGGCGTGAGATAAGGAGTCTGGCTGCTGGACGGTCCGGTGATCAGGCTCTGCGCGGAGAGCGAGACCGAGGCGGCCGCGGCGACTAGGAACGAACGTGCGATGTGTTTCATGGTTGGGGACGAGCACCTTATCCCCGGCTCCTTACGGAACGGCGTCAGGAATTCGTCAGACGTGTCATACACCGAAAGGTTGCATCCGCCGTAATCGTCACATGTGACGCCGTCCTGAAGCGTGCGCTGCTGACCTGACGTCGATATGCCATCAGGGACGCCTGACCATCACTTCCGCCACGCGTCTGTCGCCTTTGTCACTTCATCATCGCCAGGCCGCGCCAGGCGAAGGCCAGGCCGAGGGCGATGAGGAGGTAGGACGAGACGTAAGGGGCGCGGGCGGCGACGCGGCTGAACCAGCCGGCCTTCTCGGCGAGCTTCTTGAAACCCCAGGAAGCGAGCACGCCGACGGAGATCATCGTGATCGCGAGTCCGAGGCTGAAGGCCGCCACGATGCCGAAGCCGAGGGAGAACTGCTTGACCTGCAGGCAGACGATGAGGATCGAGACCGCGGCGGGGCAGGGCATGAGGCCGCCGGTGAGGCCGAAGATCACGATCTGGCCCGTAGTGACCTGTCGGTTCGCGAAGCGCTTCTGGATCTCGGCCGCATGGGCGCGGGCGTGGGCGTCTTCGTCCTCGAGGCCGTCGTGGTCATGGTGGTGCTCATGACCATGTTCGCCTTCGTCGTGGTGGTGATGGTGGTGATGATGGCCGTGCTCCTCGCGCAGGCGCATGATCGTCCAGACGGCCATGCCAACGACGATGAGCCCGCTGATGAGGAGGAAGTAGGGCTCGGTCTGCTCGACGTTCCAGTGCGAGCCGTATTTCAGCGCCAGGCCGGCGAGGAGCCAGATGATGACGGTGTGCGAGAGGGCGGCGCAGAAACCGAGGAGGGCGGCCTGCCAGGCCGTACCGCGCACGGCGATGATGAAGGCGGCCATCATGGTCTTCGAGTGGCCGGGCTCGAGGCCGTGGAGGGCGCCGAGCAGGATGGCGACGGGGACGTAGAGCCAGGCGTGGGCGGCGCCCTGTTGCAGCAGCTGGGAGAAGTCCATGCTCCTTGGTAGTCGGCAGCCCGGTACGTGTCGATGCTCTTGAAAGTCAGCGACGCACGGCGGCGTAGGCCTTGCCCGTCGGGGTGAGCCCGCCTTTTTCCGTGAAAAGGGCCGACGTGCCGACGCCGGAGTCATGCCAGGCGTAACGGTGCACCCACGGGGTCTTCTCCATGAAGCGGGTCGAGGCCGCGATGAAAGCGTCGACCTCGGCCTGCGAGAATTTCCCCGGCGCCGCCGCGGAGTCCGCGGCGGTCTGCGGCGCGAATTCGGTGACCCAGAGGGGCTTCTTGAAATGGGCGTGGATCTGTTCCAGGTCCTTGATGAACTTCGCCGCGTCGGCGCCCCGGTACCAATGCACCGCGATGGCGTCGACCTTCGGATCGGCCTTCATGAAGTCGTTCAGCCACTCCTTCGTGACGGGATTCCCGGCCAGGGCAGGCGAGACGATGAAGCCCGCCTTGGCGGAAAGGGCCGGCCACTTCGTCAGGGCTTCTTCGACGCCGAGGTTGGCCTGCTTGGGGTGGTCGGGTTCGTTGAATCCGAGCAGGAACGGGACGGTTTGCTCCGGCGCGGACCGGCGTCCGGAGAAGATCATCGGCACGAACTGGGCGCGGGTGACCAGCTTGGTCTGGTCGCCCCAGTTGTAATACCAGCCCACCTCCAGGAGTTCGAGGTGCCCGGCGTCCTTGCCTTTGCGTTCGGGCAGGCCGACGCCTTTCTTGGCGACTTCGGCGGCCGCGAGGGAGCCCAGCGCGAGGACGGCGAGGAGGGCGGAGCGGAATAGCGTGCGCATCTGAGGGTGTCGGAACGGCCGGTTCGCGCGAGGTCAGCCGGTGATGACGGGGATCTGCATCGACTGGCCGCCGTTCAGGGCGGACTGGTGCGCGATCATGCCGGGCACGGTGTAGGCCAGGGCTTCGTCGATGCCGACGAACGGCTTGCGCCTTTTCACGAGCGAGTCGACGAACTCATGCGTGATGAAGCTATGCGATCCCTCGTGCCCGCTGTCATGGCGCAACGGTTCGGGCAGCAGGTCGGTCTTCCACCACTTGACCTCGGCGTATTTCTCGAGGATCTGCGAGGAGCGCTCGAAGCCGCCGCTGTCCTTCTCGGTCCTGGTCTCCGCCCGGACGATCGCCGGTCCGCCGGCGCCGGTCGGGTCGCTGAAGTAGAAGCTCATCTTGTCGCCGAAGTACCGGGCGCGTTCGCCGCCTTTCTGGGCGCCCCGCCACCAGATGGCCACGCGCATGCTGTTGCCGCGGTCGGTGCGGAACAGGGCGGTCTCGTTCCAGAAGGGGTTCCGGTAGGCGTTGTCCTTCACGATCGGGTGGTCGTCCCCCCAGCCATGGCAGACGACTTCCGTCAGCCGCTCGCCGGTCACGCTGAGCAGGTGCGAGGTGCAGTGGGTCGGGTAGTGCATCGGCGGCAGGCCATGGCGCCAGGTGCGCTTGCCGTTCTCGAAGTACAGCGTCTCGAGTCCGGGATGGTGGTATTCGGACTCCGTGTAGTAGAGACGGCCGAAGCGTCCTTCGGCATGGAATTTCCGCGCCGAGATCGTGAGCTGCTGCCAGCAGCTGGTCTCGCCCATCATGTAGGTCAGGCCGGATTTCCTCACCTCGGCCGCCAGCTGCTGGCATTCCTCGAGCGTCATCGCGGCAGGTACCGCGCTGAGCACGTGCTTGCCTTCGGCCAGGCAGAGCAGGGTGTGCCGGACGTGGTCGGGCGCGGGCGTGGCCAGGAAGACCGCCTCGACGCGGTGGTCCTTGAGCATCGCCGCGAGCGAAGGATAACCTTTGGCGCACTTGTACGTCTTCTGCAGGGCCGCCAGCCGCTCCGGACGGAGTTCGGCCACGGCTTCGACGACGCAGTCGGGGTGTTCGTGGAACTGGAAGCCGAGGCCGAAGCGGCCACCGACGATGCCCACGCGCACCTTCCGCGCCGGCACGGTGAAGGGGGTCTGACCGAAGAGGGCGGACGAGGCCAGCGTGGCGCCCAGCAGCGTGCTGCGGCGGAGGAAATCGCGTCGGGTGGTCATGGGGTAGGATCATCATCGCAGGAAAACGGCGGGCTTCAACCTTGGATGGGCGGAAGGAGGGGTTGCGGGCGGCCGTCGGGCCGCCTAGTGGTCTGTCATGAATCCCGCCCCTGGTTCGTTCCTCCGCCGTTGCTGGCCGTTGCTGGCCGCCGCCTCGCTCTGCGCCCAGACGGCGCTGGTCCTCGAGACCAAGACCATCACCCCGCCTGAGGAGCCCTATGCCGGGTGGCCGACGGTCGCCCGCCGCGCCAACGGCGAGCTCTGGGTGTCATGGTCCGGTGGCCGCGACGGTCACATCTGTCCGTTGGGGCAGGTGAGGGCGATGACCTCGAAGGACGATGGCGCGACGTGGACCTGGCCGCGCGTGCTCCTGGACGGACCGATCGACGACCGCGACAGCGGCGTGATGGAGACCGCCAAGGGCACGCTGCTGGTCACGACCTTCACTTCGTTGGCTTATGAGGAGCGTGGTCTGCTCGCGAAGCAGACGCCGGAGCGCCAAGCCCGCTGGAAGGCCGCGCAGGAGCGGCTGACCGCCGAGGAACGCAAGGCGCAGCTGGGCGAATGGGTCCTGCGTTCGACCGACGGCGGCAAGACGTGGTCGCCGCCGATCCCGACGATCGTCAACAGCCCGCACGGCCCGACGCAGCTCAAGGACGGCCGCCTGCTCTACGTGGGCAAGCAGCTCTGGACGGCCGAGGGCAGGATCGGCGTGGCCGAGTCGAAGGACGACGGCCTGACCTGGACCTGGCTGAGCGAGATCCCGGCCCGTCCCGGCGACGACGTGAAGAAGGGCTATCATGAGCTCTTCGCGCTCGAGATGGACGACGGTCGTATCGTCGCCCAGATCCGCAACCACAACAAGCCCGACGTCGGCACGACGCTCCAGACCGAATCGGCCGACGGCGGCAAGACCTGGACCGTCCCGAAGTCGATCGACGTCTGGGGGCTGCCTTCGCAGCTCCTCAGGCTCAAGGACGGCCGGGTGGTCATGACCTATGGCTATCGGCGCAAGCCTTTCGGCAACCTGGCCCGCATCAGCTCGGACCAAGGCCGCACCTGGAGCGGACCGCTGACCATCTCCGCCGACGGCGAGGGCTATGATCTCGGCTATCCGTCGACCGTCGAGCTCGCCGATGGCGCGTTGCTCACCGTCTGGTACGAATTCCAGAAGGCCACCGGTAAGTCGGTGCTCCGCCAGGCGAAGTGGAAGATCGGTAAGTAGAGTATCGAGTATGGAGTATCGAGTATAGGGTAAGGCAGGCCGCCGCAGGGCGGCCGAGGGTAGGGGCGTGGCTCCGCCGCGCCCTCCCTTTGGAGGAGCGCACGATGAATCGTGCCCCTGCCTTGGTTCGCCCTGCGGCGAACCTCAGAGCCCGAAGCCTTGGGACTTCCGGACGTCGCCGACGTACCAGTTCTCGAGCTTCTCGCGGGCCCAGGG
>CAZXSI010000045.1:8133-11422 GCA_964643215.1 uncultured Klebsiella sp. | reverse complement strand
GGAACGCCATCGCCAGCGTGACGGCCTGGGCTCCGCCCATGAGGGCGCTGGAGCGGAGGATGCGGGCGAAGGGCATGCGAGAAAGGTGTTAGCGGTTGGCGGCTAGCGGTGGACGGCTGGGAGCACTAAGCGCCGAAGACGGCGGGGGTCTGCTGGCAGGGTGAACGGCTGCGAAGCAGCGAGCAAAAGGCTGAAGTCAGTGCAAAGGTGCAACCGGAGCGGCGCTCCTGTGCAAAGGTGCAAAAGTGAAATTAAGCCCGGGTCGAGGCTACGTAGGCCGCGAAGAAGTTGCGGCGGTAGGCGGCCCAGGTGTGCTTCTCGGCTTCGGCGCGGGCGGCCTGGCCGATCTGGAAAAGTCCGTCGCGATGGGTCAGGGCCCATTCGAGCTCGCGCAGAATCGCGTCTTTGCTGCCCGGCTCGACGAGCAGCCCGTTCTGGCGATGCCGGAGGAAGTCGGCGCCGCCGGTGCTGGTCGTGCAGAGCACGGGCACGCCGCAGGCCATGGCTTCCAGGATGACGAGTCCGAAGCCTTCCGCGATCGAGGGCAACGCGACGAGGTCGCAGCGCTTCAGGTCCGCGGCGAGCTCGGCGTCGGTCAGGCCGCCGCGGATCTCGACGTCGACGGACTCGAATCCCCGGATGAGGTCGCGGTCGACGGACGCGCGGGTGTAGAGGATCAGCCGGGCGGAGCCTCGGGGGAGCGCGGCCAGAGCGGCGAGGAGGTAACGGGCGCCCTTCCGCTGGGAGAGCGCGCCGACGAACCCGACGGTGAGCGCCCGGGCCGCGGGCGCGACGGCGCGGGCGGAGAACAACTCGAGGTCGACACCGTAGCCCACGACATGGGCGGGCTTCGTCGAACCGGCGGCGGCGAGCGAATGCTTCGTGAACGAGCTGGCGCAGATCACGGCGTCGGCCATCGCGAAGGCCTCGTCGTTATGCCGGAAGAGCGGGGACATCTCGGTCTCCTCCATGAGTGAGGCCTTCGCTTCAGGGACTTTCTGGATCTCTTCCCGGAAGAGTTCCCTCAGGTACTTTCCGTTAGGGTGTACCTGGAAAAGCACCCGGGGCAGACCCGAACCTTCCATCCGGCGGAAAGCCGCGTCGGCGTAATAGCTGTAGGCGATGAGCGGAGCCTGGCGGCGGAGGGCGACCTGGCCGGCCTTCTCGCTGAGCAGCCGGTCGGCGGCCGCGAAATGAGGCGAGTCCTTGCGGCGGTCGAAGCGGGCCTGGAGGGTCCGCACGAAGGCGCCATACGAGCGGACGGCCTTCCCGGCCGGGATGTCCGCGTGATGACGGGCCTTGGCGAAGCGATGGAAGTGCTTGCCGAGCAGGCCGGTCCGCGCCCAGAAGCCGGAGAAATAGGCCTCGGTGACCAACGCCTCCAAGGCGTCGTTTTCCCCCAGGGCCAAGGCGGACTGGTAGCGGTCGCGAGGTCCGGCGAAACAGATGACGGCGGGCGGGGTCAAGGGGAGGGTTTATTGCTTGAGGCCGAACAGCGCGACGTGCGGGGCCGAGCGGCGGAGATCGGGAGCCGCGTCGACCGTGTTGAAGCAGTGGACAGCCGCGCAGGCGGCCCGGATCTGACGATAATTGTTGAAGACGGAATAAGAGTAGAAGAGCCCGTCGCCCGCGGAGACGTGGTAGCCCTTGCCGCCCGTCCGCGCCCAGTCGAACGCCCGCCAGAGGCCGAGCGCGGCGAGGACCTGCTTGAGCGTCCGGGCGACCCGGCCGCCCTGGCCGAGGTTATTGGCGTCCGAGATGAAGATGGCCTTGCGCGCCACGCGCAGCATCTCGGCGACCGCCTGCGACGGACGCGGGACGTGGTGCAGCACGGCGAACTCGCAGACGAGGTCGAACTCCCCGTCGGCGGCCTGCAGGGCGTTCACGTCGCCGGCGACCAGCTCTTGCTCGGAAAGGCCCGCGGCATGTCCCACCTTGCGCAAAGCCTCGACGGGCTCGATGCCCACGAACCGCACGCCGGGGTGGCGCGCCTTCAGGTAGCGCAAGGCCCGGCCGGTCCCCGAGCCGACGTCCAAGACCGACCGGATGCCGTGGTGTTCGATCATGGCCGACAGGACGGCCAAGGCGAACTGATGCTCGTCCTGCGGAGCAAGCTGCAGCGCGTCATACTGCGCGGCGGTGTCCGCGTAATACTGGCGTTGCCGCCGGATTTCCTCTTCGTACGGCATGGTCAGGCGGCGGGGAAGGCGCGCCGGAACGCAGCGATCACGCGGCCGCGATCTTCTTCGCTCATGCCGGCGCCGGACGGCAGGCAGAGGCCATGGTCGAAAAGGCGCGCGCTGACCGCGCCGCCATGCATCTCGGCGGAGGCGAAGACGGGCTGGAGGTGCATGGGCTTCCAGACCGGGCGGGCTTCGATGTTCTCGGCCTCGAGCGTGAGGCGGACCTGCTCGCGCGTGACGCCGGCGACCGCCGGGTCGATGGTCAGGCAGGTGAGCCAGCGGGTGGACTGCCCCCAAGGGGCTTCCGGCTGCATGGTCACGCCAGGGAGTGCCTTGAAGGCTTCGGCATACGCCTTGAAGTGAGCCCGACGACGCGAGACCTTGCCGGAGAGCCGCGTCAACTGCCCCAGCCCGATGCTGGCCGAGATGTTGCTGAGGCGATAGTTATAGCCGAGGGTCGAATGCTCGTAATGCGGGGCCGCGTCCCGCGCCTGGGTGGCGAGGAAGCGGGCCTGCGCGGCGAGCGCGGCGTCGTCGGTGACCAGCATGCCGCCGCCGCCCGTGGTGATGATCTTGTTGCCGTTGAAGGAATGGATGCCGAACAGGCCGAACGAACCGGGCGAAGCCTCGCCATAGGTGGCGCCGAGCGCTTCGGCGGCGTCCTCGATGAGCTTGACGCCGTGCTTCTCGCAGCAGGCCTTGATCGGCGCGATGTCGGCCGCCTGGCCGTACAGGTGCACGAGGACGAGGGCCTTGGGCGCCTTGCCGGCCTTGGCTTTCTGCTCGATGACCGCGCAGGCGAGCGCCGGGTCCATGTTCCAACTGCGGTCTTCGGAGTCGATGAAGACGGGCTTCGCCCCGAGATAGGCGATGGGCGCGGCCGAGGCGACGAAGGTCAGCGACGAGCAGAGGACCTCGTCGCCCGGACCGACGCCGGCGAGCCGCAGGGCGAGATGCAAGGCGGCGGTCCCCGACGACACGGCGACGGCATGCCTCGAGCCGACGAGCTGCGCGAAATCCTCCTCGAACGCGTCGAGGTTCGGTCCCGCCGGCGCGATCCAATTGGACTGGAAGGCTTCCAGGACGTATTCGATTTCCGCCCCGCC
>CAZXSI010000045.1:2116-8033 GCA_964643215.1 uncultured Klebsiella sp. | reverse complement strand
CGTGATAGCGCTTCGAACAATGTCCTGTTCGCGGGATCGGCGAACAACTCCTCGACCCGCGTGTTCGACGAGACGCGGATGAACATCTGTTCGCTCTTCTGATTGAGCCCGTAGGTCCGGATGTCCTTCCAGACGAGGGGCAGGCGTTCGAGCCGGCCGAGGAGCCCGTTGCGCCAGCCGGCCTGCTGGTCTTCGTAACGATTCGGCTCGCCGTTCACGAGATGCCAGAAGGCGACGTTCTGCTTGCCGCCGTTGGGCACGATATATTGGCCGAGTTCATAGGGCAGGAGCTCGCGCTCGCCTACCCTGCCCGGGACGGCGTAAAGCCTCTCGGTGCGCACGCACCCGTTGTTCACCCAGCAGGAATCCGGATTATGCGACCCGGCGTCGACGACCGAGACCTTGCCGGGCTCCCAGTAGGCGACGTAGACCAGGATCTGCGCGCCCGGACGCGCGTAGAGCACCTGCTTGGCCTGGCTGAAATTCAGGATGCCCTGCGCGCTGGCCAGCGCGGCCGAGGATCCGGCGAGGGGGATCTCCCGACGCGTCCAGCCCGGGACTTCGGGCAAGGCGGCGCCGACGTCGCCCGTGAAACCCCGCGGGCGCGGCGGCGCGAACTCGGACAGGAGCACGAGGGCGAGCAGGCCGGCGAGCATCACGCCACCGAAGATGAGCAGGGCTTTGCGCATGTCAGAGGACCCGGGCCGGATTGCCGAAGACGGTGACGCCGGGGGCGACGTCCGCGAAGACGACCGCGCCGGCGGCGAGCTTGGCCCCGGCGCCGACCTGACGCCCGGGAATGATGCTGGCGCGGGTGCCCATGAAGACGCCGGCGCCGACCTTCACGAAGCCGGTGATGTCACAGTGCGCGCTCGCGGTCGTCCAGTCCCCGACGACGGCGTCGTGGCCGACGGTGGCGCGCAGGTTCAGGGTGACGAACGCGCCCAGGGTCGCGTCGGCGGTGACGATGGCCCCGGGGCAGAGCACGGCCCCCCGGCCGAGGGTCACCCGCTCACCGACCTTGGCGGACGGATGCACGAAGGTGAGGAATTCCGCGCCGGCGGCGACCAAGGGCGGGAGCAGCTCCTGCTTGAGTTCCGGCACCGCCAGGCCGTTGAGATAGAGGAACTCCTGGGTTGGCCGGTGCCCGCGCAGCGGGCGGACCGGAGCGAAGTCGCCATACTCCCGCAAGGCGGCGGTGTTGTCGTCGAGGAAACCGGCGAGCTCCCAGCGCCCGCCGCAATCCGGATGCTGCCGGGCCCAGGCGTGGACTTCGCGACCGAAGCCGCCGGCGCCGATGATGAGGAGTTTTTTCACGGAAGGAGCAAGAGGAGGTCCGCCACGGTCCGGCAGCCCCGGACCTGGGCGCCGGTGACGACACGATGGTGCTTCTCCTCGCAATGCACGATGACGAGCAGGATGGCGAGCGATCCCCAGCCGGGCAAGGCGTCGAGGCGCGTCTCGGACGTCGCGCCGGCGAAGACGTCGACGTCGGCCTGCAGGAGGCGGAGTTTTTCGCCGGCGTTCATCGGGGGAAGCCCAGGATGGGCGCGACGGTCAACGGGCCGATTTCGCCGGCGAACGCGCCCCAGGAGAGGCCGACGCCGAAGCCGCAGCCGACGACCTTGAGCGAGCCGGCTTCGAGCCGGTCGCCCAGGCCGTCGATCAACGCGCAAGGGACGGAAGCCGAGCTCTGGTTGCCGTGACGCTCGAAGGCGGCCATCGGGGTCTGGGCTTCGGTGAAGCCGGTTTTCCTGGCGAGGGTCGTGAGGATGAAACGGTTGGCCTGATGCAGGACCAGCGCATCGGTCGACGCCGGCGACATGCCGGCGTGACGCATGACGGCTTGGATGGCCGCCGGCACCTCGCGGAGCGTGAAGCTGAAGACATCCGCGCCGTTCATGACGAGGTTGCCGTCGTGCGAAAGGTTGCCGTCGGCGTCCTTTCGTTCGGTCAGCGGACCCGCAGGCTGCCGCGCCCCGCCCTGCCTGACGAGGATCGCCTGGGCGCCGGCACCGTCGGCCCCGAGCACGAAGTGCCACGGCGAGCCCCGGCCGGTCTTCTCGACGATCGTCGCCGAGCCGGCATCGCCGAAGAGCGGGTCGGTGGAGCGGTCCCCGGGGTGGGTGAGCCGGCTGAGCGTATCGCCGGCGCAGAGCAAGACGCGGGCGGCGCCGCCATGCGCGCAGAGGAGCGCCGCCTGATGGAGGCCGGTGACCCATCCCGAGCAACCCATCGAAAGGTCGTAGGCGGGGGCCGCTTTGCTCAGGCCGAGACGGCCGTGCAGCAGCGAGGCGTTGTTCGGCTGCGGATGGTCCGGCGTCTGGGTCACGAAGAGGACGGCATCGATCGACGAGGCGTCCAGGCCCATCTCGACCAGCAGCCGGCCGGCGGCGTCGGCGCAGAGGTCCAACGCGGTGACGCCCGGCGCGACGACCCGGCGCTCGCGCAGGCCGAGGGTCTGGGCCGTCCGTTCGAGGGAGGCGCGTTCGATCCCCGCCGCAACGCCGTCGGCGACGAAATCGCGCACGACCGAGCCGGTCGTCACGGCCAGCCCGGCGAGGCGGACATTGGAGAGGGAGGTGTGCATGGGACTAAATGAGGGGACAAGCGGGCACGTGGGCACGCGGGCAAGGGGAGAGAATGAGTTGATCAGTTGATCGGTTGGCCGGAGAGAAAACTAGTTGGCCAGCAGGGCGGCGTAGGCATCGGCCATCTTCCGGGCGAGGTGATTCCAATCGTGCTCCCGGGCGGCGTGCGCCCGGGCGGCATGGCGAAGCCGCGAGGCCACGGCGGGGTCAGCGAGGATAGTTCGCAACGCGGCGGCCACGGCCTCGGGGCCTTGGGCGCATTCGAGCAAGGCGCCGGCTTCGGCGGCCTGACGCATGTAGCAGCCGCGCGTGGCGACGACGGGCAGGCCGGCGGACATGGCTTCCAGGATGGCGAGCGCCATGCCTTCCGACTCGGAAGCGTGGACGAAGCACTCGGCGGAGGCGAAGGCCGCCGGCTTGGCCGCCTCGTCCAAGAAGCCCAGCCAGCGCAGGCCGTCGGCGCAGCCAAGGCCGGCGGCGACGGAAACCAGCCGCGCGTGATAGGCGGGGTCCTGCGCCACGTTGCCGGCGATGGCGAGGACGAGGCCGGGGTAATCCGCGCGCAGCCGCGCGAAGGCTCCGAGGATGTCTTCGAGCCGCTTCTTCGGCATGATGCGCCCGACGAAGAGCAGCACGCGCGCGGAAGCTTCGATCCCATGGGCGGCGCGGAACGCCGCGACGACTTCGGGCTTGGCGGGCGCGATCGGGGTGATGCCGTTCGGCAGCACGATCGTCGGAGCGTTCACGCCAAGCGCGGCCAGCTGGTCGGCCTCGAGGGGCGTAAGGGCGAAGACGCCGGTCGCGCGGTTCAGGTCCGGTCGGCCGATGAAGCGATGATAAAGCCGCTTCTTGACCGCCTTCGTCGACCAACCGGCGAAGAGCACCGGGTCGAGGGCGCCGTGCGGGTGGAAAAAATGCCGCAACCCAAGCCGACGGGCCGCCAGGGCGACATCATGGTTCAACGGATGGAAAGTGCTGTGGGCATGGAGCACGGTCGCCGCCGTCAGGCCGTCCAAGGCGGCGATCAGCTCGGCCGACCGGACGTAACCGAAGGCATAGTCCGGGCGGAAATAACGGATGGGCAGTCCGCCATGGATCTCCGTCCGACCGGCGCGCGGCGCGTCCACCGTCCAGACCTCGACGTCGGCGCCCAGCCGCCGCTGCGCCGAAGCCAGCTCGAAGACCATCTTCTGCACGCCTCCGGCATAGGCGCCGGGAAGGCATTCATAGACGATGTGACGGATCATGGGGAGAGACCGTGCAAAAGTGCAAACCGGAGCGGCGCTCCTGTGCAAAAGTGCAAAGGTTATATCAGGGGCAGGGGTCGGGAGAGGGGTTGGGGTAGGAAAACCTTTCAGGTTTCGGGTCTCGGCCGTCGGGAGCCAGGTTCAGGTATTCGGGTTCGGGTGCAGGTTCAGGACGTGAATTTTCCCGCACCCGCACCTGTACCTGATTACCCGCACCAGAGACCTGAGGGCCGAGACCTGAGACCCGAAAGTGTCGCTGACGTTTGCACCTTTGCACAGGCCGTAGGCCGATTTGGACTTTTGCCCCTACTGATGCTGTCGCGCCGCGATCTCCGCTTCCTCCTCGCCGGCGAGCGGATCGACGGCCGGACGGTCGAGGGATTTCCGCGCGAAACCCGGGATGAGGTGCAAGGCCAAGGCGAAGAGCATCGGCATATTATGGACGAAGGTGAAGACGAAGATGGAAAGCAGGCCGTCGCGGAAGGCCTGCACGAGCGCCATGAAGAAGACGAGGTAGACGTAACGACCCAGCCGGAGCATCGGGCCCGCGGTCGCCTGCAGGCAATAGGCCGTGAGCACGTAGCCCATCAGCGCCGGAATCAGGAAGAAGCCGAGATAGCCGAAATTCAGGTAGGACTCCGCGAGATAGGTGATGATGCGGCCCTCCTGGGCGTAGTTGCGCCCCGACGTCGAGATTTCCTGCAGGTGATCCGCCAGGCCGGGCTTGCCCGGCCACCACGCGCGCGGGATCGGCAAGGTGATGATGGCGAGGTAGGTCGACCCGTTGAATTTTCGTTCGTTGGTATCCGCCAGGGAGAGGGCGCCGGCGTATTGGTCGAGGAAGTCCTCGCCCGCGGATTCGCCCTTCTCGCGGGAACTGAAGGTGAAGGATTCGGTGAACTGGACCCAGGCCTCCTGGTTGTCGCCCGCCTGGACGGCCTGGCCGATGTATTTGAGGCGCGGGAAGACCAGGGCGAACACGACGGCGCCGACGAGGATCGGCCAGGTCGGCCACCGGAGCCGGCGCGCCTGCAGGTAATAGGCGGCGAAGAAAAACAGCGGCAGCACCAGCATGAATCGGTGGTAGCCCTGCAGCGCGACGTTGCCGAGGAAGTATGCCCCGATAAGCAGCAGGTACCAGCGGAAGCCGAAGGTGAAGACGAGCAGCCCCACGACGCCGATCGGCCAGAGCGCGACCGTCTGCAGGTAGCCGGTACCGGCCGCGCCGACCTCCAGCTCGAGGCCCCCGCTCTTGAGCGCGTAGAAGAAATACAGCCCGACCGGCAGGCAGAGCACGCCCAGCACCTTCGCGATGTTGGGGCTCATCACGCGCCGCACGGTCGGGCGATCGGCCTTCGCCTCGAACTGAACGTGCGCCGCCCAGCTCGCCAAGGCGAACACGACCAGCCCGACATCGGCCCAGAGCAGCGCGCGGGTCAGCTCGTCCGCGGTGATGACCTCCGTGTTCGGCATGCCCGTGTAAAGGGGGGACGCCGCTCCCGTAGCCAGCTTGAAGGCCCGGTAGCTGAAGCTGTAGAGATGGAAGAAAAGGTAGGCCGTCAGCGGATGCCAGAAGGCCATCCGCCGGAACATCACGAGCATGACCAAGCCGACAACGACGACGTCGAGGAGGAGATAGGGATAGAGGGAGTCCAATGTAGCGAGGGCTGGAGGGCTCGAGGATCTGGCTAGAGGCGGCGCAAAGGTGCGAATCGGAGCGGAGCTCCTGTGCAAAAGCGCAAAGGTTATATCAGGGGCAGGGGTCGGGAAAGGGGCCGGGGTAGGAAAATAATTCAGGTCTCGGGTCTCGGCCGTCGGCAGCCAGGTTCAGGTGTTCAGGTTCGGGTGCGGGTTCAGGACCTGAATTTCCCCGCACCCGCGCCTGTACCTGATAACCCGCCCCTGAGAGCTGATGGCCGAGACCTGTAACCCGAAATGTATCTTACATTTGCACCTTTGCACAGGCCGCAGGCCGGTTGCACTTTTACATTTAGGACAGCACGTGGTGCTGTCCCTACCTCACTTTCTTCATCCTCTCGCCGCTGACGGAAGGGACGAAGGTGACACGGGTGGGAATCT
>CAZXSI010000045.1:0-2016 GCA_964643215.1 uncultured Klebsiella sp. | reverse complement strand
TTCTTCATCCTCTCGCCGCTGACGGAAGGGACGAAGGTGACACGGGTGGGAATCTTGTGGCGGGCGAGGCGCGCGCGGCAAGCGATACGGATGGCGGAGCGCAGGGCTTCCTGGTCCGTGGCGAAGCTGACCACGTCGACGGCGACGGTCTGGCCGGTCAACGGATGGGCCTCGCCGCGGACGCGGCAGTCGGCGACGCCGGGGACGGTGAGCACGACGGATTCGACTTCGGCCGGCATGAGCTTCTCGCCGCCGACGTTGATGGTCTCGCCGAGACGACCGAGGATGCGCAGGGTGCCGTCGGGTCCGTGCTCCACCTTATCCCCGGTGCGAAACCAGCCGTCCGCGGTGAAGCGTTCGTTGCTGGCGTTGAGATAGCCCGCGATCTGCGTGCGGCTGCGCAGCCAAAGCTCGTCGGCGACGATCTTCCATTCGAGGCATGGATCCTCAAACCGCAGGAAGGTGGATCCCGCCACGGGGCTCTCGGTCCGGGTGATGCCGGTCTCGCTCGTGCCGAAGGTCTGGATGAAGCGAACCCGGGGGAAGGCTGATTGCAGACGGCCCAGCAGGCTCTCCGGCATCGGCTCGGTGCCATAGGTGATCACCCGGAGCGAAGAGAGGTCGTGGGTCGAAGCGGCGTCGGCGACGAGCAGCAGGTTGAGGAAGGTGGGCGAGGCCGGCAGCACCGCGACACGGTGCCGCGCGATGGCGGCGGCGACCGCGTCGGGAGCGGTCGAGGCGGGGACCACGAGCGGGGCCCCGGCCGCGAGGGCGCCGAACGACGTGTTCAGCCCGCCGATATGGTCGAAGCCCAACAAGGCGAGCACCGGCAGGCCGCTGGCGTGCCTCTCCTGGTAGGTGGCGAGCAACGCGGAGAAGTCCTGCGCCATGGCCTTCGGCTGCCCGCTGGTGCCGCTCGAGAACAGGATCAGGCCGGCGGCGCCGCGCGCGGAAAGCTCTCGCAGGAGGGAGTGCGGCGGGGCTTCGTCGATGCGCGGGAGCAGGCTCCAGGCAAAGCCCTCGGCGGTGACGATCCACTGCGCGTTGACCTGCGCGAGGCGCGCCGGATGCTCGGCGGAATTGCCCGCGAGCGGCACGGCGTAATGACCCGCGGCTTCCAAGGCCAGCAACCATGCGGTCGCGGCCGGGCCATGACCGCCCACGACGGCGACCGCCACGGGGCCGGACAGGCGCAGGCCCGCCAAGGCGCGGCCCGCTTCGGCGACCAAGCCGGCCAGCCGCGCGTAGGAGCACTCGCCCCAGGCGCCGATCAGCGCGGGACGTTCGCCGGCGAGGACGAACCGCTCTTGGAGCCAGGCGTTCAAGGGAATCAGGGGAGGCCGACGTCGCCGAGATATGCGATCCGGCCGGCCTCGGCCGAACGCAGGTGGTCGACGAGGAACGCGGCGGCCGCCGCCGGCGTGGGCGAGGCGGCGAGATCGAGCCGCGCGTTCAACGCCTCGAGCCGGGCCGGCGGGACGGCCCGCGTCAGGGCGGTGTCGACGGGGCCGAAGCCGACCGCCGACACGACGACGCCGGAAGGCGCCAGCTCCTTGGCGGCGACCCGGGTGAGGGCTTCGACGGCCGCCTTGCTCGCGACATAGGCGGCCTCGCCTTCGAGCGCGAGCGGCACGGCGACGGTGGTGACGTTCACGATGCGCCCGGCGCGCTGACGGACCATGACCTTGCCGACGGCCTGCAGGCAGTGGAACGTGCCGAGGTAGTTCACCCGCATGAGGCGCTCGGCGGTCTCGCCCGGCGTCAGCAACAAGGCGTTCATCGAGGCCGCGCCGGCGTTATTGACCAGCAGGTCGATCCGGCCGGCCTCGGCGACGGACGCGACCGCGGCGCGGACGGCGGCTTCGTCGGTGACGTCCACGACGCGGGCATGGAAGTGCGCATGGGCGAGCGGCTGCGGGCCGCGGGCGAAGCCATGCACGACCCAGCCGTCGGCCAGCAGGCGTTCGGCCAAGGCGCGGCCCAGGCCGCGGGACGTGCCGGTGATGAGGGCGGTGG
>CAZXSI010000044.1:0-11930 GCA_964643215.1 uncultured Klebsiella sp. | reverse complement strand
TGGACGGGAAATCGGCGACGTTCTTGAGCGAGAACCAGACGTAGCCCGGGAAGGTCACGGCCGTCCAGGCGAACGGCTGCGCCTCCGTCGCCGGGGCGTTGACGAGCATGATCAGGTCGTCGTTGCCGGCGCGGGCCGGGTAGCGGGTGAGGTCGGTGGTCGTGCCGTCCTTCATCGGGACGGACTTCAGCGTCGAGAATTCCGCGGACGGCTTGAGCGCGCCGGATTCGCCGGCCGCGGGATTCGAGAACTCGCCGGCGTAGACGGAGCCGAAGCGGAACGCGCTGGTGGCGATGCGGGCCGCGCCGGCGGGCACGGACGAAAGGTCGAGCACGGGGTGGTTGCCGTAGTTCCAGCGGCCTTCGAGGTTCGCGATCAGGTGTTCCGCGTAGATCGCGTGATGGCCCGGGATGAGCGTGAGGTTCTTCGCCACCGTGGCGCCGGTATCGGCGCCGGTCTGCGTCAGCTTGAGCGAGGTCGCCGTCGACGCGACGAGCTGCCAGGCGGCGTTCGCCGTATCGCCGTGGGGCGGGCCCTTCTGCTGTCCGCCGAACGGCAGGCATAGGAAATCGCCGCGAAGGTAAGTAAGCAGGTTCGGCAGGCTCTGGTCGATCTGCGTAGGCGTCCAAGGCGAGAGGGAGTACGGGCTGGCCTTGAGTCCGGGCAGGTGGAAGGTGACCGGCGCAAGGTGGCCGGCGGTCTGGGTGACGGCCAGTTCGACCTCGGCGCTGCGGAGGGTGTAGCTGGGGGCTCCGTGAATGGTTTCCATGGGGAGGCGTCATTTCCTGCAAGCCGCGCGGGACTGTCAACGCCTCGGGTGCTCTCCGCTTGCTAAGCAGGCCTCGTCCCGCTTGGTTTCGGTCATGCCGCAGCCTCTGCCGATCCTTTACACCAAGCCCGGTTGCCCATGGTGCACCCAGGCCTTGGAATATTTCGCCGCCCAGGGCGTGAAGCTCGACGTCCGGGACGTCGTCGCCGACATGCACCAGATGCGCCAGCTGGTCGCCCTGACCGGCCAGTCCAAGTGCCCGTCCTTCCGTTACGGGGACTTCATCGTCGCGGACTTCGGCGTGGACGAGTTCATCAACAAGGCCCGCAAACACCCCGCCGTCTGCGCCGAACTCGGCTTGAAGGTCTCATCTTAGGCAGCCGCCTTGGGCCTGATATTAGTCTTGGACACCTAGGGTAATACCCCTAGTAATAGTGCCATGAGGTTTTCCCCAACCTTGGGCCTCCTGCTCTGCGCCGGCTTGTGCGGCGCGAAGCCGAACGTGGTGTACATCATGTGCGACGACATGGGTTGGGCCGACGCCGGTTGTTACGGTTCGACGCAGAACGTGACGCCCAACATCGACCGCCTCGCCAAGGAAGGCCTCCGCTTCACGAGCTTCTACGCGACCCAGGCGGTCTGCACCTCGTCGCGCACGGCCTTGATGACCGGTTGTTATCCGAACCGACTCGGGCTCGGCGGCACCGCGCTCGGGCCTCAGTCGAAGACCGGCCTCAGCAACGACGAGCAGACGCTCGGCACCTTGCTCCGTGACGCCGGATACCACACCGGGGTGGTCGGCAAGTGGCACCTCGGCGACGCGCCGAAGTTCCTGCCGCCGAACCATGGCTTCGACGATTCGATGATCCTGCCGTATTCGAACGACATGTGGCCGCTCGGCTACGCCGTCGGCGACGAATCGCGCCGCAAGATGTACCCGGAGCTGCCGCGCTACGTGAACGGCCACCCGATGGGCTTCGTCCGGGACTGGGCGGACATGGACGCGCTGACCACGTCCCAAGGCCTGCGCGCCGTCCGCTTCATCCATGACAGCGCCGGCAAGGACAAGCCGTTCTTCCTCTATCTGGCGACCTCGATGCCGCACACGCCCCTCGGCGCTTCGGCCGACTTCAAGGGCAAGGGTCCCACGCCCTACGCCGAGACCATGGCGGACATCGACCGCACGGTGGGCGCCGTGCTGAAGGCTCTCCAGGACAAGGACGTCGCGAATAACACCATCGTGATGTTCACGAGCGACAACGGTCCGTGGCTGAACTTCGGCCGCCATGCCGGTTCCGCCGGACCTTTCCGCGAAGGCAAGGGCACGACCTTCGAAGGCGGCGTCCGCGTGCCGTTCCTCGTCCGCTGGCCCGGCGTCGTGAAGCCCGGCACCCGCACCGACGCCTTGGCCGCCAACATCGACGTCGTCCCCACGCTGGTCGCGGCCTGCGCCGCGACGCCGCCGAAGCATGAGATCGACGGACAGTCTTTCCTGCCGTTGCTCAAGGGCGAGAAGCCGGCCGCCCGCGAATCCTTCGCCTACTACTACGGGGATCGTCTCGAGGCCGTCCGCAAGGGTAAGTGGAAACTCCACCTCCCGCATGCCTACCGCAGCTATGTCGACATGGTGCCGGCCAAGCGCGACGGACTCCCGGCCACGACGCACCAGCGTCAGATCGGGCTCGCGCTTTACGATCTGGAAGCCGATCCGGGCGAGACGGCCGACCTCGCCGCCGCGCGTCCCGAAGTCGTGAAGGAATTGCAGGAGTTCGCCGCCGCGGAGCGCCAGAAGCTCGACGCCGGCAAGCGCCCCGTCGGTCGTCTCTGATCAGACCAGCCCGGCCAGACCGGCGATGCGCCAGGCCATGACCGCGAAGCCGGCGATCGCGACGGCCAGGCAAAGCCCGCGCCGCAGCGGGTTGGCGGGCAGGCCGGCGCGCGCCATCGCCCAGAGCAGGCCGGCCGAAGCGAAGATGACCGACATCTGGGCGAGTTCGACGCCCACGTTGAAGCCTACGAGGATGCGCACGATGCTGGCGTGATCCCAGTCCTTCAGGCGATCGGAGACCGCCGCGGCGAAGCCCAGCCCATGCACCAGCCCGAAAGCGGCGGGGACGATCAGCATCCGGCGGTTCGACGCTTCGCCGCGGTAGGCCATGAGCCCGCCGAGGCCGATCGTCAACGCGATGAAAGGTTCGATCCAGGGGCCGGGATTGCCGACCCAGCCGAGCGCGACCGCGCTGAGCGTCAGGCTGTGGCCGAGCGTGAAGACCAGGGAGCGGCCGAGGGCCTGGCGGAGCGACGCCGCGCCGAGGAACATCGCCAGCATGAACAGGCAATGGTCCCAGCCGTCGGGCAGCACGTGGCCGAAGCCGTCGGCGAGGAGCGTGAAGATCGTCTGGTCGCCCGCGGGAGCGGGGTCGTCGCCAAGCAGGAATTCGCCGGGCTCGTTCTTCGACACCGCCATCACCGTCTGGAATTCCATCCCCTTGCGGAGGTTCGTGAAGACCGTGCCCAGAACGTCGGGGAAACGGAGCACGAGCTTGCGCGTGTCCGCCGGCACGACGGCCCGCAGCTTGGCGTTCATCATCACGGGGTAGCGGTCCGCTTCGCCTTGGCGCGCGGACTGGGCGAGGAGCTGCTCGGCGGTCGGGAAGGCTTCGAGCGTCCAGGCCACAGGTCTGCCGTCGGCTTCGAGGCGCAGGCCGGCGAGGAATGATCGGCGGGCCGGCTCGATGGCGTCGGCGAGCCGGCCGGGCGTGAACATCAGCGCGTCGAGGTCCTTGACCGGCGCGTCCTTCGGCAGCTGTCCGAGCAGGAACGAGGGCACGTCGAACTTCACCGTCAGCGCGAAGCGGCCCTGGTCGTCGATGACGCCGATGCAGGAGGCCTCCTTCCATTCGGGGTGGGCCGGGAGCAACGCCGGCACCAGGGCCGACAGCCAGAGGAGGAAGACTCGCCGCATGCGGGAGGAGTACGACGGCGGACCGGCGCGTTCCAACCAAATCCGCTACTTCGCGCCTTCTTCGCGGCGGGGCGGCCGTTTCTCTTCCTTGCCGTCGCTGGCGCCGGCCGGCCGGGTGTAGATGACCGTCAGGTCGGCGGCGCCGAGGATCTTGCCTTTCATCGCGGCGAGGACGGGCTCGACGGTGACCGGGCTTTCGGCCTTGGAGAGGTCGGGCTTCGCGGAGAGCGCGAACAGCGTGAGCACGTATTTCTTCTCGCCGGGGCCTTGCGAATGCGGCGGCGCGTATTCGACGCGGTTATGGACGGTGCTCATGCCCATCTTGCCGAAATCGACGGCGTTCTTGGCGACGTTCGTCGTCTTCGGATCGATGTCATACATCAGCCAGTAGATCTTCGTCTTACCCTCCGGGTCGAGGTGATGCATGATCAGCACCAGGCTCTGGGCGCCGCGCGGAACGCCGGTCCAGGCGAGGGGCGGGCTGGCGCTCGCGCCGTCGCCGGTGAATTCGACGGGGAGTTTCTCGCCGTCCTTCACCGCGGGGCTCGTGAGCTTGAACGTCGCGTTCTTCTCGCTCGGCTTCGCGGCGGCGACGATGTCGACGGATCCGGGCGGCGGGCCGCCCTTGCCCTTGCCGCCTTTCTTGCCTTCGGCCGGCGCGGCGGACAGGACGGACAGCCCGCCGACGAGCAGGAACAGCGGGAGCGAGAAGGGGCGCAGCAGGGCATTCATGGGAGTGGGTTGATTATAGCCTGACGAGGATTAAGCGGGCGTTAAGGGGTCACTTCTTGCCTTTGCCCTTGCCGCCTTTGCCCGCTCCGGGGCCGATGCTCCCGCCTTGGTAGGCCGGCAGGTCTTTCTTCAGGGCATCCAGCTGGGCGCCAAGCTTGGCGGCCAGCTCCGGTTGGCCGGCGAGGAGGTCCTTCGTTTCGGAAACATCCGCCCGGAGGTTATACAGGGCGCGTTGGCCGGCGTTGTTCTCGACGAGTTTCCAGTCTCCGTCGAAGAGGGCGATGTCGGCCGAGGCGACGAGGAAAGGGGGGCGGGGCAGCGTCTTGCCCCCGGCGATCGCCGGCCACTGGTTGATCCCGTCGAGCCTCAGTTCGGCGGTCGACGGCAGGTTCGCCGCCGCGACGATCGTGGGGAAGAGGTCGATGATCGCGATCGGTTGGTCGAGCTTCACGCCGGCGGGCACGTGCTTCGGCCAGCGGACGATCGCCGGAGTGCGGATGCCGCCTTCGTCGACGGAGGCCTTGTAGCCCCGGAGCGGCGCGTTGGAACCGGTCGGACGCGGGGCGCCGTTGTCGGAGAGGAAGACGACGAGGGTGTTGTCGCGCAGGCCTTGTTCCTCGAGCGTGGCCAGGATGCGGCCGATGCCGATGTCCAGGCCTTCGACCACCGCCCCGTAGAGGCCATCGGACTTGTGCTTGGCGACGAGGTCTTCGGGGGCGGCAAGGTCGATGTGCGGCGCGTTGAAGGCCACCTGAAGGTAGAACGGCCGGGATTTGTCACGGTTGCGGATCTGCTTCGAGGCTTCGTCAGCGAAGAGGTAGGTGGTGTAGCCCGACTCCTCGATCGGCTTGCCGTCGCGCTGCCAGTCGGGCTTGCCGCGTTTGTCCGTATGCTTGAGGTAATCCACCTCCGCGCCCATGAAGCCGTAGAAATGATCGAAACCGACGGCCGCGGCGGGGTTCTGGCTGCCGAGATGCCATTTGCCGATGAGGGACGTGGCATAGCCGGCCGCCTTGAGCTTGGCCGGCAATGTCGGCGTGGCCTTCGTGATCCCGGCCTGGCCCGGCATGATGATGTTGACGATGCCGAGGCGGCGCGGGAGCACGCCGGTCAGGAGGCCGGCGCGGGCGGGGCTGCAGACCGGGTAACCGTAGAATCGTTGGAGCTCGACGCCGTCCTTCGCCAGTTTGACGAGGTTCGGCGTGACCATCTTGGCGTTGCGCGTGCCGACGTCGTTCCACCCGAGGTCGTCGGCCATGAGGACGACGATGTTCGGCCTGATGGCCTGTGCCGAGGCGTCAGGAATGAAGACCAGGCAGGCCAGCAGGGAGAAGAGCAGGCGCATGGGGTTACTTGCCTTCAGGAGGGGGTCCCTTCTTGCCGTCGCCCCCCTTCGGGCCGCCTTTGCCGCCCTTGCCACCTTTGCCGCCTTTGCCGCCGTCGCCGCCGGTCTTGGTCGCGTCGCAGGTGTCGACGTCGCCGAGGACGGCGGTGCCGAGCGGGCCCTTGAAGCCGCCGACGATGTAGGGCCACTCGTTGCTCACGTGATAGTGGTAGCCGAGGCCGTCGTGGTCGTGGCCGCTGATCGCATCGAGCTTCTTCGGCGTCGAGCCGTCGGCTTCGGTGGGTCCGCGGACCGGGAAACCGTCGAGGGCGAAGCCGACGACCTTGCCGGACTTATCGCCGTCCATGACCGAGGGCGCGCGGTGGTAGTGGTACTCGTGGCCGAAGCCGGTGTGGCCGCCCTTGGGGTCGAGCGGGGCGATGTTCTTGAAGGCCGTGATGCGGTCGACCGGCTCGGGCGGGAAGAAGCGGACGCCGTTGGTGCTGATCCCGAGGCCCGAGCGGGGCGAGAACTTCGCCTGTCGCAGCGGGGTGACTTTCTCGGAGGCCTTGGGGTTCTTCGGCAGGAAGATCGTGA
Organism: uncultured Klebsiella sp.; assembly: GCA_964643215.1. Taxonomy (GTDB): domain Bacteria; phylum Verrucomicrobiota; class Verrucomicrobiia; order Opitutales; family UBA953; genus UBA953. The sequence goes on along the minus strand of CAZXSI010000044.1, from coordinate 5,543 downwards.
CGATCTGCTCGAGCGGCTGCAGCTCGATGATCGCGTTCGTGACGCCGTCCTTGGCGGCCTGTTCGTAGGTCCAGCCGGCGAGCTCCTGGCGGGCGACCTTGTCGAATTCGGCGCGGTCCTTGGTGCGGTGCACCGTGCCGTCGGCGTCGAACATGTTCCAGCCGCGCTTGTTCAGGATCCTGAGGTAGTCGGCGTCGACGCGGTAAAGTTTCTTGTCGACGGTGTCCTCCCAGTAGCCGCCTTTGTCCTTGAGCGTGGCCGGAGCCCACGGTCCCATCGCGTGGTCGTGGGGCAGCGACCGGACCACGATCTTATAGACCGTGGCTTTGGAGCCGTCGCTGAGGATCCCTTCGAGCTCGGTGATCGGCTTGACCAAGGCGCGCTGGTCGAAGAGCGCCGGCAGGTCGACCGGCGCGGCGTGGGCGGCCAGGCAGAGCAGGGGGGCGAGGAGGGCGGAGAATCGCATCTCCGAGGATTATGCCACGACCGGCATTAACCCAAGATTAAGACCGGTTGTTTATTCCGAGCTGCCTTGGCTGTCCTCGCGGCTGCGCAGCGGGCGCGGATTCCGCAGGGAACCGGGCTCGAAGAAGACTTTCTCCATGAACAGGCCCCGGGCGGGCGCCGTCGGCACTTCGGAGGTGATCACGCGTTCCTTGCGATAGGCGACCAGGCGTTCGGGCGACATCTTGCCTTCGCCGACGCGGAGGAGGCCGCCGACGAGCCGCCGGACCATCTTGTAGAGGAACCCGCTGCCCTCGGCGATGATGGTGATCCGCTTGCCCCGGCGGCGGACGTCGAGGCGACGCAGTTCCTTCACCGGGTTCTCCTTCTCCATGCCTTGGCCGTGGTTGGCGCCGAACGCGTAGAAATCATGCCGGCCGAGCAGCAGCTTGGCGGCCTGGCGCATGCGCTTCACGTCGACGGTCTTGTTGCCGAGGCCGAGGCAGTAGCGCGCCTCCCAGGGCGGCGGATAGCCGTCGCAGATCTCGTAGCGGTAGCGCTTGCCGTTGGCATGCCAGCGGCAATGGAAGCCGGGGGCGACGCGCTGCAGGTGCGTCACCAGCAGGCCGTTCTGTTCGCAGGAATTGATGGCGTGCACGAGGTAGCTGCACGGGTGAGGCCAGAAGGCGTCGAAGTGGAAGCGCTGGCCGACGCTGTGGACGCCGGAATCGGTGCGGCCGCTGCCATGGATGTCGATCGGCGTCTTGAGGATGCGGGAAAGGCGTTCCTCGAGTTCGCCCTCGATCGACAGGCGGCCGGTCTGGACCTGCCAGCCGATGTGGTCCGTGCCGTCGTAGGCGACCGTCGCCAGAAAGCGCTCGAGCTTCGGCGTGAAGGGCTTCTTCGGTTTGGCGGCGGGCATGTCAGGAGCCGATCCCGCGGCTGTTGAGGAAATCCTGGAGCAGCACGGCGGCCGCGCGGGAGTCGCGCTCGCCGGTGCGCGCCTGCTGCCGGCGTTCGTTCGCCGAGCGGGCCTTGCGCCCGCCGAGTTCGTCGGCCGCCTGGCTCGTGAGGGCTTCGTCCACCTTTTCGATCGGGAGATTGAAGCGCCGGGTCAGCTCGGCCGCGAAGGCGTCCACTTCGTCGCAGCGTCTGGTCCGCTCGCCTTCGACCGAAAGGGGGTAGCCGAGCACGAGCAACGTCACCTTCAGCCGGGCGATCTCCTTGCCGATGTGGGCGAAGCGCTCCTCGGCGCTGTCGGCGACCGCGGCAGGCAGGGGGAAGGCGAAGCCCAGCTCGTCGGCATGGCTCAGCCCGACTCGTCGGGAGCCATAATCGATGCCGAGGAAGACCTGAGCCACGGGGTCAAGTTGGGATACCTTGGGCGAATATTCAACCCGACACGTGGAAGGGGCGGTTTGACACCTTACCTTGCGGGGGTTCGACTGTCGGCATGTCCGCGGATCCGCGCCTGAGCGACCATGAGAGGGCTTTGTACTCCCGGCAGATCCGTCTGCCCGGGGTCGGGGAGGCCGGCCAGTTGCGCCTGCGTGCGGCGAAGGTCCTCCTGCTCGGCGCGGGCGGCCTTGGTTCGCCGGTCGGCCTCTATCTGGCGGCCGCGGGCGTCGGTCTCATCGGCGTCGCCGACCCGGACAAGGTCGAGATCTCCAACCTCCACCGGCAGATCGTCCACGGGTTCGACACCTTGGGCCTGCCGAAGACGATTTCCGCCGCCGAAGCCCTCGGGGAGATCAATCCCGGACTCAAGGTCGCCTTGCATCCCGAAGGCTTCACGGTTGAAAACGCCGCGGAGCTGGTGGCCCGCTACGACCTCGTCGTCGACGGGACGGATAATTTCGCGACGCGTTTCCTGGCCGCCGACGCGTGCGTGCTCGGCGGTCGGCCGCTCGTGCATGGCAGCGTCCTGCGCGACTCCGGCCAGGTGGGGGTCTTCTTGCCCAAGTCGGGCTGCTACCGCTGCCTCTACCCGTCTATTCCTGACGCCTCCTCCGTGCCGACCTGCGCCGAAGCGGGCGTCTTCGGGGCGACCTGCGGGGTCATCGGCTCGTGGATGGCCGCGGAAGCCATCGCCGTCCTGCTGGGTCACCGGAATTCCTCCCGTCTCCTGGTCATCGACGTCGGGGCCGGTTCCTCCCGGCCCATCGCCTTGGCGTCCGACCCTGCTTGCCCGTGTTGCGGGTCCGCCCCGATCATCCGCTCGCTGGAGAAGTCCGCCTACGCCCCGACCCTTTGTCCCGCTCCTCCCATGTCCGCCACCCCGCTCGAAGTGACCGTCGAAGAAGCCAGCCGCCTGCTGTCTGGTCCGAATCCCCCCGTGCTCATCGATGTCCGGGAAGCTGACGAATATGCCGTATGCCGCATCGAAGGCGCTCGGCTGATTCCGATGAACACCATCCCGACCCGCCTGGCCGAGATCCCGCAGGACGTCCCCGTCCTGGTGCAGTGCCACCATGGCGGCCGGAGCATGAAGGTCACCCAGTTCCTGCGGGCCAAGGGGTATGCCCACGTCAGTAACCTCAAGGGTGGCATCGACGCCTGGTCGCTCAAGGTCGACCCTCGGGTCCCCCGCTACTGAGCGAGACTAGGCTTGCCGACTCCCGCCCGTCCTTCTTTTATTCCATCCACACCATGAAGCGTCTCACCTTCCTCCTCTCCATCGCCGCCCTGAGCGTCGGTTGCACCTCCCGTATCCCCGAAGGTTTCAATCCGCTCGACCGCTCGACGGGCGGGCCCGGTGGCGCCGAATCTATCGACCTCCGCTCGCCGAACGCCCGCCGCGACGCCTTGGCTCAGTCCATCCTCGCCGGCAATATCCCGCCGGAAGCCATCCTGACCACCGTCTACTTCGATTTCGACAAGTACACCGTCTCCGCCGCCGAACGTGCCAAGCTCGACGCCATCGCCGGCCGCGTGAAGGCCACCGAGGTCATCATCGCCGGATACACCGACCATTTCGGTACCGAAGAGTACAACCTCGGCCTTTCCGACCGTCGCGCCCAGGCCGTCCGCGAATACCTCGTCAAGCTCGGCGCCAACCAGGCCAAGTCCGAGATCATGGCCCTGGGTTCGCAACATGCCGACAAGAACGCCGCCGGTCGCCAGTCCGGCGCCAAGGACCGCAAGGCCGTCGTCGTCGACGTGAACTACTCCGGTCCGATTTCCGCCGCTCCCGCGGCTCCGGCCGCTCGCTCCGCCGTTCGCCCGGCCGCCCCGGCCGCCCCGGCCGCCGGCTCCGCGCCTGCTCCGGTCTCGGCGCTCTGAGCGTCCGCCTGCACCGAACGAAAGGCCCGCCGAACGGCGGGCCTTTTTGTGGTCGGGTCTCCGGGGGGCTTACGGAAGGGTCGCGTAAAGGTAGCCGAGCGTGCCGACGAACAGCAGGCCGGCAAGGAGCCGGGCCGTGATGCGTTCCATGTCCGAGCGATGCAGGGCGCCCCAGCGTCCGAGCACCCAGCAGGCGACCGCGATGACGGCGAGGCCCAGCGAGGCGTCGCGCACCCAGGCCGCGTCTTCGACGAGGGCGTTGAGCACCCAGAGCAGGTAGAGCGCGTAGGCGAACAGCGGGAAGGACATGCCCTGCTTCAAGGACTCCATCCATTCGCCCGGACGTGGCAGCAGCGCGGCCAGGCGGGGGAACATGGACAACAGCAGATAAGGCAAGGCCATGCCCAGGCCGATCACGGTGAAGAAGAGCAGGGTCTCGCCCGTGGTGCGTTCCTTGTCCAAGGCGAAGCCGAGCGCGGCGCCGAGGCCGGGCGCCGTGCAGGGCGTGGCCACGACGGTGGCGAGCACGCCGGAGAGGAAGGTCGTGACGCGGCCTTCGCCCTCGCCGGCGGAGACGCCGCCGAGGCCGACGCCGATCTCGAAGACGCCGACGAGCGAGAGGCCGAGGACGATCATCAGCACGCAGGTCCCGAGCACGAAGCCGGGCGACTGCATCTGGAAACCCCAGCCGACGGAGGAGCCGCCCGACTTAAGGCCGATGATGAGGAGGGCGAGCGCGAGGAAGCTGACGATCACCCCGGCGGAATAGAGGAGGCCGTTGAGGACGACCGTCGCGCGCGCGGCGCCGGCCTCCTTGGCGAAGCCGAGCACCTTGAGTCCGATCATCGGGAAGACGCACGGCATCAGGTTCAGCAGCACGCCGCCGCCGAAGGCGAGGGCCAGCCAGAAGCCGAAGGCGTGTGTCTCGGTCGTGGCTTGGTAGGCCTGGCCCGCGACGACGGCGGCCAGGGCCGCCTTGACCTCGGTGCCGGTGAGCGCTTCGGACAGCACGGCGGGCGGCTGCCCGGTCTTGAGGAAGACGTTGAGAGGGATGCCGGTGCGGCCATAGCGACCGAGTTCTGCGGCGATGACCGCGTCCTTCTTCGTCCAATCTGCCTTCAGGAGCACGACGTCGGCGTGGGCCAGCGCCTGGGCGACGTCGGCCTGCGTGTAGACGCGCTTGTTGACCTGGCAGGTGGCGCACCATCGCGCCGTGAAATCGACGTAGACGATCTTACCGGCGGCGAGGGCCTGGGCCTGGGCTTCCGGCGACCATGGCTGCCATTCGCCGGAGGCCTTCGTCGGCGTGGCCGCCGGACCGGGCGCGGCTTTGGCCGGCGCGCCGCCCAGCACGGCCTTGATGTCGACGAAGCCGCCGTCGGTCGCGCGCGTGGTGAAGATCAGTTCGCCGGAATCCAGCTTCTCCGTGGCGTCCGTCAGTTCGAAGACGACGTTGCCACCGGCCTGCTTCTGCTTGGCCGTGGCGGTGGGGGCCACGAATCCGCGTTCCGGGAACCACGTCTGGGAGAGCTGCTCGCCGGCCGGGACGGCGACCGTGAGCGTCTTGCCGTCGCTGGTCGCGGTCGTCGTGAGGCGCGGGCGGAGCGCCGGGTAGAGCTTGGCGTCGTACTTGTAGGCCGCGTTGCCGCCGCCCACCCGGACGGTGAGCTCGACCTGCTTGTCATGGGGCCAGCAGCCGGTGTCGTCGCACTCGAGCCATTCCGCTTTGCCCTTGAAGGTCAACGCGCCCTTGGCGCCGGCGGGGACGGCGACTTCCATGAGCAGCAGGGTCTCGTCCTCGTAGACGAAGTTGTAGA
>CAZXSI010000043.1:0-12377 GCA_964643215.1 uncultured Klebsiella sp. | reverse complement strand
CGTCCGTTCGTTATTCAATGGAGTGCGGCAGGCTCCCCTCCGCAAGCCCGACCTTCATCCCTTTTCCGAACGATATGCAGCCCAAGGAACCCGCGCTCCGCGGCACCCACGTCCTCACCTGTGTGTGGGACTTCGACAAGACCCTCTGTCCGGGCTACATGCAGACCCCGCTCTTCAAGGCCTACGGGGTCGACGAGGAGCAGTTCTGGAGGGAAACCAACCAGCTGCCGGCGCTTTACGCCCGCAAAGGCATCCGGACGCCCAAGGACTCCGTCTACCTGAACCACCTGCTCAGCTACGTGAAGTCCGGCCTCATGAAGGGACTGACGAACGCCCGCCTCCGGGAGCTCGGCGCCGAGATCGGGCTCTGCCCGGGGCTCCCGCAGTTCTTCCCCGCCCTCAAGGAGCACGTCCGCGAGCTCGGCCGGAAGCACAACGTCGAGGTGGTCCTCGAGCATTACGTCATCAGCACCGGCCTCGCCGAGATGATCCGCGGCACCTCGCTCGCCGCGCATTGCGACGGCATCTACGGCTGCGAGTTCCTCGAGCACCCGCTGCCGCCCCATTTCACCAAGCAGGACGAGCTTGCGCTGGACCTGCCGACCGAGATCACCCAGGTCGCCGCGATGGTCGACAACACGATCAAGACCCGCTTCCTCTTCGAGATCAACAAGGGCTCGAACAAGAACGCCGACATCGACGTCAACGCCGTCGTGCGCCCCGAGGACCGCCGCGTGCCGTTCGAGAACATGATCTACGTCGCCGACGGCCCCAGCGACGTCCCGGTCTTCTCGCTGCTGCGCAAGAACGGCGGCAAGGCCTTCGCGGTCTACGTGCCCGAGAGCGAGGCCGAGTTCGCCCAGAACGACGCGCTCCTCCAGGCCGGCCGGGTGCACGGCTACGGCCCCTGCGACTATTCCGCCGCGTCCTTCACGCCCAAGTGGATCCGCCACGCCCTCGCGGGGATGGTCGAGCGCCTCGCGCAGGAACGCACGCGCGCCCTCGCGGCCCGCGTCACGCGTCCGCCCCGCCACCTGCACGCCGAACCGGCGCCGCCCGGCGCCGCGGACGCCGCCTCGCAGGGAACCCTCTTCGGCGAATAACCATGCCCGCCCCCGCCCGCAAACGCTCCGCCACGCTCGCCCGCCCGGCCAGCGAGAGCAAACCGATCCTCGCCGTCGTGCTCGCCCTCCTCGGCGCGTTCCTGCTCGTCGCGATGATCACGCACACCAGCAACGAGAGCAACGTCGCGCCGCGCTGGATGGTCGGGTCGCTGTCCGGCGACACCACCGTCGACGCGCCGTCCAACCTCTGCGGCGTGCTCGGCGCGACCATCGCGGTGATCCTGTTCAGTTTCTTCGGCTACGCGGGCTTCTTCATCCCGTTCTTCCTCCTGGCGGCCGCCTGGTTCGCGCTCAACCAGCGCGCGCACACCCTCTGGCCGTTCAAGGTCACCCTGATGGCCGTGTGCGTGATCCTCTTCGCCCCGATCCTCACGCTCTGGCTGGGCACGTCGGCGGACGCCACGGCGGCCTTCGACCCGAAGGGCGCCGGCGGCATGCTCGGCAACATGCTCTACGGCTCGGTCTTCCACCCGGTCCTCGGCGACTACGGCACCTGGATCCTGGTCTTCCCCTACGGCTTCTGCCTGCTCGGCGCCCTGGCCGACGACCCGAAGGCCACGCTGGCGTCCTGGATCGCCGAGATGCGCGACGGTTTCGGCGCGTGGAACGCCGAACGCAAGGCCGCGGCCCTCGCCGTGGCCGAGGAGCAGCGCCGGCGAGCCCAGGCGGCCGCCGAGCTGCGTCGCAAGCAGCAGGAAGTCGTCGGCACCGCCATCGCCGTGCCCCAGCCCAAGGAGACGGCCAAGCCGGCCGGCAAGGTCGCGCCGGTCGCCGTCGACACCCCGTCCGAAGGCCCGGAAGAAGGCGAGGAGGCCGGCCCCGACCTCGTCGAGCCGGACAACGTCACCATTTCCTCCGACGCCACGCCGAAGGACAAGCAGCCCGGGAAGCCGCAGCCCGTCGCCGCCGCCGAGGAGGAGGAAGCCGACGAACCCCGTCCGCCGCGCAAGCCGCCTGAGCCGCTCGGCCCCAACGCGGGCAAGGTGCTGGTCGTGCAGCCGGACAAGATCGAGAAGGCCCGCGCCAGCCAGGTCATCAAGAAGCGCGGGGACTACGTCTTCCCGGAGATCAAGATGCTCAACGAGCCGTCCGCCGGCTCCAGGGCCGAGCCCGAGGACTTCCGCAAGCGCGCCGCCGACCTCATCGAGACCCTCAAGCAGTTCAAGGTCGACTGCGTCCCCGTCGATCCCGCCAACGGCGTCGACGTCGGCATCCAGCAGGGCCCGTCGATCACCCGGTACGAGATCAAGCCCGCCCCGGGCGTGCGCGTGGAGAAGATCTCCAACCTCTCGAACAACATCGCGATGAACCTCGAGGCCGAGGCCGTGCGCATCCTGGCCCCCGTGCCCGGCAAGGGCACCGTCGGCATCGAGATCCCGAACAAGAGCCGAAAGGACGTCCTGCTCCGCGAGATCATCGAGTCCAAGGCCTGGGCCGAGGCCGCGATGGAGCTGCCGGTCGTGCTCGGCGTGGACAGCGTCACGAACAAGCCCGTCATCCAGGACCTGGCGAAGATGCCGCACGCGCTCATCGCCGGCGCCACCGGCCAGGGCAAGTCCGTCTGCATCAACGCGATCATCGTCTCGCTCCTCTACCGCTGCACGCCGCAGGACCTGCGCTTCATCATGGTCGACCCCAAGGTCGTCGAGCTGCAGATCTACAACAACCTCCCCCACCTGCTCATCCCGGTCGAGACGGACCCCAAGCGCGTGCCCGCCGCCCTCAAGTGGCTCATCGCGGAGATGTCGCAGCGCTACAAGATCTTCGCCAAGTGCGGCGTGAAGAACATCACCGGCTTCAACGCCAAGCTCGCCAAGGAGGCCGGCGCGCCGAAGCAGGAGGAGCTCCCGCTCAGCCCGGACGAGCTGGCCGCCGCGGCGGAAGCGGCGGAGACGGCCGTCGACGACGGCGTGCGCGTCCCGAACGAGAAGCTGCCGTACATCGTCTGCATCATCGACGAGATGGCGGACCTCATGATGGTCGCCGCCCAGGACATCGAGACCTCCGTCGCGCGCATCGCCCAGCTGGCCCGCGCGGCCGGCATCCACCTCGTGCTCGCCACGCAGCGCCCGTCGACGGACGTCATCACCGGCCTGATCAAGGCCAACCTCCCCACGCGCATCGGCTTCAAGGTCTCCTCGCAGATCGATTCCCGCACCATCCTCGACCGCGGCGGCGCCGAGACGCTCGTCGGCCGCGGCGACATGCTCTTCGTGCCGCCGGGCAGCGCCACGCTCAACCGCGTGCAGGGCGCCTTCGTGGGCGAGCAGGAAGTCGCGGCGATCGTCGAGTTCCTCGCCGAGAAGAACGGCAAGCCCGAGTTCGCCCAGGACGTCATCAAGGCCATCAAGGACGGCGCCGAAGGCGGCGAGGGCGGCGAAGAGGGCGAGGAGGGCGAAGACCCGCTCGTCGCCCAGAGCTGGGCCATCATCAAGGAGACGCGCCGCGCCTCCGTCTCGATGCTGCAGCGCCGGCTCAAGCTGGGCTACAACCGCGCCGCCCGCATCATGGACATCCTCCACGACAAGGGCTACGTCGGTCCCGAGAACGGGTCCAGTCCGCGCGAGATCCTGGTGGACTAGAGTCGAATCGAGGGCCGGAGGCTAGCCCGCCGCTTCAGGTGGCAGGTGGCGGCCCCGGGCGGCGGGTGGCGGGAGGTGAAACGTTCGCCGCGGCAGGTTTTTTCGCAGGCCGATCCCCATCCGCCCACGGACGTGATGGCAATCACGCCCCTGACTCGTCTCGGCTCACTTCTCCTTCTTCTTTTTCCGCTCCGGCACGACGGGCTTCTTCTTTTCGGGCGCAGGCAGGGACGGCTCCGGCGTCGGCTGCGTCGGGTCGACGGTCGGGGCCGGGGCGTTGGGGTCGAAGAACGGCTTCGGCGTCGGCGTCGCGGGCGCGGTTTCTTTCGACGGCTCGGCGGCCGCGGCGAGGGCGACGGTCAGGAGGAGCGCGAACGGGAAAGATTTCATGGGTGCAGGGATGATACAGCGGAAGTCGGGCGAAGTTTCAAGCGGGACGTCGGGACATGAAAAAGCCCCGGAGCCCGGGGCTTTGTCGGAGGGAGCGGGGACCTTATTCCGCCGTCTTCTCGGCTTCGGGCTTCTTGGCCGTGGGCTTGGCGGCGGGCTTCTTCGCTTCGGCTTCGGGCTTCTTGGCGGTTTCCTTTTCCGTCTTCTCGGCATCGGCGTCCTTCTTGGCCTTCTTCAGTTCCTTGGCGGCGGCGGCGCCCGCGACGACGGCGGCTTCGGCGAGCTTCGCGTTGGAAGGGGCGGCGGCCTTGTCGGCGCCGATGGCGGCGAGCTTGTCGGCTTCGGCCTGGGCGGCCTTCGCGGCTTCCATGGCGATCTGCGTGGCGGCGTCGACGGAGTCGGCGACGAGCGAGACGGGTTCGGCGACGGCGGCGGGCGCGGCGTCCTTCTTGGTCTTCTTCTCGCTCGTCGGCTTCTTCTTGTCGACGACGACGGTGCCGGTGCTCGTGGTCGGGGTCTTGGGCTGGTTGGCGGCGACGGCGAGCGCGGTGGCGGCGAGCAGGGCGAGGAGGCTGGTCTTCATGTCATGGATAATACACCACGCGCCGGAGGGAGTTTCAACCCCTGTCCGGCCGGAAGATGAAGAAGACCGCCCCGAGGATGCAGAAAAAGGCCCATAAATAGTCCCATTTCCACTTCTCCCCGAGGAAGAACACCATGAAAGGCACGAAAACCACGAGGGTCACGCATTCCTGCAGCATCTTCAGCTGGGCGCCGGAAAGGCCGCCGGCGTAGCCCAGGCGATTGGCGGGCACCATGATCAGGTATTCGCCGAGGGCGATCGCCCAGCTCACGAGCGCCGCCGCCCACCAGGGGCTCTGCTGCATGGTGCGCAGGTGCCCGTACCAGGCGAAGGTCATGAAGAGGTTGGAGGCCGTGAGGAGGCCGGCGGTGACGAGGGCGGGGCGGAGCAGCGGTGAATCCATGGCGAGGGCCGAATTTTCCCTTATTCGCTTGCGACCTCAAGGATATCCCCAGTGTGAGTCCCTTCGATGTCCTCCATCGAAAACCTGTTCGGTCAGAACCGCAAGTGGTCCGAAGGCGTCCGTCGCCGCGACCCCGCCTTCTTCGAGACGCTGTCCAAGCAGCAGAATCCGCGTTACCTGTGGATCGGGTGTTCGGACAGCCGCGTCCCCGCCAACGAGATCGTGGGCCTGCTGCCCGGCGAGCTCTTCGTGCATCGCAACGTCGCCAACGTCGTCGTGCACACCGACCTCAACTGCCTCTCGGTGCTGCAATACGCCGTCGACGTCCTCAAGGTCGAGCACGTCATCGTCTGCGGGCACTACGGGTGCGGCGGCGTCCAGGCCTCGCTCGAACGCCGCAAGGTCGGCCTCGTCGACAACTGGCTGCGCCACGTGCGCGACGTGCATCACAAGCACGCCCTGACCGTCGAGTCCGTCCTCGGTCCGGCCAAGCTGGACACCCTCTGCGAGCTCAACGTCATCGAGCAGGCCGCGAACGTCTGCCAGACCACCGTCATGCAGGACGCCTGGGCGCGCGGCCAGAAGGTCGAGGTGCACTCCTGGATCTACGGCCTGCGCGACGGCCTCATCAAGGACCTGGGCCTGAACGTCGCTTCGCTCGAGGCGCTGACGCCGGCCTACGGCAAGGTGCTGGCCCACTACCGTCGGCTGGGTGGTACCGCTGGGTGATAGGTCCGCTTGAGCGGCCCGCGCGCGCCGCCAGCGTGGCGCGATGATTTCCCAGGATCGCCCGCGCGAGCGGCTGGTGCGGCTCGGCCCGCGTGCCCTGCTCGACGCCGAGCTCATCGAGCTGCTCATCGGCGCCGGCACCAAGGGGGCGCCGGCGCCGGTCGTCGCCGCGGCGTTGCTGGGCGAGTCGGGTTCGCTCGCGGCGCTGGCCACCTGGGACACGCATGATTTCGGCCGCGTGCATGGGCTCGGCCCGGCGAAGGCCGCCGAGCTCGCGGCGGCGATGGAACTCGCGCGGCGCATCCGGGAACGCGCGCACGATCCCGGCGAGAAGCTCGACGCGCCGGCCAAGGTCTGGGCGCGGCTTGAGCCCGCCGCGGCCGGGCTCGCGGTCGAGAAATGCTGGGTGCTCTGCCTCAACCGCCGCAACCGGCTGCTCGCCCTGCATGAGGTCAGCTCGGGCACCGCGACGAGCTCGCTGCTCCATCCTCGCGAGGTCTTCCGGCAGGCGTTGAAGCATGCCGCCTCGGCGGCCATCGTCGCCCACAACCATCCCAGCGGAGATCCCACGCCGAGTCCGGCGGACCGGGCCGTGACCCGCCAGCTGGCCGACGCCGGCAGGGTCGTCGGGGTGGAACTGCTGGACCATGTCGTCATCGGCCGGCCGGAGGCCGATCCGGCCGGCAAGGGTTGGTTCAGTTTCGGGGAGGCGGGCTTGATTTAGAGGAACATCCCCGTGAGGTTATGGGTCACAACCCCATGTCCCTTTCCCGGCCCTTCAAGCTGGTCGCGGCCCTTGTCGCCGTCGCCGTCCTGGCCCTCGCCGGACGCCAGGCCCAGCGTTACTACAAGAAGAACCTCGCCGCTCCGCGCGCGGGCGAGGTCGTCTACCGCCAGGATTGCATGAGCTGCCATGGTCCGGTCGGGCAGGGCGTCGCCGGCAAGGCGGACGAGCCGCTCGTCGGCGAGAAGTCCGTGGCCTCCCTGGCCAAGTACATCGCCCGGGAGATGCCGGAGAACGACCCCGGGTCGCTCTCGCCGGCCGATGCCCAGGCCGCCGCGGAGTATGTCCACGCGGCCTTCTATTCCGCCGAAGCGCGCGCCCGGAACCATCCGCCGCGCATCGAGCTCGCCCACCTGACCGTCCGCCAATACCGCGAGACCATCGCCGACCTGCTCGGGGCGCTGCGCGGGGCGACGGCCACGACCGAATCCGGCGGTCTTGCCGGCGTGTATCGCGAGCGCCCGGAGCGCGACCCCAAGACGCCCGACCGCAACCGTCCGGAGGCCACCTTCAAGCAGCAGGTGGATCCGGTCATCGATTTCGACTTCGGCGACAAGGCGCCGGAGAAGGGCACTTACGCCGCGCAGTTCTCCATCAACTGGACCGGTTCGATCCTCGTCCCGGACACCGGCGAATACGAGTTCCGGATCACCTCCCCCAACGGCGTGCGCCTGTACGTGAACCCGCCCGACGGCGGCAACGAGAAGAACGCGCTGATCGACCTCTGGGTGAGTTCGGCGATGACGCGCACGGCCTCGGCGCCGGCCTTCCTCCTCGGCGGCCGCAGCCACCCGGTCAAGATCGAGTTCTTCAAGTACAAGGACAAGACCGCCGCCCTGAAGCTCGAATGGCGGCCGCCCGGCGGCGCCTGGGCCGTGATCCCGCGCGACAACCTTTCGCCCGCCCGCTCGTCGCACGTGCACGTCGTCTCCGTCCCGTTGCCGCCCGATGACGGCAGCATCGGCTACGAGCGCGGCTCCTCGGTCTCGCGCGAATGGACGGAGGCCGTCGCCAAGGGGGCCCTCCAGGTCTCCGCCATGATCGGCCCGAACCTCTTCGCCCTCGCCGGCACCAAGGCGGACGCGCCGGACCGCGCCGCGAAGCTGCAGGCGTTCTCGCTGCGCTTCGCCCAGCTGGCCTACCGCCGGCCGCTGACCGACGAGCAGAAGGCCGACCTCGCCGCGATCTACGCCGCCGGCGTGGCCCCGGAGGTCGCCGCCAAGCGCGCGTTCATCTTCACGCTCTCCAACCCGGCGTTCCTGTATCCGGGCATCGGCCCGCAGGACGACTACGCCGTCGCCTCGCGCCTCGCGCTGACCCTCTGGGACTCCGTGCCGGACGCCCCGTTGCTCCAGGCCGCCGCCGCCGGCCAGCTGAAGTCCGAGGAGCAGGTGCGGACGCAGGCCCGGCGGATGATGAAGGACGCGCGGGCCAAGGCCAAGCTGCGCGACTTCCTCCACGACTGGCTGCATGTCGAGGAAGGCGCCGAGATCGCCAAGGACCAGAAGGAATACCCGGGCTTCGACCAAGGCGTGGTCATGGACCTGCGCACCTCGCTCGACCTCTTCGCCGAGAGCATCGTGTGGTCGGAGCAGTCCGATTACCGCCAGCTCCTGCTCGGCGACACCATCCTGATGAACGAGCGGCTGGCGAAGTTCTACGGCCAGAAGGTCGCGCCGGGCGCCGGCTTCCAGCCCGTGAAGATGGACGCCGACCAGCGCGCCGGCGTGCTCACGCACCCTTACGTCCTCGCGACCTTCTCCTACACCAAGTCGACGTCGCCGATCCACCGCGGCGTCTTCCTCACGCGCAACATCCTCGGCCGCATGCTCAAGCCGCCGCCCATGGCGATCGCCTTCATGGACGACAAGTTCGACCCTTCCTTCACCATGCGCGAGAAGGTCACCGAGCTCACCTCCAAGCCGGCGTGCATGTCGTGCCACGTCACGATCAACCCGCTCGGCTTCAGCTTCGAGCGTTTCGACGCCGTGGGGCGCGTCCGCGCCACGGACAACAAGAAGCCGGTCGACCCGGTCTCCGACTACACGGCCGCCGACGGCAGCGTGCTCAAGCTCACCGGCGCCCGCGACGTGGGCGTGCATGCGGCGGAAAGCCAGGCCGGCCAGGCCGGCTTCGTGCGCAACCTCTTCCACTCGCTCGTGAAGCAGCCGCCCGCGGCCTACTCGCCCGAACTCGTCGGCCGCCTGACGGACAAGTTCCGGGCCGACAATTTCCACGTGCGCAACCTGGCCGTCGAGGTCGCCGTCGTCGCGGCGCTCCGCCCGACCGTCACCACCGCCCCTTCCAACCGCTAAGCCCATGTCGCTCCAACACCGTCGGGAATTCCTCCTCCGCCTCGGCCTTTCCGCCGCCGCGCTCCCCCTCCTCGGCGGCCTCGCCTCGCTCGGCGCCGCCGAGCCGGTCGCCGGCCGCCGCCAGCGGCTCATCTTCGTCTTCTCGCCCAACGGGATCGTCCCGCCGGCCTTCTGGCCCGACGAGGAAGGCGCGGACTTCAAGCTCAAGGCGATCATGAAGCCGTTCGAACCCTTCAAGGACAGGCTGCTCACGCTCAAGGGCGTGAACAACCGCGTGCGCGGCGACGGCGATTCGCACATGCGCGGCATGAGCTGCCTGCTGACCGGCATCGAGCTCTTCCCGGGCAACATCATGGGCGGCGGCGGCGCGCCGGCCGGCTGGGCCAGCGGACCGTCCGTCGACCAGGTGCTGCGCACCTACCTGCAGTCCAATCCGGCGACCAAGACCCGCATGGGTTCGCTGGAGATCGGCGTGGCCGTCGGCAACCGGGCCGATCCTTGGACGCGCTGGAGCTACGCCGGCGCCAACCAGCCCGTGGCTCCGATCTCGAGCCCTTATGAGCTCTTCGACAAGCTCTACGGCTCGATGAAGGAAGGCGAGAATCTCGGCTCCGTCCTCGACGGGCTGAAGGACGACCTCGCCAAGGTCGCCAACGCGGTGGACAAGGGCGACCGTGCCCTGCTCGACCAGCACGCGACGGCCTTGCGCGAACTCGAGCGCGGCCTGAGGGAAAGCCAGTCGCAGGCGGCGCTCAAGGTGCCGGCTCCGCCGGAGCCGGGCGTGCCCCTCGACAACGACAGCATCCCGCAGATCACCCGCCTGCAGACCGAGCTGCTCATCAGCGCGTTCCAGAACGACATGGCCCGCGTCTCGACGTTCCAGTTCACCAATTCCGTGGGCCAGGCGCGCATGAAGTGGATCGGCATCGACGAAAGCCACCACTCGCTCTCGCACGACCCCGACCTCAACACCGGCTCCGTCGAGAAGCTCACCAAGATCAACACCTGGTTCGCCGAGCAGATCGCCTTCCTCGCGAAGCGCCTGCGGGAGACCCCGGAGCCGGACGGCAAAGGCAACATGCTGGACAACACCACCATCGTCTGGACGAACGAACTCGGGAAGGGCAACAGCCACACGCACGAGGACATCCCGTGGGTGCTCATCGGCGGCGGCCTCGGCTTCAAGACCGGACGCGCGCTCAAGTTCAAGAAGGAGCCGCACAACCGCCTCCTGCTGTCGCTGGCCCAAGGGTTCGGTCATCCGATGAAGACCTTCGGCAATCCGAGCCTCTGCGAAGGCGGGGCGCTGAAGCTGAGCTGAGTGTTGGCGGTCGGCGGTCTGACCCCATACTTCGTCCGCCATGATCCCGACGGATGCGACCTCATCGCATCCCTATCTGTCATCCGTCATCTGTCCTCTGTCATCTCCATTTAAAGGGTCCCCCGCCTGTGCCGATTCCGATTGGAGCTCCACTGTATCCTGGATTTAGGTGGGCGGTACGTTGCCACGGCTCGGACGAGGCCGGTCGGGTCGCACCTCCCGTATATTATGTTCGTAGGGAAGGGAGGCTGCCGCGGGTGTCGAACACCGCAGGGGAGGTTTAAGGTGACGGAAAAGCCGCCGAAAAGCAAGCGGGCGGGCGGAAGAGGCGTGATTTTCCGGCGTCGGCGGCTAGAACGGCGCCATGCGATACCCCGCCGCGCTCCTGCTCCTCTGCCTTGGCTTGGTCGGCTGCCAGCAATACCAAGCCCGTCCGGAGATCGTCCCGCCCGAATACGTCGGCCTGCTCGCCCCGAAGACGCCGGCGCTGCTGCTGCAGAAGGGTGACCGCCTCGCGATCTGCGGCGACTCCATCACCGAGCAGCGGAAGTACAGCGTCCTGATGGAGGCCTACCTGACCGCCGCGCGTTCGGACCTGCACGTGACCGTCCGCCAGTACGGCTGGAGCGGCGAGCAGGCCGGCGGTTTCCTCAAGCGCATGGACAACGACGTCCTCCGCTTCAAGCCGACGATCGCCACGACCTGCTACGGCATGAACGACTTCCGCTACGTCCCGCAGGACGACGCGATCGCCGCGACCTATCGCGCGAACCAGACCGCCGTCGTCCGGAAGTTCAAGGAAGCCGGCGCGCGCGTCGTGCTGGGCTCTTCCGGCACGATCCATTCGGTCCCGCCGTGGGTGAAGTCGGCCAAGGGCACCTGGCAGACGCTCAATCTCGCGCTGCTCAATTTCCGCAACATCAACATCGAGGTCGCGCAGGCCGAGCAGGTCGCGTTCGCCGACGTCTATTGGCCGATGCTCGTCAAAGGGCACGAGGCCCGGGCCAAGTACGGCGAAGAGTTCAAGCTGGAGGGCGCCGACGGCGTGCACCCTGGCTGGGCGGGCCACGTCATGATGGCCACGGCCTTCCTCGAAGGCCTCGGGCTGCGCGGCGACGTCGGGCAGATCAGCGTCGACCTCGCCGCCGGCAAGGCCACCGGGCGCGAAGGCCAGCGGGTCGTCAAGTTCGAGCAGGGCGTCGTCACCTTGCGCAGTTTCCGTCTGCCTTGCTCCTTCGAGCCGGGCGACGTCTCGAAGGACGGTTCGATCGCCGCGGGCTTGGCGCTGGCTGATTTCCAGAAGAAGCTGAACCGGCTGACGCTCAAGGTCGCCGGGGCGAAGGCCGCGCAGGTCAAGGTCACCTGGGGCGAGCGCTCGAAGGTCTTCGGCGCCGCCGCGCTCGCCAAGGGCGTGAACCTCGCGGCCGAGTTCCCCCAGAACCCGACCTCGCCGGCCTTCGCCAGGATCTGGAAGGCCGTCGAGGACAAGCAGGCCTACGAGACCAAGCAGATCAAGACCCTCTTCCGCAGCCCCGAGGCCAAGAAGGACATGGAGGCCGTCGTGAAGAGCTCGCAGGTCGAGTTCGACCGCCTGGCCGCCGCCTTGAAGGCCTTGGTCAAGCCGGTGGACTCGACGATCAAGATCGAAGAAGTGCGCTGAGCGGTCGTCGCCAATGAAACGGGCCGCACTTGCGTGCGGCCCGGGCTATGGCTAGCCAACAACGAATGATTATTCGGCCGTGACGTTCTCGGCGACGCCGACGCCGAGGGTCATGCCGCCGACGACCTGGACCTTCTCCATGATGGTCTTCTGGAGTTCCTCCAGGACCTTCGGGTTCTTGATGAGGTAGTCCTTGGCGGCTTCGCGGCCCTGGCCGATGAGCTGGCCGTTATAGGCGATCCAGGCGCCCTTCTTCTCGAGGATCTTGTGCTCGATGCCGAGGTCGAGGACCGAGCCCGAGCGGGAGATGCCTTCGGTGTACATGATGTCGAACTCGCACTCCGTGAAGGGAGGGGCGACCTTGTTCTTCACGACCTTCACCTTGGTGCGGTTGCCGATGACCTTGCCGGAGGGCTCCTTGATCTGGCCGATGCGACGGATGTCGATGCGGACGGAGGAGAAGAACTTCAGGGCGCGGCCGCCGGG
>CAZXSI010000042.1:0-12415 GCA_964643215.1 uncultured Klebsiella sp. | reverse complement strand
TGACGTCGCGGTTGATGATGGCGGTGACGAAGAGCCGGCCCATGCCCGGGACGTCGAAGAGCGATTCGATGACGAACGAACCCGACACCAGGCCGGCCGCGGCGGGCCCGAGGTAGGTGACGACGGGCAGGAGCGCGTTGCGCAGCGCATGCACGAACCAGACGCGCGCCGGCGGCACGCCCTTGGCCCGCGCGGTGCGCACGTAGTCCAACGAGCGGACTTCCATCAGCGAGCCGCGCGTGAGCCGCGCCAACGGGGCGGCGGTGATGAGGCCGAGCGTGCAGGCCGGCAGCACGTAATGGATCGGCGAACCCCAGCCGCACGGCGGCAGCCAGCCGAGCCCCAGCGCGAACACCAAGGCGAGGAGCGGGCCGAGCACGAACGACGGCACGCAGATGCCCACGAGGGTGAAGCCCATGGGGACGCGGTCGAGCCAGCTGTTCGGCCGCGAGGCGGCGAGCACGCCGACGGGCACGCCGATCAGCACGGCCAGCAGCAGCGAGACGAAGCCGAGCGAGGCCGAGACGCCCATGCGCGAGCCGATGACCTCGCGGACGGACCAGCCGGGGTACTTGATCGACGGGCCCAGGTCGCCCTGCGCGAGGTTGGCGACATAGTTGCCGAGCTGCGTCGTCAGCGGCTGGTCCAGGCCGTAGTACGATTCGAGCCGCGCCTTCACTTCGGCCGGCAGCGGCCGCTCCTTGTCGAACGGCCCGCCCGGCACGGCATGCGCGAGGAAGAAGGTCGCGGCCACCACGATGAGCAGCACCGGGATCATCTCCAGCAGGCGACGCAGCACGTAAGCCATCAGGGAGTCTTTTCGGCGGCCTTGACGCGCTGCTCGAGCTCCTCGACCGAAGGCGGCGGCGGCAGGCCGGGCTCGCCCTTGGTGGTCCAGCCCATCTTGCGGGCCATGGCCTCGTACTCCTGGGGATTGAGGGTGCCGCGCGCGCGGAGCCGCGCCTTGCGCTCGTCGGTGTCGTCCAAGAGACGCTCCTGCTGGGCGGCGGCGTCGCGCTTGGGGTCGGGCAAGGCGCAGCCGGCGCCGAGCAGCGCGCAGGCGAGCAGCAGGACGCGGGGCAGGAACTTCATGGGCAGTTTCTATTCCGCGAGGTCGTGCGGGCTCAAGCGCGTACAGGCGGCCGGGCCGGCGAAACGATGGCGTCGCCGGGCGACCTGAGCGTAGGCGAAGTCGCGGACGGCGGCCGGGCAAACCCGGGCCAACGCCGCGGCCAGCCGCCAGCCGCCGCCCAGGGCGTCGAGCAAGGCGAGGATCGCCGTCGAGCGCACCAAGCGGCGGGAGCCATCCCAGACCACGATCGTGTCCGGGTCGCCGCCGGGCGGTTCGCCGGCGATGCGGGCGACCTCGCCTTGGTTGGTCGCGAAGACCAGCGCGCCCCGCTGATTGCGCCGGGCGAGCCAGGCCACGGTGCCGTTGCACAGGGCGCAGGTGCCGTCGATCAGCACGACTAAAGGCACGGAACGCATCGGTGAGAGCCTAAGCGACGCGCGCCAGGTGTGAAGGGGTAAAAAGCCCCCTCTCGGACCGGAGAAAGAGCCCTTTAGTCCAGCGAAAGCGCTTGTCATGAGCCGATGGCACTGCCAAGTTGCCCATCCTGTTGGCCGGAAGGGTATCCAAGTGGCTAAAGGTCGCGGACTGTAAATCCGTTCAGCTTCGCTGTTCGTGGGTTCGAATCCCACCCCTTCCACCAGCAGGACGCATGAGGCCCCTCAAAAAGGGGCCTCTCCCTGCGTGAAACCCTCAAATCCGCGTTGACTCCGAGGGCCGCCCACGGCTTCCCTACTGACTCACATGGCCAACATCAAAGCTAACAAGAAGAGCATCCGCCAGACCTCCCGTCGCGCTGAGCATAACAAGATCGTCCGCACCCGCCTCAAGTCCCTCGTCAAGAGCCTGACCGGTGACAACGTCGCCGCCTCCGCCTCCCAGGTCGCTTCCGCCGCCGACAAGGCCGCGAAGACCGGCGTGATCCATCGCAACAAAGCGAACCGCATCAAGGCTCGCCTCGCGAAGAAGCTCGCCGCCGCCAAGAAGTGATGCCGGCCGGCCCCCTCACCGACCCCGTCGCCTAGGCGCCGGGGTTTTTTTGTCCCTAGCGATGTCCGACCAGCTCCCCGCCTCCATCGGTTTCGCCGCCGGCCTGCTCGGCGAAGAGGCCTGTCGCATGGCCGTCCTCGCGGCGGGCCCCGGCTGGGTCGCGCTCGACAAGCCCGGCGGCGTCGCGCTGGAAGAACACCCTTGGCAGAAAGGCGCGCCCACCCTGCTCGGCCAGCTGCGGGCGCAGCTCGAAGCCGGCAAGCCGGAGATGGTCCGCCTCGGCCTGGCCGAACCCGCCGCGGTCTTCGGGCCCGAGCCGGAATCGGCCGGCATCGCGATCATCGCCGACCGCGCCACCGCGCTGGCCGACTGGCGCGAAGCCCTCGGCTCCGGCGCCTTCCGCTTCGACTTCGAGTTCATCGCGCGCACGGAGGACGCCCCGGAGGACGCCGGGCTCTGCGACCTGCCCGTGGGCATGGACGACTCGCAGGAACGCGCGTTCGTCTCGCACCGCAACGGCAAGCACGCCCAGACCCGCTTCGAACCCGGCCGGGCCTGCGGCCGCTGGCGGATCTGGACCGCGCACACGCCTTTCCCGCGCCGCGACCAGGTCCGCATCCACGCCTCCGAATGCGGCATCCGCATCGCCGGCGAACTGAAATACGGGCGCTCGGGCCGCGTCACGCTGACCGACACGACCCCCAAGGGCCGCCTCAACAAAGGCGAGGACAAGCCGCTCCACCGCGGCCTGCTCCTGCGCCTCGCGCGCGTCGCCGGCAAGGTCGGCGGCAAGGCGTTCGAGGTCGTCGCGCCGCGGCCCGACGATTTCGCGACGGTGGTGAAGCGCCTGTCGAAGGGGATCTGATCAGCCTTCCGCCGGGAACCGCAGCGTGAAACGGTCCGTGGTGCGCGCGTAACCGTCCGGGCTGTTCAGGCGGCCGACCGGGGCGTACGCGGCGTAGTCGACCTTCCAGGTCGCCGGGTCGGCGACGCCGTCGCGCACATGCGCGAGCAGGATCTCGACCACGACCAGGCGGTTCTCGCCGTACCGGCGGACGTCGAGCCCGCGGCACTCCAGCGCCACGGGGCATTCGGCGAGGCGCGGCACGCGCACGCGCTCGGACGGCGCGAGCGTGAAGCCCGCGCGCGGCACCTCGCTCACGCCCGGCGGCAACGGGCGGGCGCACTCGACCATCTTCGCCGCGACGGCCTCGTCGCAGAGGTGGATGACGCACTCGCCGTTGGCCAGCAGGTTGGCGGCGGTGTCCTTGGGCGTGCCGTCGTCGCGGTCGGCGGGGGCGAAGACGGCGATGGGCGGCTCGGCGCCCATGACGTTGAAGAAGGAGAACGGAGCGGCGTTGACGACGCCGGCCGCGTCGATCGTGGTCACGAGCGCGATGGGACGGGGGACGACGAGCCCGGCGAGCAGCCTGTACGCCCGGGCGCCCGGATGGGCGGCGACGTCGAAGCGCAGGCTCATGCGCCGGCGGGCGGATCCTCGCCGCCGTGCGAGACGATGGCCTCCCGGCGCAGGCGGTCATGCCGGTAGGACATGAAGATGTAGAGGCCGACGCCGACGCAGATGCAGGAGTCGGCCACGTTGAAGGCCGGGAAACGGTAATAGGGCAGATGGACGTCGATGAAGTCGATCACGTGGTCGCCGAACAGGCGGTCGCGGACGTTGCCCAGCGTGCCGCCGACGAACAGGCCGAAGGCCAGCTGGCCGCCCTGGAGCTCGCGCAGCAGCGGCTGGCGCCAGCGCCAGACGAGCGCGAGCACGGCCAACGCGAGGAAGACCAGGAACGGCCGGACGTCATGGTCGGCGCCGAGGCCCCAGGCCGCGCCCTTGTTGCCGACGTGCACGATCCAGAGCCAGGGCCAGACGACGACCGGGGAGCGCTCGGGATCCTGGCCGAAATAAGCGCCGAACGGGATGTTGCGCACCACGAGGAGCTTGGTCGCGACGTCCGCGAGGATCGCGGCCACGCAGACCGCCCAGAAGGAACGGTATGGGCGGAGACGGGACAGCATGAGCCTCGGGGCGCTCAGGAGTCGCTGGGCTCGTCCTCGCCGCCGCCGCCGCCGGTGCCGAAGCCGACTTCGTCGCCGATCTCGCCGAGCGGGTTGCCGCCGCGACGACGATGCGCGCGACGGTTGCGCTCGAGCTCCTTCTGGCCTTCGAGGGAATAGCGGGTGAACGGCACGGCGATGAGGCGGGCGGCCGGGATGGCCTTGCCGGTGATCTCGCAGGTGCCGTACGAGCCCTTCTTCATGCGTTCGATCGCGTCGGCGATCTCCTTGAGGGCTTCCTGCTCGTTCGAGATGAGCGAAAGGGCGAAGTCGCGGTCCGCGGTGTCCGTGCCGGCGTCGGCGAGGTGCTGCGAATAGCCGGAAAGGTCGCCGGCGTCGTCCTTGCCCGACTTCTTGAGGGCTTCCTCGGAGTGGAAGGCGAGGCCCTTGTGGAGCGCGTCGCGCATGTCCACGAGGAGACGGTAGTAGCGGCGGAACT
Organism: uncultured Klebsiella sp.; assembly: GCA_964643215.1. Classification (GTDB taxonomy): domain Bacteria; phylum Verrucomicrobiota; class Verrucomicrobiia; order Opitutales; family UBA953; genus UBA953. The sequence continues at coordinate 7,847 of CAZXSI010000042.1, read as the reverse complement.
TCTCGGGGACCTGCTTCGACTCGTCGACGAAGCCTTCGCCCTTGCGGAAGGGATTGGAACCGCCGAGCAGCTCGGCGATGGAAGCGGTGGCGATGTTGTTCGAACGGCTGCCCTGCGAACGGGCGGCGGCCGCGGCCTTCTCGCGCGCCTTGCGCTCCTCGTCGGGCACCCAGACGTTGAGCTTGGCCTTGGACTTGTTGCGCTTGTCGAGATAGGCCTTGAGGTCGTTGATGGTGTAGAACTGGAGCTTCTGGCGCGGGGCGACCACGAGGGCGTCGCCCTGATGGTGCTCGTCGCGATGCTTGTTCAGAAGACCCTTCTGGACGGCATGATCGACCTTGGGAGCCTTGGCTCCTTTGACGTTCTTGCCGGCGGGGACGACGACGGCGCCCTTCGCGCCCTTGACGTTCTTCGCGGGAGCCGGCGGGGCGGCCTTCGCGCCCTTGCCCTTGGCGACGGGAGCCGCGCCGACCTTGGCGGGCTTCGCCGCGACGGCGGCCTTGCCCTTCGCGGGCGCGACCTTCGCGGCGGGCTTCGCCGCAGGCTTGGCCTTGGCCTTAGGAGCCGGAGCGGGCTTCTTGGCGGACTTCTTGGGATCTTTTTTCTTGGGCATCGGAAAGGAGGGTCAGAGTTGGGGATACTTGGCGAGAAGGGCCTCGCGGCACCGTGGAGACACCATACCAAATCTGCCGGCTTCCACAAGAGCGGGGACCCATCGCCAGGAACGCGGGCAGCGGACGCCCTCGGCCTTGTCGACGGCGAACGCCAAGGGGGCGCCGGCCTGCGGCTTGAGCTGGACCGAGGAGACGATCCAAAGCTCGGTCAGGAGGGCCTGGTGGGCGGCCAGCAGGGCGAAATCGGCGTCCGCGGGGTCGCCCGTGACGACGACGGCGGCCTCGAGGGACTGGCCGATCTTCTTCTCCTGACGCAGGCGCTCCAGCGGGACGTTGACCTGGGCGGCCAGCGCCTGGATGCGGGTGACGGCGGCATGGGCGGCCTGACCGGCGGCGTCTTCCCAGCGGGCGTCGACGGCGGGCCAGTCCTGCAGGTGCACGTTGGTCGCGTCGGCGTACTCGGCCTTCGCCTGGAGGTGCGACCAGGCTTCGTCGGCCGTGAACGGCACGAACGGGGCGATGAGCTTCAGGTAGGCGCGCAGGACGAGGTCGATCGCGGTCTGCGTCGAACGGCGGGCGGGGTCGTTCGGCGCGGTGGTGTAGAGGCGGTCCTTGACCACGTTGTGGTAGGTCGCCGAGAGCGTGCCGGTCGTGAAGCCGGCGAGGGCGGCCGCGGCGCGGTGGAATTCGTTGCGCTCGCAGGCGTCGGTGACCTCGCGGACGAGCTTCGCGGTCTCGACCAGCACCCAGCGGTCGATGGCGGTCATCTGCTCCACCGGCACGGCGTGCCGGGCGGCGTCGAAGTCGAAGAGGTTGCCGAGCTGGTAGCGCAGCGAGTTGCGCATGCTGCGGTACTGGTTGGAGATCGTCTCGAAGATCGCGTCGGAGAGCGGGATGTCGCTCTGGTAGTTCTCGGAGGCCACCCAGAGGCGCACGATGTCGGCGCCGTATTTCTTGACGTAGTCGTCGGCGGTCTGCGGCTTGCCGTCGGACTTGGAGATCTTCTGGCGCTTCTCGTTGACGACGAAGCCGTGCGTGAGGACGGCGCGATACGGCGCGGAGCCCTTGACGGCGACGGCGGTCCAGAGCGACGACTGGAACCAGCCGCGATGCTGGTCGGAGCCTTCGAGGTAGAGGTCGGCCGGCCAGTGCAGGTCCTTGTGCTTGGCGCAGACGGCGAGGTGGCTCGAGCCGGAATCGATCCAGACGTCGAGCGTGTCGGTGCCCTTGCGGAGGTCCTTCGGCCAGGCGGCGGGGACCGGCGCGCCGGCGAGGATCTCCTCGACGGAAGCGGCCCACCACCAGTCGCCGCCGCGCGTGGCGACCTGCGCGGCGACATGCCGGACGACGGCGGCGTCGAGGTAGGATTCGCCCTGCGACGGGGAATAGAAAGCCGGGATCGGCACGCCCCAGGCGCGCTGCCGCGAGATGCACCAATCCGGGCGGCCCTCGAGGGCGGCGCGGATGCGGTTCTCGCCGGAGGCGGGGATCCACTTCACGTCGCCGACGGCGGCGAGGGCCTGCTTGCGCAGGTCGCCGCGGTCGAGGCCGACGAACCACTGGTCGAGCGCGCGGAAGACGACGGGCGTCTTGGAGCGCCAGCAATGCGGATAGGAGTGCTCGAAGCTCTGCGCCTTGAGCAGCGCGCCCTTGGCCTTGAGCAGCTCGAGCACGGCGATGTTCGCCGGGTTCTTGCCGTCGGTCTCGAGGACGGTGATGCCGACCAACGAAGCGGGGACCTTGCCGTCATCGGCGTAGGTGCCGTCGTCGCGCACCGGGCAATACGGCTCCAGGCCGTACTTGATGCCGGTCTGGTAATCCTCGAGGCCATGGCCCGGCGCCGTGTGGACGCAGCCCGAGCCGGCGTCGGTCGTGACGTAATCGGCGAGCACGACGGGCGAGGCGCGGTCGATGAAAGGGTGCTGCGGCCGGAGGCCTTCGAGCGCGCGTCCCTTGACCTTGAGGCCGTCGGTGGCGCCGTCGAGGCCGCAGGCGGCGACGAACGCCTCGCGCAGCGCGGCGGCGACGAGGAACGACCGTCCGCCGTGGCGGACCTCGACGTATTCGAGGTCGGGATGCACGGCGATCGCGAGGTTCGCGGGGAGCGTCCACGGGGTGGTCGTCCAGATGACGACGGCGAGCGGGTGCGCCGGCGCGAGCTGCTTGGCGGCGGGATCGGCGACCGGGAAGGCCACCCAGACGGAGTGCGAACGCTTGTCCTTGTACTCGATCTCGGCCTCGGCGAGCGCGGTCTGGCACGGGATGGACCAGTACACCGGCTTCTTGGAACGATAGACGAGGCCCTTCTCGACGAAGGACGCGAAGCCCCGGAGGATCTCGGCCTCGTAGGCGGGGTCCATCGTGCGATACTCGGAAGCCCAGTCGGCGAGGATGCCGAGGCGCTTGAACTGGCCGCGCTGCTTCTCGATGTAGGCGGCGGAGAATTCGGCGCAGGCCTTGCGGACGCCGAGGGCGTCGAGCGACTGCTTCTTCGCCTGCAGCTCCTTCATCACCTTGTGCTCGATCGGGAGGCCGTGGCAGTCCCAGCCGGGGACGTAAGGCGTCCGGAAGCCGCGCATGGACTTGTAACGCAGGATCGAATCCTTCAGCAGCTTGTTGAGCGCGGTGCCGATATGGACGTCGCCGTTGGTGAAAGGCGGACCATCGTGCAGGACGAAGGCCGGCTTGCCCGCGGCGCGAGCCTGGATCTTCCCGTAGAGGCCGTGGCGTTCCCAGTGGGCGATGCGGACGGGCTCGCGTTCGGCCAGACCGGCCCGCATGGGGAAGTCGGTCACCGGCAGGTTGAGGGTATCCTTGAGCTCTTCGGCCATGTTTGACGGGTTAAAGTGGGTCGGTGAAGGGCGTACGCACCCCTCGGGGCGGGCAGGGTGAACGGCTGGGCCAGCGAGGCAAGGGCGGAGATAGGGTCCCGGGGCCTTCCGGGCGGGCGGGATTGACAGGGCCGACGGGAAACGCACCAATGCAGCCCCATGGATAACATGAAGCCCAAGCTCGTCACCAAGCAGGCGGTCGTCATCGACCTCGTCCTGACGGTGGTCTTCTTCGTCTGGATCACCTCGATCCTCAAGAAGCATGTGCCCTGGTCCGAAGCCGGCGATACCGCCGTGCTCCTCGGCGCGGCCTACTGCGGCGCCTGCCTCGCGGGCGTCTTCTGGATGGCCCTCAGCCTCTTCCGCGTGACGCTGGCCGACCAGATGCTGTCGAAGACGGTCGACGGCAAGCAGTCCCACTGAGCCCCCTGCCCGCCTACTTGGCGGCCGGGACGACGACGTTCATCGCGGCTTCGACTTCGCGCCGAAGTTCCTCGGCCTGCTTGCGTTCCTGCTCGTACTCGGCCCAGAGGACCGCGAGCTCCTCGGGCTTGGCCGTGGGGAATTTCTCGAGCCAGGCCCCGAAGGTGCGCCAGGCGTTGTGGTAGACCGGGTTCTGCCGGAGGATCTCGCGCCGCAAGCCGACCAGGCGCCCCTGGACGCCGGCCTTCACCGCCGGCAGTTCGCGGTGCTTGGGCAGGTCCTTGCCGGCGATGAGCTCGTCGCCCTGGCCGACGTCGAAGACGAACCGCGTGATGTCGTCGAGCGACTCGGCCGATTCGGACAGGCCGAGGCTGAAAGGGGCGCGGGAGAGCAGGAGTTCGGCGCGGTGGACAAGCCACCATTCGTCCGGCGATTTGGCGAGGGTCGCCAGCAGCTTGAGCACGGAACCGCCGTGCGCCGAGGCGACCAGCGCCTTGGACTGCTCCGCCGAGGGACCCAACGTCTGGCGCAAGGCGCGCCAGAAAAGGAAGGCCTCCCGCTCCGGCGCCTTGCCGGCCACGATGTCCGCCAACGTCGCCGGTACGGCCTGACGGCCTTCGCGATACCAATGGTCGTTCATCGACGGCCGCAGCTGGGCGACGATCTCGCACGCCAAGGCCTGCCGCGTCCAAGGTTCGGCGACGTCCGCCGGCTTGCCGGCCACCAAGGCCACGCGGGCCAGCCACGCGCGGGCCGCGGCCTCGGCCGCGCGGGCGGGCGCGGCCCGGCCGTCGCCGAGCCGGACGACGACGAGCACCGTGCCGGCGATGACCTTCGTCTCGACCACGCCGTAACCGGGGATGTCGGCGACCTCGAGGCGCGCGAGCGGCGGCGGGGGCGGCGGGAGGTTGAGCGAGAACTCCAGGTGGCGCTGCAAGGCGACGCAATGGGCGGCGACGAAACTGACCTCGGCCAGCTTCTCCCCGGCGACCACCGCGACGGGCGTGTCGTTCGAGAAGACGTGCGCCGGGATCGGCGGCGCGGGCTCGGCCGCGGCCAGCCATGCGCAGGCGGCCAGGAGACGCAGCATGTCAGACGCCGCCGAAGTGGCCTTCGTCGACTTCCAGCGGCTCGCCGCCGGAGATATGCAGGGGCTCGCCCATCGGCGACTGGTCGTTCTTCCAGACTTCGACGGTGGCGGGGGCCTCGGGGTCGGGCGAGATCCACTGCCAGCGGCCGATGCCGAGGAAGCTCATGGGCACGCCCTTGTCCGGGCTCAGGCCCGGCCCGGTGCCGCGGACGAACGGCTTGTTGCCGATGCCGATCATCAGGTTGACGATGAGCGCGGTGCCGGTCGCGCCGGCGGAAGCGGGCGCGGACGGAGGCGCGGAGGCGGCTTCGTCGTCTTCGATCTCCTCGAGGGCGTCTTCATCCTCGTCCTCGGCTTCAGCCTCGGCGGGCGCGGACACGGCCTCCGGCTCCGGCGCCGTCACGGACGCGCCGCTAGGAGCGGAGGCCACCGGAGGGTTTGCGCGGAGCGCGCGCACCTCTTCGCGGAGGGAATCAAGGGAGGCTTCGACCTTGTCGACGGACTTCTCGGATGCCTTGGCGGCCTTCTTGAGCTCGTCGCGGACGGACTTCAGCTCGGCCTCGAGCGACTGGGCGGCCTCGGCCTTCGCCTTGCCGGCGGCCTCGAGGGCCTCGTCGGCGTCGGCGACCACGGCGCGCACGGTCGCGGCCAAGGCGTCGACCTTGGCGGACAGTTCCTCGAGCGCGTCGCTCGACTGGGCGGCGGCGGCGGCTTCGGCCACCTTCTTCTCGAGGGCGACGTTCGCGGCCTTGAGGGCGTTGATCTCCGCGGAAGCGCGCTGGGCGACGGCGGCGGCGGCCGTCTCGGCGGCCTTCTGCGCGGACGCCTCCGCCTCGGCGATGCGGCGGCTGAGGGCCTCGTTGCCGGCCCGGACGTTGTCGCGCTGGAGGTCGATCTCCTCGGCGAGCTTCGCGCGCAGGCGGGCCTGCTCCGCCTGGCGCTCGGCCTTGCTGCCGCCGTCCTGGAGCACCGGGATCACGACGATCAGGGAAGCGGCCAGGATGGCGCACATGACGAGGAAGGTGTCGAGCCCGTCGCGCTTGTCGGGCATGACGATCAGGATCGCGATCACCGCGATCAGGTCGGCGGCGACCAGGAACCATTTTTCTTTGAGCAGTTTCTCGAGTTCGCGGTTCATGTGGGGTGCGGGGTAAGGGGGTGATCAGCGCGGGCGCTCGACGAAGCCGACCTTGCGGTTGACCTTGGACAGCGTGCGGAAGGCGGCGGCCTGGGCCTGCTCGGCGCCGGACTTGAAGATGCGGTCGAGCTCGGCGCGGTCCTTGATGAGCTCGTCATAACGCAGGCGGACGGGGTCGAGGGTGGCGACCACGGCGTCGGCGACGGCCTTCTTGAAATCGCCGTAGCCTTTCCCGGCGAACTCGGCCTCGAGCGTCGCGACGGAGCGGCCCGTGCAGGCGGACATGATGGAGAGCAGGTTGGTGACGCCGGGCTTGTCCGGACCGGGGCGCACCTCGGCGGCGGAGTCGGTCACGGCGGACATGATCTTCTTGCGGACGTCCTCGGGCCGGTCGGTGATGAAGACCGTCGCCGCATGGTTGGGGTCGGACTTCGACATCTTCGCGGCCGGGTCCTGCAGGGACATGATGCGCGAGCCGACCTTCGAGATGAAGGGCTCCGGCACCTTGAAGGTCTCCGAGTAGCGGTGGTTGAACTTCTCGGCGAGGTCGCGGGCGAGCTCGAGGTGCTGCTTCTGGTCGTCGCCGACGGGGACGAGGGAGGCGTTGTAGAGGAGGATGTCCGCCGCCATGAGGACCGGATAGAAGAGGAGGCCGGCGTCGACCGACTCCTGCTTGCGCGACTTGTCCTTGAACTGCGTCATGCGCTCGAGCTGGCCGAGGGGGCAGAGGCACCCGAGGATCCAGGCGAGCTCGGTATGTCCGATCACGTGGGACTGGACGAACAGCCGGCTGCGGGCCGGGTCGAGGCCGCAGGCGACGTACTGGGCCAGGCAGGAGTAGGTGTTGTCCCGGAGCTGGGCCGGGACATAGGGCACCGTGATGGCGTGCTGGTCCACGATGCCGAAGTAGCATTCATGGTCGTCCTGCATCCGGCCCCAGTTGAGGACGGCGCCGAGATAATTGCCCAGATGGAGGCGGCCGGTCGGCTGGGCGCAGGTGAGCACCACGGGCTTGGCGGGCTTTTTTTCGCTAGTTTCGCTCATTCCGGTCCCCCAGCGTGGCAAGGGGCCCGCCCCGCATCAAGCGGATTGGAGACTCGGTGACGCTTGAAATCAGGGAGCCGCCTGCCTACATAGCCCTTCGCCCGAATCTCCCCCCTCATGCCCTTCGCTCAAATCGTCCCCGCCGCCCCCGCCCCGGCCGCCGCCTCGGTCGCCGTCCCGTCGGACAACTTCATCATCGGCGACCTCCACAAGGTCGTCGCCAAGGCGCCGGAGGACTGGAGCAACATCGTCATCCACGCCGTCGGCTTCATCGCCGTCGCCTACCTCGTCGGCTGGGTCGCCAACAAGCTGATGAAGTGGATCTCGACGAAGTTCGGCGCGAGCCCCATCGCCGAAGCCGCCGTGGCCGCCCTCGGCAAGTCGCTGCCGGTGATCCTGCCGGCCTACACCCTGCTCTTCCTCATCAAGGACACCAAGCCCTACCTCGCCCACATCGGCTGGCTGAACTTCGCCGCCACGAGCGGCGTCTTCCTCTGCTCGCTCGCGCATACCGCCGCGGTCTTCTACCTCGTCGCCATCCCCATCGCCTGGGCGCAGAAGATCGCCGACCAGTCCGAGAACAAGCTCGACGACATCCTCGTGCCGATGTTCTCCACCGTCGTCCGCATCACCGTGATCCTCGTCGGCGCCTTCAAGGCGATCTCGATCGTCGACCCGAAGTCGTCCGACGCGATCCTCGGCCTGCT
>CAZXSI010000041.1:0-12480 GCA_964643215.1 uncultured Klebsiella sp. | reverse complement strand
CCGCATCGCGAAGAGCTGAAGTCGAAGAAAGCTTCGAAGAAGAAGTAAGCGGAGCGATCGCGCCGCAGGGCTAGGGCTAGGATCTAAATGATACCTAGCCCTCTTCTTTCGTATGCCACCCCTACCCCTGCCCCTACCCCTATCCCGGCCTTCAGGCCAGAATGAGCTTCAATCGCTTGAGCTCGTCCAAGGTCAGCGGCGGCGCCTCCCGCAGGTTCTCGTAGGAATCGACATGCGCGAGCCAGGCCCAGTGGTCGCCGCAGTCCATCCGCTCCATGAACCGGAGACGCAACGTGGCGAGCGCTCCCTTCAGCATGTAAAGCCCGTCGCCGACGTGCTCGATCTGGTCGCCGAGCTGGGAGATCTTGTCGGTGGAGTTGCCCGACTTCTTGCCCAGCAGCTTGATGTGGTTGGCCTGGTCCTTGGCCATGTAGTTGAGCAGACCGATCGGATTGACCTCCAGGTTGGCCAAGGTCTTGGTGTCCTTGTAGACGCCGATGATGAAACGCTTGGGCTTCATCGAGATCGGGGTGACGTAACTGCAGATGTTCAGGTTGCCCCGGCCCCCCGCGGTAGTGGCAAGGCTGTAGATGGGACCATCGACACGGTTCCAAGGTTTGACGCGGATGCCAGGCATGAGCGGGGGTGTTATTACTACCCTCAAAAGTGACGCTTGTTCCCTATTTATTCTGTCCACCCCCCGCCCCCTGACCTACAACCTCGCCAGACCCAGCCCAGCAGGTCAGCCTTGATACCCTCCCGATGAACCAAATCGTCGCCTTACATGGGTTCACCGGCCAAGGGGCCGATTTCGACCCGCTGAGAGCCTGCCTCCCCACAGGGGCGGCGCTCAGCGCCCCGGACCTGCCCGGACACGGCTCCCAATCCCTCCTGCGGGACCTTCCGGCCTATTCCCTCCCCGCCCACCTCGCGGTCATCTCGGAAGCCGCCACCGCCCCGCAGATCACCCTCCTCGGCTACTCCATGGGCGGACGTCTCGCCCTCCACTGGGCCATCGCCCACCCGGAACGCATCCGCCGGCTGATCCTGGTGGGCGCCAGCCCCGGCCTGGCCACGCCCGCGGAACGCGATGAACGACGACTGGCCGACGCCACCTTGGCGGAATTCATCCGCACCCGCGGCCTGGAAGCTTTCTTCAGGTACTGGCATAATCAGACTTTCTTCCAGCCGATGCTGCGCCTGCCCAAGGATCGCCTCGACCCCATCCTCGCCCGCCGCGCCCAGAACGACCCCGAGGGCCTGGCCCTTAGCCTGGAGAACGTCGGCACGGGCACGCTTCCTTCCCTCTGGCATCGCCTGAAGGAAATCCGCTTCCCGGTCGATCTCGTCACCGGCGAACACGACGTGAAGTTCACCCGGATCGCCCATGAGATGGGCGCCCGCCTTCCCAAGGCGCGCCATAGCGTGATCGAGGGCGCCGGCCACGCCGTGCATCTGGAACAGCCGTCCGACCTCGCGATGCTGCTGCCATAAGAAAGCCGCCCGGAAGGCGGCTTTCGAGGACAGACCGAGCTCGCTCTCAGGCGAAGACGCCCGTCTGCGGGGCCGCCTTGTTGCCGACCTGCATCGGTCGACCGGCCGGGGTGATGATGTCGGTCTGCACCGGCAAACCGGCGGCATGCGCGATGGTGGCATGGAGGCTTCCCGGCGAGACGCCGTTCTCCTTGGGCGCATAGCCTTTCTCGTCGCTGGCGCCATAGACGAAGCCTCGCTTGACCCCGCCGCCCGCGAGGACGGAAGAAAACACGAGCGGATGGTGACCACGACCGCCGCCTTCGAAGCTCGGCTTCCGGCCGAACTCGGAGGCCACGACGACCAGGGTCGAATCGAGGAGGCCGCGGGCATCGAGATCCTGGATGAGCGTCGCGTAGACGCGGTCGAAGTCGCCGCCGACCTCCTCCATGCGATCGTCCAGCGAGGCATGCATGTCCCAGCCGCCGATGGCGACCTCGACGAAGCGCACGCCGTTCTCGACCAGGCGTCGGGCGAGCAGGCATCCTTGGCCGAACTTGCTCCTGCCGTATCGCGCCTTCGTCTCGGCGGACTCGGCCGAGAGGTCGAAGGCCTTGAGGTCGGTGCTCTTCATGAGCTGGAAGGTGGACTCGTAGAATTCGTTGTACGACTTGACGCTCTCGTCCGACGCCTTGCCGCCGAAGCCCGCGTCGAGCTCGGCCAGCAGTCCGGCACGTTTGGCCGCGACGGTTTCGCTCACGGGGCTCTTGGTGTCCATCAGGCCGTCCGCGGGGTTGAGGATCGGGAGCGGCGAGTAGGCCGCCGGGAACCATCCGTTGCCATGATTGGACGAACGGTTGACGGTGACGGAGGAGGGCAAGGTCTTATGGCTGGCGCCGAGGAAGTGCTGCGCCCAGGCGCCGATCGTCGGATGCTGCAAGGTGCCGCGCTGCTCGAAGCCGGTGCGCATCAGGTAGGCCGCGGAGGCGTGGACGCCGACCTTGGCCGTCATGGAGCGGATGACGGTGATCTTGTCGCTGATCTTGGCGGTCTCGGGGAGATAGGAGGTCAGCTGCATGTCGCCCTTGGCCGAGACGATCGAGCCGGGGCCCTTGGAAGCGCCGGTCTTCGGGTCGAAGGTGTCGATGTGCGACATCCCGCCGTTGAGCTGCAGGAAGATCACGCGCTTGGCCTTGCCGAAACCCGGCAGGCCGGCGTTGGGAGCCTTCACGGCGCCCGGCGCTTCGGCGGCCTCGGCGATCCGCGTGAAGAACGGGAGCACGCTCAGGCCGAAGGAGACCTTGGCGCACTTCTCGATGAAGCTGCGACGGTCCTCGGGGTTGCGGAGGAGATTGGCGGAATGGAGGAGGCTCATTGGACGAAGAGGAATTCGCGGGTATTGGCGAGGACCCAGGCCAGGTCCGTCAGGGCGAGACCGTCCGTGAGCGACTTGCTCGCGGCGGCCAGCTCCTTGGCGGTCGGCTTGCGGGAGAGATAAGAAAGATAGAGCGAGGTGACCTTTTCCTCCGGCGTCGCCGCCTTCAGGGCGTCCATGACGGCGGCCGAACGGGGGTCGGCGACGAGCTTGGCGACGGAGCCGTTCATCATCTGCAGGACCTGCGGGACGCTGCCGTCGTTGGTCGCGGAATCGGCCAGCAGGCGGTCGCCCTGGCCCCAGAGGCGCAGGAAGTGGGTCTCGGGCGAAGGCTGCGGGAGCTCGCTGGCCCGGGCGAGCATCAGGGAGAAACGGGAGACGGGCTTGTCGCCTTCGTAGCCGTTGGCGAGGCCGAGCGCCGAACCGCCGGCGGCCTTCTTGCCGCCGGCCGCCTTGCCGCCGCCCGAGAAGGCCTTCTTCGTGCGGTCCACCGCGTTCTTGATCTCGGCCAAGGTCACCTTGCCCGCGGGCAAGGCCATGGCCTTCATGTCGTCGCCCCGGCGCAGGAGCACGTTGTCCGCGTAAGTGCCGACGGCGGTCACGACGAGGCTGTCCCAGACCTGCTCGGCGCTGAGCCGACGGACGAGCGGACCGTTGAAGAGATACTTGGTCGTGCCGAGGTCGGGCGTGGCGCTGGCCGAAGCCTGGTAGGTCTTGGAGTTGTAGATCACGCGCTGGACTTCGCGCAGGTCGAACTTGGCCGCCTTCATGACGAAGGTGAGGTGCGCCATGAGCTCGGGGCTGCTGGCTTCGGCGAGGTCATCGATGTCGTTGACCGGCTCGATCACGCCGAGGCCGAAGGCCTTCTTCCAGATCCGGTTGGCGATGTTGGTCGCGAAACGCGGGTTCTGCGGGCTCGTCAGCCAGCGGGCGAATTCGTCGCGCAGCTGCGAAGGGGTCTTGGTGTTGACGTTGTAGACGGGCAGGGACTTGTCGCCCTTGCTCCAGGCGATGAGCGCCGGCGTCACGGGGTCGCCGGCCTTGGCGTCCTTGTACTTGTAATCCTTGGGGAAGGTCAGCTTCTGCTTGTCGGAGTCTTCCATCCGGAACGCGTTCACGTCCGCGATCTTGGTCACGGCGGCCTTCGGCAGGCTCGCGTCCGCCCTCACCGCCTTCTTGATGGCGCCGAGCATGGCCTCGTCCTTGCCGTCGGCGGCCCCGAAGAAGGCGGCCATCTGATAGAAGTCGCGCTGCTTCCACTCGGCGAGCGGGTGGTCGTGGCACTGGGCGCACGCCATGTTGGTGCCCAGGAAGGTGGTCATGAGGTTCGACACGCCGTCCAGCGGCATCTCGGCGTCGAAGAGCATGAAGCCGGCGGCGCCGTTGTCGGCGAGACGTCCGTCCGCGGTGATCATCTCGGAGACGAGCTTGTCCCACGGGGTGTCCGCGGCGAGGCGCGCCTTGAGCCAGTCCTCGAACGTGAACGCGGGCACGCCCTTGGCGAAGGTGTCCTTCACGCGCAGGAGGTCCGCCATCCAGTTGAACATCTGCATGGTGTAGCCCGACGAGAAGACGAGGTCGTCGATCAGCTTGGCCCGCTTGTCCGGGGCGGTGCTCGCGAGGAAGGTCGCGGCCTCCTGCGCCGTCGGCACGCGACCGACGGCATCCAGATAGATGCGACGCAGGAACTGCTCGTCGGTGGCGGGGGCGTTGAGGGCCTGCTTGTTCGCGGCCAGCACGACGCCGACCAGGCGGTCGATGTCCGCGGCGGCCGACGCGATCACGGCCGGGCTGAAACTGTTGGTCCGGCTACGCTGGGCGCACTTCTTGGCGAAATCGATGTCCTCGGCCGCCAGGAGCTCGGTCTTGAAATGGAAGGTGCGTCCGTCCCGGGCCTGGAGGGTGATGTAGTCGCCGGCGAGGCCGCAGAAGCGGGCGTCGAGCTTCTGGCCTTCCTTGTCCGTCCATTCATGCCAGATGGCGGTGCGTTCGCCCAAAGGCGCCACCGGGGCGGCCGGAGGCGCGACGACCTTGATGACCGGCTCGGCCTTCTTGGCGTCTTTCTTACCCTCCTTCTTCGCGGCAGCCTGGGCGGTGAGACCAAGACAAAGGCAGGCAAATAAGGCGAGGAGACGCATAAGGGGGTTCACTGACTATAGAACCCCAGACGAAGAATGATAGTTTCATCTCATCTTAAGGTAAGGCCTTCCATCCTACCCCTGCCCCTACCCCTATCCCTACCCCTATCCCTACCCTCACGCCCCCTCGCTCAAGGCGTCCGTGAAGAAGGCCAGCCCCAGCACCAGTCCGGTCAGGACGTCGGACCAGCCGCCGAGATAGGAGAGCAGGCCGGGTTCGACCGTAGGATTGAAGAGCACCTGCAGGGAGAAAAGGAGGATGACGCCCAGGAACATCCAGGCGGCCCAGCGCTGGTAGAAGAACAAGCCGGCCATGCTGATCAGGACCAGGCCGAGGCCGGCGAGCCAGAAGAGCAAACCGAAGACATCCGTCAGGCCCAGCTCCCCGTCGGCATTCTGCCGATGCCACTCGGCCAGCTCGGCGGGCAACAGCTTGTCGCTGAAGAACGACAGTCCGATGGAGAGGACGATGATGGCGAACAAGGCGAGCAAGACGACCCGCAGCACGATCCGAAGCTTGGATTTTTCCATGGCGTGATTCTTTCGACCTGTCCCGCGTGTGCAACGGGAATCCCGAAGCCCCCCTGCCCTGTTTCACAGCAACCGGCAGGCCCGCTGGCGGGTCCGCCGCGCCGGCCTTCACTCCACGACGAGCACCCCGCGCATGAGCTGCGCATGCCCAGGGAAGGAACAGAGGTACGGATATCGTCCTGGCTCCTTGGGGGCGTTGAAGTAGACGGTGGTCTTCTGACCCGGGTCCAGCATCCGCGAATAGCAAAGGACGTCAGCGGTCTCGGGTACGTAATGCCGGGCATAGCCGTCAGGCTCCGCCACCATCTTGGCCGAGAGCTCGGCGACCTTGTCCTCCGCGCCCCTGGCTACGAGGACGAAGTTGTGCGGCATGATGTCAGGATTCTCGAACCTGAGCGCGATCCCCTCCCCGGCCTTCACGCGTAGTTCCTTCTGCGCATATTGCAGGCCGTTCCCGGTCTGCAGCGTCAGGTCGCGCACCGGGCCGCGGCACATGTCGATCTCCCACTTGACGGGGTTGGCCTTGCCCGCCGCCACGGGCGCGGCGTGTCCATGCGCCTTGTCCTTCGGCCTGGCGACATACCCGGGGAACTCGCCGAAGGGTCCGCCGAGATGATGGGCGGTCAGGAAGACGTCATGGGCGCGGTCCGCGGTCACACCCACGCGGAGATGGATCTGGCTGGCAGGGGTGAGCTGCGGGATCTCCAGGAACAGGACCTTGCCGCCATCCAGCACCTGGGCGCTCTTGATGGCGAGGACGTCGTGCCCGGGGCTTTCGGGATACTTCACGGAATACTCAGGCGACCCATAGGCCGGTCCATAGAGATAATTCCAGCACTGGGCGAAGTGCGCCGAGGCCTTGCCGGCGAAAGCCGCGTCCACGGGGCGATCGAAACGCAGGAGCACGCCGTTGTCACGGGCCTCGTGGCCGATGAGCGTCGGGAAGTCTCCGCCGACATGCCGCACACGATGGAGGGCGCCGTCCTCCGGCGTGTAACTTCCCCAGCCGATCATGCCGCTGACATAAAGATGCCCGTCATGGGGGCCGAAACGCCCGTGCTGCGGACCGGTCACGAAATTCCCCGTGAGCTTGACGGCCGCCGCCTGCCAGACGCCCTCCAGCAACTGTCGCGACACGAGCCAGGCGCTGCCGGTGCCGAAGGAGAAATGCAGGAAGTTGCCGTCCCCTTTGAGCGCCGGCCATTCCTTCTCCGAAAGGAAGACCTGACCGCCGCACGAGTTGTCCTCGCCCCGCGGCAGCTGCAGGATCGGCAAGGTCGTCGCGACGCCGGCCTTGGGGCCGTTCGCGCCGAAATGGGTGCCGGCATTCAGGTTCATATCGACCTGGAACACGGCCGACGCGGGCGTCCAGTTGCCTTCCTGCCCGTTCGAGAGCACGAATCGTCCGTCCGGGCTCACGCTGATACCGTTGGGGTTGCGCAAGCCGGTAGCGAGCACTTCGACCTGGTTCGGTGAGCTCAGACGCAAGATGCCCTGATTACCCGACGAGGTATAGAAGCGGCCTTGGGCGTCCGTATCGAGGCCGACGATGAAGTCATGGCCGCCGGGCGACGTGGTCATGGCGTTGTTCACGCATTCGTAGAAATCGGCCTCGTCGTCGCCGTTGAGGTCATGCAGGCGGGTGATCTGGTCGCGGCCAATGACGTAGAGCTTGTCGTCGATGATCTTGACGCCTAGCGCCTGATGCAATCCGGTCGCATAACGCTTCCAACGGACATGCTCGAGCTTCGCGTCGAGGCCTTTCACGAGCCAGACCTCCCCGGTCATGGTGCAGACAGCGGCGGTGCCGTCCTTGAAGAAATCGTGGCCGCTGATGAAGAAGAGCGTGTCGTACGGGCGCGGTGACTTCGGCCCAAGGATGTTCGGCGGCAGGATGGTGTCCGTCGCGAACGGCTGCTGGGACCCGAGGCGGGTGACACCTTCAAACCAGCCCGGCCACTGCGCAGGACCACCCTTCATGAGATGCGCCAGCTCCGCCGCCGGCCGTTCGCCGTCCCAGGCCGTGGCCAGCCATTCCTGCCCGTCCTTACGATAGGAGAACACGATATTGCTGCCATGGCGGTAAAACCCGTGGTATTTCCAATCACCCTTCGGAGGGACGCCGGGCTGCTTGCTGGTCACGGTGCCGGCCATGTTGGCGCTGCTGTTGAAACCATGCCGTCCCGCGCTCAAACGGATGAATTCGCCCTTCCAGCGGACGGGGAACGACAAGGTCAGCGGATCGAAGCAGGCCGCCCCGCCCGGCCCCTGCACGCAGACGCCCTTAGGGATCGTCAGACCCGCGCCGCGGAAGACGCCGCTGAACACCGGACCATGCTGCGCCTTGTCCCATCGGTCATCCTTCCAGGTGACGGCGTCGTTCTGGTTGCCCCAATGCCCCTGGTTGCCGCCATCCAGTCCGGGATACACCGCCAGCAACTCCGGCCTCGGCTGCTTGCCCATGGCCTCGATGGCCTGCTTGGCATAGAAGTCGAAGATACGGTCCCGATTGACGAAATCTCCGGAAGTGAGGTTGTCCTCCGGCCGCAACGGCGCGAGGACGGGCTTGAATGGCGCGATGGGCGGCGCCTTGGGCATGACCTTGGCGTCGCCGAGTTCGTCGAAAGACCATAAGCCGAGCGTGATGTCCATGCGCTTCCGCGGTCCCTTGATCCAAGCGGTGGGCTCATTCGCCCCGCGCGAGATGCGGACGTCGTCGATGACGCCGTCGCAACCGATCGTGCCTTCGACGAGACGTCCGAGCCCGATCTGACGCTGCTGCGCCGGACGCTCCTTGCCGCTCGCCGCCGGCTTGCGCTCAAGGATCCACTTGCCATCCAGCCAGACCTTCACGGCCGCGTCGCTGAGGCTGACAAGGACATCATGCCACTGCCCGTCGCAGATATCGACGCCGGTATCGAAATCGCCACCCCTGCCCGGCAGATAGACGCTCAGGGTGCCGCGCTTGGCATGGGTATAGACCTCCCAGTGCGCGCTCGCGGCCTTCTCGCTGCTGGCCACGAGGATGTTATACCCGGCCTTGCCGTCGAGCTTCGCGCGCACCTCGATCGTCAGCGGCCATTGCTCGAACGCCGCCCCGCCCTCGGCGATCATGCCGCCCGCCAAGGCCCTGCCATACTCCTCCGCGAACGAAGGCACGCCGCCCGCCGACTTGCCCGGCGCCGGAGCCGCCTTAGGCGCCGGCTTGTCCGACCAGGTGCGATACTTGGGCTTAGGGCCGGGCGGAGCATCGTCCAGCTGCGGCACGAGCCACCTGAGGCCGTCGAGGTTATCAAGGAGCCGCCCTTCGGCGTCCTCTTGCGTATGATTCAGGATGCCGATCACGCCGGCATAGCCGCTCGCCCGGATCTGACGCAGGACCTTGAGATCCTGCGTGCCCGCGCCGATCGGCAGGATCTTGCGGCCCTTGGCGTCTCCGCCGACGTCCATGCCGTTCAGGTTGACGCATAAGAGATGCGGGAGCATGAGCTTGAGCGCCTCGTCGAGTCGGTCGAGGTGGCCATGGCCGTGATGGAGATTATAGACGACGCCGACGTTCGTGACGGCGTGGTGCTTCTTCAGGTATTCGCACACGGCCACCATGTTCTCGGGCTCGCCACCCCAGCCGCCATGGTTGTAGATCGCGACCTTGCACCCGATCTTCGCGGCCTTGGCGATGACCGGCAGCAGCCCCTCGGCGGAGCTCTTGACCTTCGCCTCCTGGGTCTCGCCCTTCCCGCTCATCATGACCCAGATCTGCGGACGTAACTGATGCTTCTCGAACAGGCGGAAGGCTTCGTCGTGCTGCGACCAGAAAGCGAAATATTCGATGCCCTGCTTCTTGTACGCCAGGATCTCGGCCTCGAACTCGGCGACATGCTCCTGCCGCCAATCATAGGCGACCTTGGTGATGCCCATCTTCGCCACCATCGCGGCCCGCTGCTCCGGCGTACGCTTCTGGTTGTCGAACGGGACGATGCACCACGCCGCCAGGTTCTTCTGGTCATACAGCGGCTCCGCCGCCGGCAAAGCCAGCAGGGTCAGCAGGAAGGCGCAGAGCAGTCGCATCGGGGTAACCCTAAGACAAACCAGCCCGCCCGAGGTTACCAGCCTTTCCTCCAACCCCACCTCGCAGCCCCGCGGCATCCGCTTCGCAGCATGCCAGCAGACCCCCTTGGCCTTCCCTATACTCGATACTCCATACTCGATACTCTATCTGCCCACATGCTTCAGCACGGCCTTGGTCATCCCGTCCCGCGCGGCCGGCGAGTGGCTATGGCCGCTGGGGATGTCGTCATAGATCTCCTTGGGGATCGTGAGCTGATTGTAAGCGGCATACACGCTGGTCGGCGGGCAGGTAGCGTCGATGAAGCCGACGGTGAAGTAACAGCCGGCCGCCTTGGCGCGGGTGGCGAAGTTCATGCAATCGAGGTAACGATAAGTCTCGAGGACGGCCATGTCCGGCTTGCCGTCGACGACGGGGACGATCTTAGGCCAACCGGCGATACGATTGACAAGCATGCCGCTGTGGTCGCAACCGGCGGGCACGCCGGCGGCGAAGAAGGTCACGCGAGCATCCAGGCCCGCCGCCGCGATGGCCTGGTAGCCGCCCTGGCTGGCGCCCGACACCACGACATGCTTGCCATCCCACTCGGGCTGGGCGGTGAGCACGTCGATCGCTCGTACCAACCGGAGCATCATGCCGGTGAAGTAGGCTTTCTCACGGTCGTTCTTGTGCTCGTAACGATAATCCTTCATCGCGCCGACCTTGAGGTCCGCGTAGAACTGCTTGGGCCTGCCGTTGGGGAGGCCGTGCGCATTCATGTCCATGGCGAGGAATCCCTTGCTTGCCCAACTCGCCGAACCGCCCAGCGAGCTGTCGCTCACCCCCGCGCCGTGGACGGTGAGGATGATCGGCAGGCTCTTGGGCTTGGCGCCGGCCGGCTTGGCCAGATAACCGGAGATCTGCAGCCCCAACGCGGGGGCGGTGAGGTCGAAAGATTCGACGCCGGGAAGCGGCGCCTTGACGGGGACGAGCTTGGGCGCGACGGGGACGGCGGCGAGCTTCTGCTTCATGCCGTCCCAGAAGGCATCGAAGTCGTCCGGCACGGGCAGGCTGCGGGGGATCTTGGTCGGTTCGACCGCCGCGCCGGCCATGGCCGAGACGGCCAGCGGCTTGCTGCGCGCGTCCAGACGATACGCGGTGACCTTGAGCTGAAGGAAACCGGGTTCGTTCAAGGAACCGACGACGCTGGCCTTGCCGTCGACCAGCGGGGAAAATCCTTTCTGCTCCGTCGGTAGTCCGTCCTTCACGATGACCCAGTCGATCAGGCTGCCGTTGGCGGGCTTGCCCTTTTCTTCGACGGAGACGGCGAACGTGACCTTCTCGCCGACCCGATACGTGGCGTCGGCCCGCTCCGCCCGGGCGGTCACCTTCAAGGCGGGCGCCGGCGCGACCTGGCTGGGCGCCTGGGCGAAGAGGGGCGCGCACACCAGCGCCGCGACGAGGGGAAGCAGTCGGTTCATATCATTCCTATGACTCCGCCCGCTCCCTCCGTCAAACCCTTGCGCCATCCCCGATACTCCATACTCAATACTCCATACTCGATGAAACTCGTCTTTCTCACCCTCCTCACCCTCTCCGCCTCCGCCGCCGACTACTTCCCGCCGCCCGACGCCCAAGGCGGGTGGCGCACGCCGAAGGACAAGGCCGAAGCCCGCGCCCTCGCCGGCATCGACCTCGATCGGCTCGAGCAGGCCTACCGCGCCGTCGAACGCTCCAACACCGAGAACGGCGGGCTGGTCGTGATCAGCAGAGGCTATCTGGTCTTCGAGAAATATTTCGGCAAGGCCCGCCGCAACGCCAATCCCGACATGGCCTCCACGGGCAAAGGCTTCACGAGCATCGCCTGCGGCGTGATGCTGCATGAATATAAGTCCAAGCTTCCCCAAGGCCTCGACACGAAGGTCTACACCCAGGAGTTCCTGCCCGAAGCGTTCCCGCTGCGCGACCCCCGCGAAGCCGACATCCGCCTAGGCCACCTGCTCTGCATGACCTCCGGCCATAACGGCGAAGGCGCCACGCCCTCCGCTGTCATCCGCGGCACGGCCCAGCCGCTCAAGGCCTCCAAGGGCCAGGATATCCGTGATGTCGATGGCTCCTCGCTCCGCGTGCCGCTCTGGACCGCGCCAGGCGAAGGTTACTCCTACTCTTCCCCGGCTCCGCACATCGCCTCGATGGTCCTGCGTCGCGTCACGGGCAAGGAACTGCCGGCCTATATCGATGAGAAGTTCGCGAAGCCGATGGGTTGGGGCCCCTGGGGCTATTGCCTCTACCGCGGCGACGTGACGATGGCCCACGCCAACGGCGCCGGCTCGATCGCCTTGCGCGCCACCGATGCCGCCCGCTTTGGCTACTGCCTCGCCCAAGGCGGACGCTGGCAAGACCGGCAGCTCATCCCGGCCGACTACATCAAGCTCTGTCAGCAGGCCCTGCCCTATAACCCCCACTTCCCCTTCAGCCTGCAGTTCGAACACAACCAGGCCGGCCAGATCCTCGGCGCTCCTCGCGATGCCTTCTACAAGACGGGCGCCGGCGGCTTCTGTCTCTATATCGTGCCGTCCCTCGACCTGGTGATCTACAAGCTGGGCGGCAAGGACGGCCAATGGAGTCCCGACCTGACGCGCCTCCCGCAACCGGCGGACAGCTTCGGCACGCACACGACCCCTCCGACGCCTCCGAAGAACGGCGCCTACGAGAACTACAGCATCCCGCGCATCCTCGAGATGGTCTGCCAGGCGACGGTCCGCTGAACGGCTCGGATAAGTTTGCCCCGCCCGGCGGACCAGCCAAAGGTGGCCCGATGCGCCTACCCACGCTCTTCGTCGCCCTGCTGGCCTGCCTGTCGCTGCCGGCCGCCCAGCCGAACATCCTGCTGATCATGGTCGATGACATGGGCTGGG
>CAZXSI010000040.1:0-13129 GCA_964643215.1 uncultured Klebsiella sp. | reverse complement strand
GCAGGCCTGTCGCGGCCGCGCCTTGCTCGAACAGTTCGCCCTCCGCGCCAAGGAACGCGGCGATTTCGACTGGCATCTGGCCTTCCACCCCTACCCGAGCAACCTCCGCGACCCGCGCACCTGGCTCGACAAGGTCACGTTCGACGACGCCACGCCGAAGGTGACGTTCAAGAACCTCGAGGTGCTGACGAAGAAGCTCGCCACGCCGGAAATGCTTTTCGAAGGCAAGCCCCGCCGGCTCAGCCTCACGGAGCAAGGCTTCGACGTGACCAAGCGTCCCGACGCGCTGGCGGAACAGGCGGCGGCCTATGCTTACGCCTGGGAAAAGATCGCCCGCCTCGACGGGGCCATCGACGCCTTCCTCTACCACCGGCAGGTGGACCACGCGAAGGAAGGCGGGCTGCGCTTCGGCCTCTGGAGCAACAAGCCCGGCACGATCTTCGAACCCGACCAGAAGCGGCCGATCTGGCACCTCGTGCAAGCCGCCGACACGCCGGCGTGGAAAGCCGCCGCCGAGCCTTACCTGCAGACCTGCGGGCTCAAGAGCTGGGATGAACTGAACCCGAAGTAAGGAGCGGTAAGCGGATAGCGGCTGGCGGTTAGATAGAAAGCATAACCACTCCAAAACCCATGATAGGGGCGGCCTCCCTTTCTCCTCGTTGCTTTTCCAACCGCCGACCGCTTACCGCCAATACCTTCCTCAGTCCTTGCCCCCCGCCTACCTGCCCCTCAATAAAACCGCATGCACGGCTTCGTCCTCGGCCTCGACCTCGGCACCTCCGGCGTCCGCGCCGTGGCCGTCGACGCCGCCGGCAAGATCCTCGGCATCGGTTCGGCGACGCTGCCGGCGACGAAGGCCGCGGGCGCCCGGCGCGAACAAGCGCCGGAGGACTGGTGGAACGGCTGTCGCGAGGCCCTCGACGGGCTCAGCCGCAAGCTCGAGCTGTCCGGCGCCCGCGCCATCGCGGTGGATGCGACCTCCGGCACGATCCTGCCGGTCGACCACCATAACCGGCCGCTGGCGCCGGCCCGCATGTACGACGACGCCGACACGGGCGACCTCGCCGCCCGGATCCGCACCCTCGCCCCGCGCGAAAGCGCCGCGCACGGCGCCACCTCCCCGGCCGCCCGCGCCCTCGGGTGGGCGAAGCTGCCGCGGCTGCACTGCATCCTCCACCAAGCCGACTGGATCAACGGCTGCCTCGGCGCCACGGACTGGCGGACCGACGAGAACAACGCGCTGAAGACGGGCTACGACCCGGTCCACCGCTGCTGGCCGGATTGGCTCCGCGCCTTCGGACTCTCTCCGGGCCTCCTGCCCGAAGTCGTCCCGGTCGGAACGCCCATCGGACACGTCTCCGCCCAGGCGGCCATCGCGCTCGGCATTCCCGAGGGCATCACGATCGCTGCCGGCACGACCGACGGCTGCGCGACTTTCCTCGCCAGCGGCGCGAGCGAACCCGGCGAAGCCTCCACCGCGCTCGGTTCGACCATCGTGCTCAAGCTGCTCAGCGACCGACCGGTCTTCGCGCCCGAGCTCGGCATCTACAGCCATCGCCTCGGCGACATGTGGCTGGCCGGCGGCGCCTCGAACTGCGGCGGCAAGACGTTGCTGCAGTTCTTCACGCCCGAACAGCTCGCGAGCCTCGAGAAGTCGCTCGAGCCCGCCAGGCCGACCGGCACGGATTACTATCCGCTGCCGTCCGTCGGCGAACGCTTCCCGGTCTCCGACGCGCAACTTGCGCCGAGGCTGACGCCGCGCCCGGCCTCCGACGCCGCCTTCCTGCAAGGCATCTACGAAGCCTTCGCCCGCGTGGAGCAGACCGGCTACGCGAAGCTCCGGGAACTCGGCGGCCCGGCCCTCCGCGACGTCCGCCACGCCGGCGGCGGCGCCCGCAGCGACGCGTGGATGACCCTGCGCGCGAGCGCCCTCGGCGTCCCGCTGCTCCCGGCCTGGAGCGAGGAAGCCGCCGCCGGGGCCGCCCGGCTGGCCTGGCGTTCGCTCGGCCACGAAATCCCTTCCGCATGAGCACCCTTGCGCGCATCGACGGCCTCGCCGAAATCGCCGGCCAATACGGCGCCCTGCTCGTCGACCAGTTCGGCACGCTGCACGACGGCACCGTCGCCTATCCCCACGCCGCGGATGCGCTGCTTCGTTTCCGCGCCGGCGGCGGCAAGGTCGCGGTGCTCTCCAATTCGGCCAAGACGGGCGCCGACAACGTCGTCCGCCTCGCGAGGTTCGGCTTCGGCCCCGAGCACTTCGACGTGGTGATCACTTCGGGCGACGCCGCCCAGGCGGCCATCCGCGCCGGTTCCCTCGGCGAGGGCTTCCGTCCCGGCGCCAAGGTCCACATCTCCGGCAAGCCCGGCGACGATTACGGCTTCGGCGACCTCGGCTTCACGCTCACCTGGCCCGACGAGGCCGACGGCATCATCCTCGCGGCGAGCCAGGAACCCGACCGCAACTGGCGCGAGCAGATCCGCGACCTGACCAAGGCGGCGCACCGCGGCGTCACCATCGCCGTCTGCAACCCCGACCTCGAGATGCTCACGCCCAAGGGCGTCCGTCCCTCGGCCGGCGCCATCGCCCGCGAACTCGAACGCAAAGGCGCGATGCTCCGCTGTTTCGGCAAGCCGCACGGCGACATCTACCGCACCGCGCTCGCCGCGCTCGGCAACCCGCCGCCGATGACGGTCCTGGCGATCGGCGACAGCCCCGAGCATGACATCGCGGGCGCCGCCGGCGCCGGCCTCGACAGCGTGCTGCTGCGCACCGGCATCCTCAGCGACAAGGACGACGCCTCCCTGCAGGCGCGCCTGCCGCAAGGCGCCCGGCGCGTCTTCAGCCTGGCCGAGCTGCGCTGGTAAGCCTCAGGCGCCGCGCTGAGCGGTGTTGCCGCGGCCCTTCGGCTTGCCGTCGACGCAGTGGCGGCAGCTCTGCTCGTAGACGTAGTCCGGACGCCGCTGGTCCTCGACGCTCAGCGGCATCTGGCAATGGAAGCAGATGACCGAACCGGTCTCGCGCAGATCGGGTCCCACGCCGACGCGTTCATCGAAGACGAAGCACTCCCCGTCGTAGTGGGCGCCGCCCACTTCTTCGAAATACTTGAGGATGCCCCCGTCGAGCTGGAGCACGTCGGCGTAGCCTTGCATGGCCATGAACGGCCCGGCCTTCTCGCAACGGATGCCGCCGGTGCAGAACATCACCACGGGCTGCGTCTTGAGTTCGGCGGGCAGCTTCGCCACCGCGGCGGGGAAATCGCGGAAGTTCCAGATGCGCGGCACGACCGCCCCCTTGAACGTCCCCATGCGGATCTCGTAGTCGTTCCGGGTGTCGAGCAACGTCACCGGACGACCTTCGTCCAGCCACTGCTTCAGCTGCCGGGCCGAGATCTTGGCGGCAGGCCGCCGCGCGGGATCGACGCCTTCGACGCCGAAGGCGATGATCTCCTTCTTGATCTTCACGAGCATGCGCTTGAACGGCTGCGCGGAACTCGGGCTCTCCTTGGGCTCGATGCCCGCGAGGCCCGGCACGGCGCGGATGACGTCCAGTACCGCCGCGAGCTGCGCCCGGGTGCCGGCCAGGAAGAAGTTGATGCCTTCGGGCGCGAGCAGGATGGTGCCCTTGAGACCATGCGCCTTCGCCGAAACCTGCAGGCTCGTCCGCAAGGCCTCGAGGCCGTCCAAAGGGGCGAACTTGTAGCAGGAGAGATTGATGACCTCGGCGGACATGACGACGACCGACGGGTAACCTCGTCGTTCCGGCAAGACAATGAATCTTTGCCTTTTTGCCTTCCGAGGCCTAGGCCTTGGGCATCTTGGATCCGGGACTCACCATCACGCCCATCGGCTTCATCCGCTCCGGGAAGCCGTTGAAGTTCGACGCCCGTCATCAGCCCGACGAGAAGCAGCCCGAGACCAACGTCCTGGAGATGCTGCCCGGCGACAAGTATCAGAAGGCGCTCAAGGACCTCGAGGGCTTCGACCGCATCTGGCTGATCTGGTGGTTCCACCGGAACAAGGACTGGCGTCCCGAAGTCCTTCCGCCCCGCGGCCCTTCGAAAAGACGCGGTGTGTTCGCCACCCGATCCCCGCATCGCCCCAACCCGATCGGCATCACGCCCGTGCAGCTGATCGAGATCAAGAAGGGGAAGCTGATCCTTGGACCCTGTGACCTCGTCGACGGCACGCCGGTCTTCGACCTCAAGCCCTACATCCCTTCTTACGATTCCTTTCCCGACGCCAAGGCCGGCTGGATCGACGAAGTGGACGCCGCCCTCGAGGCCCCGCCCGCGTTCACGGTCCGCTTCTCCCCCCTGGCCCGCGAACACATGGCCTGGCTGAAGCAGGAGTGGTCGGTGGACTTCGAGGCGCGGATGCTCGAGATCCTCGGCCGCGACCCGAGCCCGCATCGGACCCGGCGTATCCGTAGCCGCCATGGCGACCTCTTCGACATCGGATGCGGCGCCTGGTACGCGGTCTTCGAGGTCAAGGAAGCGGTCGTGCATGTCCTGCACCTCAAGCCGGCCTTCCCGCTCAAGTTCCTGACGGACCCCGCCCGCCCGGTGATCCCCGACAAGGACGCGCAGCTGGCCTTCCGGGCCCGCTGGCCGAAGTACGCGGACTGATTTTCGGCGGCCGCTTTAATTGACCGAAATTAAAGGCCATCCGCTGGCAACAACTTCCGTCCCCGGGGGTCGAAAGTCGCCTCGCCATAACCCTGAAACCCTTTTCCAATCCTGACATGCCCCGCTTCCCCACCCTGCTGGCCCTTTGTGTCCTCATCGCCTTCCAGCCCGGCGCCCGCGCCGCCGGCGAGAACCGCAAGCTCACGCTCGAGGACGGCGACCGCGTCCTGCTCATCGGCGACGTGCTCGTCGAGCGCGAGAACAACTACGGTCTGCTCGAGACCAAGATGCGCCAGGAATTCCCCGGCAAGAAGTTCGCCGTCCGCAACCTCGGCTACTCCGGCGACACGCCGCTCGGCGCCTCCCGCGCGAGCTTCGATCCCGTCGCCAAGGGCGTCGAGCAGCTCGAGGAACAGCTGGCCGTCGTGAAGCCCACCGTCGCGATCATCGGCTACGGCATGGCCGCCTCGCTGGAAGAACTCACCTACCGCCGGAACGACCCCGCCCTGAACCCCGACCCCGCCCGCTACGGCACCGAGCACACCCCGGCCCGCCTGAAGCGCGAGGTCGCTCAGCTGATGGAACTCATCAAGAAGCACGCCGCCGGCGGCAACGTGCGCTTCGTCATCCTCGGGCCGATCGCGCATGAGGACCTCCGCGGCTCCCGCCCCGGCCTGCCGGACCCGACCGAACATAACGCGCTCCTCGCCGCCTACGGCCGCAGCCTCGCCGAACTCGCCCAGGAGAAGAACGTGCCGTTCATCCGGGCCGAGTGGAAGCCTCACGGCATCGCCCTCGACCAAGGCACCGACAACGGCATCCACCTGACCGAACGCGGCTACCGGGCGCTCAGCGAAGGCGTCGCCGCCCAGCTCGGCTGGACCCTCGACAGGGACAACTGGGACAAGCCGACGGCGGCCGAAGAGACCCTGCGCGCCGCGATCCTGCGCAAGAACTCCCTCTTCTTCCATCGCAGCCGACCGGCCAACTACACCTACATCTTCGGCTTCCGTAAGCGCGAACAGGGCAACAACGCCGTCGAGATCCCGAAGTTCGACCCGCTCATCGAGAAGGCCGAGGCCGACGCCATCGCCGTCTCCGCCGGGCAGCCGAGCACGCTGCCGCCCGAGCCGAAGACGCCCTCCAAGCTCACCGTCGCCGCCTCCCTGCCCCGCCCGGACTTCAAGCTTTCCGACGGGCTGCGCATGACGCTCTTCGCCGAGAACCCGCTCCTCGAGAAGCCGGTCCACATGAACTGGGACACCGCCGGCCGCCTCTGGGTCGCGACCTCCAACACCTACCCGCAGGTGAACCCGGAAGACCTCGCGGCGCAGATGGCCGGCAACTCCGCCAAGTTCGGACCGTCCACGGGCAACGACAAGGTCATCCTCCTCGAGGACACCGACCGCGACGGCGTCGCCGACGTCTCGCGCATCGTCGCCGACCGCCTGCTGATCCCTTCCGGCGTCGCGCCGGACAATTTCGGCGGCGTCTACGTCGGCGCCAGCACCGAGCTGCTCCACCTGACGAAGCCGAACGCGGACGGCGTGCTCGCCGACCGTCGCATCGTGCTGAGCGGCTTCGGCACCGAAGACACCCACCACATCATCCACACGCTGCACTGGGGCGTCGATGGCCGCCTGTACTTCCACCAGACGATCTACATCCATTCGCACCTCGAGACCCCGTGGGGCCTCGTGCGCGCCAACTCCGGCGTGGCGTTCGCCTACGATCCGAACACCGAGCGCCTCGAAGTCCACTCGAAGGGGCTCGTCAACGCCTGGGGACAGCAGGAAGACCTCGCCGGCCAGACGTTCCTGACCTCCGGCGCGGACGGCACCGGCGTGCACTGGGCTTTCCCCGGCGCGACCTTCCCGCCTTCCGAAGGCGCCCGTCGTCTCGTGGGCAGCATCAGCCCGGGCTCCTATCCTAAGTTCAGCGGCCTCGAGCTCGTCCAGAGCCCGCTGTTCGGCGCCGACTGGCAGGGCAACGCGCTCACCTGCGACTTCCGCGCCCATCGGATCGTCCGCTTCGGCTTCAACGATTTCAGCACCGACGCCGCCCCGAAGTCCGGCTACGTGACCAAGGAGCTGCCGGACGTCGTGCGTACCAGCGACGTCGCCTTCCGTCCGATCACCCTGAAGATGGGGCCGGACGGGGCTCTCTACGTCGCCGACTGGACCAATCCGATCATCAATCACGGGGAGGTCGACTTCCGCGACCCGCGGCGCGACAAGATCAGCGGCCGTATCTGGCGCATCCTGCCGGAGAACGCCCAGCCGCTCGCCTGGCAACCCGTGCTCGGCCAGCCGGTCGCCGCGCTCCTCGCGAAGCTGACTTCGCCTAATCGCTGGGATTTCGAACAGTCCCGCCGCGAACTCGCCAAGCTGCCGGTCGCCGAACTGCAGGCCGCCCTCAAGGAATGGGCCAAGGACGACGTCGCCCGCCGCCATGCCGCCTGGCTGCTCAGCGGCCGCACGGCCGACACCGCCCACCTCGCCGAGCTCCTGCGGAGCCAGGATCCGGCCAGCCTCCAGGTCGGCCTCCGCGAACTGGGCAAATCCCTCGGCGCCCGCGGCGCGACGGACATCAGCCTGATCACGCCGTTCCTGTCCCACGCCAACCCGCGCGTGCAGCTCGAAGCCCATCGCGCCCTCGCCCGCGTCCGCACGCCCGAAAGCGCCCGCGCCGTGCTCACGCACCTGCCGAAGAACGCGGAAGACACCTTCCTCGATTTCGCCGCGTGGACGAGCATCAACGAACTCGCCCGTCCGTGGCTCGAGGACGTCGCCGCCCAGCCCGCCAAGGTCGAAGGCCAGGAGGCGTCGCTCGACGCGATCGTCAAGGCGATCGACCCGGGCATCGCCACGCCCTACGTGCAACGCCTCTTCGTCGGCCGCAAGATCGACGCCGCCGGCACGGGCCCGTGGATCGAACTGATCGGCAAGGCCGGCACCGCGGAAGAAGCCGGCCTGCTCTATCAGTCCCTCATCAACGACGCCTCGCTGCAACCCGCGACCCGTCAGCGCGTCGCCCGCGCGCTGGCCGAAGCCGGCACCCGCAACGTCCGTCCGAACGGCGACCTCGCCGGCCTCGGCGCGCTGCTCACCTACCAGACCGAACCGAAGCTGCTGATCGAGTGCGTGCGGCTCGCCGGCCAGTGGAAACTGGTCCAATTCGTCCCGAAGCTCGGCGACTTCGCCGGCCGCGAAAAGGAGACCGCCCTCCGCCAGACCGCCATCGCCGCCCTGCGGGTCATCGGCCAGCAGCCCTCGCTCGCCGCGCTGCGCAGCCTGACCGCCGAGGCCCGTCCGTCGGCCGTGCGTCGCGACGCCCTCCCCGCCCTGGCCGTCCATGCGCCGGGCGAAGCCTACAAGGCCATCCCGTCGGTGTTCGCCCAGATCAAGACGAAGGAGGAGGCCGCCGCCGTGTGGACCAACCTCTTCCAGATCGGGGGCTTCTCACAGCGACTGGCCAAGGACTTCCCCAAGGGCCTGAGCCCCGAACACCTGGCCGCCGCGCTGCAGGCCGCCCGCTCGCTGGGCCGCGGCGGCGTCCCCTTGGTCAAGGCGATCGAACCGCTCACCGGCGCCAAGGCCGGCCCGCGCGACTTCGCCGCGGAGATCGCCGGCATGATCGATACCATCAAGAAAGGCGCCGATCCCGCGGACGGCGAGATCCAGTATCGCAAGGCCGGCTGCACGATGTGCCACGCCATCGGCGGCGCCGGCGGCAAGCTCGGCCCCGACCTCAGCAGCCTCGGCGCCAGCGCCCCGCTGGACTACGTCATCGAGAGCGTGCTGAACCCCGCGTCCAAGGTGAAGGAAGGCTACCACGCCTTCTCGTTCAAGATGAAGGACGGCTCGCTGATGACCGGCATCCCGGCGCGCGAGACCGCGACCGAACTCTTCATCCGCCCCGGTCCCGGCGTCGAACTGCCGATCCTCAAGGCCAACATCGTCGGCAAGGAGAACATCGGCAGCATCATGCCCGCCGGCCTCGCCGACGGCCTCACCGGCGTCTCCCGCCGCAACTTCTACGCCTTCCTCGGCGAGATCGGCAAGCCGGGTCCGTTCGACGCCAGCAAGGGCAACGTCGCCCGTCTCTGGGTCTTCGACGACCAGCCGCCCGGCGCCCTCGCCAAGTCCGCCGCCGCCACGCCGGTCTACACGCTCGTCAACGGCCAGTTGCCCAAGGAGTTCAACCCCGGCCGCCTCTACGCCACCGCCCGCTTCACGGCCGCCGCCAAGACCGCCAAGCCGCTCGTCCTCACGGGCGTGAAGGCCGCCTGGCTTGACGGCCAGGCGATCGACCTCAAGTCGGGCGTCTTCGCGGCGGCGATCCCCGCCGGCAACCATACGCTGACGGTCGAGGTCGACGGCAACGCGCCCTACTTCAAGGCGCAGTGCGACGACGCCAGCTTC
The DNA here is from genome assembly GCA_964643215.1 of uncultured Klebsiella sp. GTDB lineage: Bacteria > Verrucomicrobiota > Verrucomicrobiia > Opitutales > UBA953 > UBA953. The sequence continues at coordinate 4,077 of CAZXSI010000040.1, read as the reverse complement.
CTCGGCGACTGATGCGGTGGAAGACGTTCATCCTGACCGGGTTGTTCGTCTTCGTCCTGGCGCTCTGCGTCGGCGGATGGGTCTACCATGCTCGCACCGAACGATTCTATGACCGGATAGCGGAGAACTACCGGCAGAACGCCGTCGCCTTCCGCGCGGAGGGCAAGATCGCCCAAGCCGAAGAGTACCTTGCCCACGCCATCAAGGCCCAACCTACGGGCGACCGCGATCAGCGCTCCGCCGCCGCGGACCTGCGCCGCGAACTCGCCTCGCTGCGGATGTCGGCCGACGACCTCGCCGGCGCCGAGAAGCTCTACCGCGAGGCGCTCGCCCTGCTCGAGGAGCGGCCGGTTGGCTCCGACGCCGCCATCATCAACCTCCGCACGCAGCTGGCCGGCCTCTGCTACCGCCAGTCTCGCCTCGACGAAGCCGCCGACCTTTATCGCACGGTGCTGAAGCTTGAAGTGGACTCCCTCGGCGAAGACCACCCCGACCCGCTCGGCACCATGAGCATCCTCGGCGGACTGGAGCTCAAGCGCGGCAAGCCCGCCGAAGCCGAAGCCCTCTTCCGCCGTCAGCTCAAGGGCGTCCAGAAGCTCCATGGCGCGGAGAAGCGGGAGACGGCCTCGGTCTTGGACAACCTGGCCGATGCCGTGGAAAAGCAGGGGCAGACCGCCGAAGCCGGCCGCCTGCGGGAAGAGGCCAGGCGGATCCGCCACAAGCTCTGCGACGAGTGCTGACGGCGGCCGCCCCCTTGCGCCCGCCCCGGCCCTAGGCACAATCGGGGGAACGCCCTATCGACGATTGGGAATTATTTACGTTTGCGCCGCCCCCCTTGACAGACACCCCTTGACACCCGTGGCCCGTATTTCCCGCAGATCGATCGATGAGCTCCGCCAACGGGCCGACATCGTCGCGCTCGCGGGCGACTACACCCAGATGAAGCAGCGCGGACGCGACTGGTGGGGCCTGAGCCCCTTCAAGTCCGAGAAGAGCCCGTCGTTCAAGGTCAACCCCGAGACCGGCCTCTGGTATTGCTTCTCCACCCAGCAGGGCGGCGACGCCTTCAAGCTGGTGATGAACCGCGAAGGCCTCGACTTCCCGGAGTCCGTCGAACGCGTCGCGACCCGCTTCGGCTTCAAGCTCGAGTACGAGAGCGGCGGCGACGGCAAGAACGAGAAGTCGTTCCGCGGCCAGCTCCTCGAGATCCACGAGCTCGTCGCCGACTACTGGCGACGTTGCTTCCTCGAGGACCCCGTGCACGGCGAATGGATCCGCGACTACTGGACGCGCCAGCGCAGGTTCTCGCCCGAGGTCGCCGACGACTTCGGCATCGGCTTCGCGCCCGTCGACGACTCCAAGCTCATCCCCGGCCTGCTCGCCAAGGGCTACGCCAAGGACGCGCTCGCCCAGACCGGCCTCTTCTTCGGCGTCGACCGCGTGCCCGACCCGCTGCGCTGGCGCTGCCGCTTCCGCGGCCGCCTGATCATCCCGATCCGCGACATCCAGGGCCGCGTCATCGCCTTCACCGCGCGCCAGCTCGACATCACCCCGCAGGACGACCCGTCCCGCGAGGCGAAGTACGTCAACTCGCCCGAGACCGAGCTCTTCAAGAAATCCCGCACGGTCTTCAACCTCGACCGCGCCCGCATGACGCGCAAGGACGCCGATCCGTTCGTGCTCGTCGAAGGCCAGCTCGACGCCATCCGCTGCCATTCCGCCGGCATCCCCGGCGCCATCGCCGCCCAGGGCACCGCCGTCACGGAGGAGCACCTGCAGCAGCTCCGCCGCTTCACGCAGCGCCTCATCGTCTTCCTCGACTCCGACGCCGCCGGCCAGAAGGCCGCCCTGCGCCTGCTCCCCATCGGCCTGCGCGAAGGGCTCGACATCCGCTTCCTCTCGCTCCCCGGCGGCAAGGATCCCGACGAGTACTTTTCGACGCACGACGCCGCGGGCTGGGCCGGCCTGGTCGCCGGCGCGCGCAGCGCGATGCAGTTCTGCGTCCAGTCCCTCGTCCCCGAAGGCTCCGTCAACCTGCCGCTCACCAGCCGCCTCAGCCTGCTGGAAGCCATCTTCCCCATCGTCGAGCAGGCCGGCGCCGAGGAGATCGTCCGCGAAGCCCTCAACGAAGCCGCCCGCCACGCGGGCATCGGCATCCGCGAGATGCACATGGCCTACGAACGCCATCGCGCCCAGTCCCAGGCCCAGCGCCCCGCCGCCCAGCTCGGCGGCGCCGTCGACCCCAACCCCGCCCCGGTTGTCAAGGGGGGGGGCTTGACAACCTCCGAGGAGGATTTGATACTGTTCCTCCTGCGGCATGATTCCTACTTCGTCCCCATCGCCCAGTCGCTGCCGCTCGAATGGATCGACCAGTCCGGTCGGGGCGGCCAACTCCTGATGGCCCTGCTCAACGAAGCCGCCCACGGCCATTTCGCGGGCCTGCGCGAAGCCATCAGCGCCCTGGACGACGAGCTGCGCACCGAGGCCGCCCGCCTCTCCGCCGAGAGCTACGCCGGCAAGGACGACGAGAAGGACCTCCTTCCGCGCGCCAACTCGATCCTGAAGTCCTTCCACGCCCGTCACGTCCAGACGCTGATGCGCAACCTCGACGCCCGCATCGCCGCCACCTCCCGCGACGACGTCGCCACGCTCAACCGGCTCCAGTCCGAGAAGATCGCCCTGCGCAAATCGCACGCGACGCCGCCGACGCTCTCCGCCGCCTGATTTTCCCAAGATGCCCGACAAGAAGAACAAGAAGACCACCGACAAGCCGGCCAAAGCCTCCAAGCAGGCCAAGCCCGCCGTCAAAGCCGCGCCCGCCAAGGCCCCGAAGGCCGCGCCCGCGGCCAAGACGCCCGCCAAGGCCGTCCCCGTGAAGGCCCCTGCGAAGGCCCCGGTCAAGGCCGCCCCGATCGGCAAGGCCGCGGCGACGTCCAAGGTCGCCGCGCCGGCCAAGCCCGTCGCCATGAAGGCCGGCGGCAAAGCCCTGCCCACGCCGCAGGTCCGCCCGGACATCAACGAGAAGGTCCAGCAGCTCGTCAGTCTTTCCAAGAAGAACGGCTACGTCACCGTCCAGAACATCAACGAGGTCATCCCCGACAGCGCCACCGACCCGGAGCTGATCGAGAACATCATGAACATCCTCGATAACCTCGACATCAAGCTCCTCGACGAGGACGAGGTCGAGACGTACCGCAAGAAGGTCGAGGATTCCGAGGAGGAGGCCGCCCGCACCGTCCCGGCCGACGCCCCCTACGACCCGTTCAACGTCTACCTGAAGCAGATGGGCCACAAGCCGCTGCTCACCCGCGAGCAGGAGGTCGAGATCTCCAAGCGCATCGAGGACGCCGAGCTCCGCGCCCAGGAATTCCTCTTCTCCTGCTGGCTCACCCTGCCCTACCAGCTCGACCTCGCCCTCAAGGTCCTCCGCAAGGAAGAACGCTTCGACAAGGTCGTCATCGACAAGAAGGTCGAGTCCCGCGACGCGTATTACAAGATGCTCCCCAAGGCCACGGAGGAGTGCACCAAGCTCAAGGCCAAGCTCGACAAGGCGTGGCAGAAGTACCTCGACGAGTCCGATGCGCCCAAGAAGACCAAGGCCCGCGACGCCTACCGCAAGATCGAGCTGACCGCCAAGGAGGGCTGCAAGGACATCCTCCGTAAGTTCTGCTTCAAGATGAAGCTCTTCGAGGAGTGGCTCGAGCTGCCCGACATCAAGGGCGACATCGACGATTCCCGCAACCTGGTCGAGCCGACCCTGGTCGCCCGCGGACCCGTCCGCGCCAAGAAGGCCGTCAAGCCGGAGATCTCCGCCTCCCGCACGCGCGAGATCGAGCTCCGCTGGCGCCTCGCGCCGGCCGAGCTGCTCAACCTCTCCCGCAACGTCCGCAAGCACCTCGACGAGGCCCAGCGCGCCAAGACCGAGATGGTCGAGCACAACCTCCGCCTCGTGATCTCCATCGCGAAGAAGTACCAGAACCGCGGCCTGCTCTTCACGGACCTCATCCAGGAAGGCAACATGGGCCTCGTGAAGGCCGTCGAGAAGTTCGAGTACCGCCGCGGCTACAAGTTCTCCAC
>CAZXSI010000039.1:0-13328 GCA_964643215.1 uncultured Klebsiella sp. | reverse complement strand
GGCCGAACTGGCGGATCTGGCCGATGAGCTCGAGGATCGAGCCGAGCGGGATGGGGTCGGCCTTCTTGACGACCTTCTTGGCCGGCTTCTCCTCGCCCTTGGCCTCCTCTTCGCCTTCGGCGGCGGGGGCTTCCTCGGCGGTCGAGCCGTCGATCAGGTGGTAGCGGGGCTCCTCGCCAGCGGTGAACTTCTTGACGTCCATGCCCTGGGCTTCGAGCTCCTTGAGCACCTTGGTGATGGCCTCGTTCTCGAAGACCTCGATCACGTTGACACGCTCCTGGACGACGGTGCCGTCCTTGAGCTTCTTCTCGCGGTCGATCTTGTCGGCGAGGAAGTCCTCGACCCCGGCCTTGCGCAGGTAGGCCTGCTTGGCGTCGGTGTCGGCGAGGAACTCGTAGGTCTCCTCGTTGCCCGTGCGGGTGCGGACGATGAAGCGCGGGAGAGCGTGGGTCTTGAGGTCCTGCTGGTCGAGGTATTCGCCGAGCTGGCAGCCCGTGCGGCCGATGCCGGCGCCGAGGGACTCGAGGCGGGCGAGGGATTCGACGATCTTGTCGAGCTTCTGGCCCGGGAAGACGTGCTTGTCGCGGAGGCGGAGCAGGTTCACGTCCTCGGAGCCGAGCTCGAGGAGGATGCGGTTCAGCTCCGGGTCGTTGTCGACGTACTGCTCGCGCTTCTTGCGCTTGATGCGGTAGAGGGGCGGCTGGGCGATGTAGACGTAGCCGGCCTCGATGAGGCCGGGCATCTGGCGGAAGAGGAACGTCAGGAGGAGCGTCCGGATGTGGGAGCCGTCGACGTCGGCGTCCGTCATGATGACGAGCTTGTGGTAGCGGCACTTTGTGACGTCGAAGGCGCCGTCGCCCTCGTGCTTGCCGATGCCGGTGCCGCAGGCGGTGATGATCGTGCGGATCTCCTCGTTGGAGAGGATCTTGTCGATGCGGGCCTTCTCGACGTTGAGGATCTTGCCCTTGATCGGGAGGATCGCCTGGTAGCGGCGGTCGCGGCCCTGCTTGGCGGAGCCGCCGGCGGAATCGCCTTCGACGATGTAGAGCTCGCAGACGGACGGGTCGCTCTCGGAGCAGTCGGCCAGCTTGCCGGGGAGGCCGCCGGAGGACATGGCGGACTTGCGGACCGTCTCGCGCGCCTTGCGGGCGGCCTCGCGGGCGCGGGCGGCGTTGAGGCACTTGTCGACGATGCGGCGGCCGGTCTTCGGGTCGCGCTCGAGGTAATACTTGAGCTGCTCGCCGACGACGGAGGTCACGATGCCTTCGACTTCCGGGTTCGTCAGGCGGGTCTTGTTCTGGGACTGGAACTTCGGGTCGGGGTGCTTGACCGAGATGACGGCCACGAGGCCTTCGCGCATGTCGTCGCCGTTGAGCTTGGCGTCCTTGTCCTTGATGAGGTTGTTGGACTTCGCGTAGTGGTTGATCACGCGCGTGAGCGCGGAACGGAAGCCGGAGAGGTGGGTGCCGCCTTCGGGCTGGTTGATCAGGTTGGCGTAGCTGAAGACCATCTCGTCGTAGCGGTCGTTATACTGCAGGGCGACGTCGAGGGTCATGCGGCGCATGCCCGGCTTGGGCTTCTCGCCGTCGGCCATGACGCGGGGATTGGAGAGGTCGGTGAAATCGACCTCCGCGGAGATCAGGATCGGCTTCTCGAAGAGCCGCTCCTCGTTGGCGTTCAGGAACGAGACGTATTCGGCGATGCCTTCCTTGAACTCGAACTTGTCGGCGCGGTTGGAGCGGTGGTCCTTCATCTCGACCGTGATGCCGGGGACGAGGAACGCCAGCTCGCGCATGCGGCGGACGAGCGTGTCGTACTTGAATTCCTGGGTGGCGACGAAGATCTCCGGGTCGGGATGGAAGGTGATCTTCGTGCCGGTGCGCTTCGTCTTGCCGATGACCTTGATCGACTGCGTGACTTCGCCGCGGCAGAACTTCATCTGGTGGACCTCGCCTTCGCGGCTGACTTCCGCGACGAAGCTGTCGGAAAGGGCGTTGACGCACTTCGCGCCGACGCCGTTGAGGCCGCCGGACACCTGGTAGGCGCCCTTGTCGAACTTGCCGCCCGCGTGCAGGTTGGTCAGCACGAGCTCGAGCGTCGGGACCTTCTCTTCCGGGTGCATCGCGACGGGGATGCCGCGACCGTCGTCCTCGACGGAGAGCGAGCCGTCCGCATGGATCTCGACCTTGATGTTCTTGCAATAACCGGCGAGCGCTTCGTCGATCGAGTTGTCGACGATCTCGTACACGCAGTGATGGAGGCCGGTCTCGTTCGTATCACCGATATACATACCGGGTCGCTCGCGCACGGCCTTGAGTCCTTTGAGACGCTTGATGTCGGAAGCGCCGTAGCTTTCGTTGCCGGCGTGCTTGCCGCGGTTCGGGGTTTTTTCGGAATTTTCGCTCATGTCTAGGTATGTAAATAAATGATGTTTCCCCGCCCGCAGGAGGGGTCTTTTCATCCTGTTTTTCACAGGGGTATCTGCAACAGGAAACACCCTGTCCGTGAATGTTTTTGGCTCCCCAGAAATGACTGCCAATCAAGCCCTTACAAAAACTTATAGGGGGTGTTAGAAACCGTTGTTCACACGTTATCCACAGGCCTTTTCCGCCCCCTCGAAAGCGGACCAAAACCGCGCGCTCAGGCCGGCCCGAAAAAAGCGGCGATCGGACCCAAGGCCGCCCCGCCGGCATCCTCGAGGACGTAGTGCCCGGCGTCGGCGAACAAGAGCTGCTGCGCGGCCGGGAAGCGGGCGACGAAGCCCTCCAGGAAGGACCGGTCGAAGCAGAAGTCGCGCATTCCCCAGCAAAGCAGCATGGGCTTGCCCTTTAAGTCGCCCAAAGACGCCTGCACGCCGGCCAGGACGGTCCGGGTGGGGTGTTCGGCCTCCATCGGGATATCGGCCACGAAGTCGGCCACCGCCCGGCGGACCGAGGCGGAGCCATAGGGCGAGAGGAAACCCGCCTTGGCGGCCGGGCTGAGGGGCTTCTCGACGGACATCCAGGTGGCCGGCCAGGCGAAGCCATTCAGGCCTTGGACGATGAAGCGGCCGACCCAAGGGGCCCGGCAAAGGGCGATCCGGGCGGGAATCCGCTCCGACAGGAACGCGCCGGTGTTCGTGACGAGAATCTTGCCGACCCTTTCCGGGCGGCGGCCGGCGACCCCGAAGCCGATGGCGCCACCCCAGTCGTGGACGCCGAGGTCGAACTCCTTGATCCCGAGATGCGCGAGGAGGGCTTCGACGTCGGCGATACGGTCGGCCAGCCGCAGGAAGCGATCCGGGCGGGCGGAGAGGCCCATGCCGACATGGTCGGGAGCGATGACGCGGCGGCCTTGGGCGGCCAGTTTCAGGATGAGGTCACGCCAGAGGAACGACCAAGACGGGTTGCCGTGCAGCAGCAGCACCGGACGCCCGTCGCGCGGACCGTGGTCGACGTAGCTCATGCGCCCCGAGAGCGCGGCGAAATCCTTCGGCGCGAACGGATAGAGCGCCCGGACGGCGGGAGAAAGTTCGGCAACGGTCATTGGCATTCGACGGCGAGCATCATGCTGGCGAGACCGCTGCCGATGCCCAGCAGCGCCACGCGTTCGCCGGGCTTGATCCGGCCTTCGGCGAGGCCCAGCGCGAGCGTGGCGGGCACGGAGACCGAGCCGACGTTGCCGAGCCGGTCGAAACTCTGGTAATCCTTGGCGGGATCAAGGCCGAGCTTCTCGAACAGCAACGACGAGTGGCGACGGCCCACCTGATGCGTCACGACCCGGTGCGGCGTGGATTCGTCCCAGCCCGTGACGCCCTTGAAGCGGCCCCAGCAACGCTGCGCCAGCGCGACGCCGGCGGCGAGGAGCGCTTCCGAATCCGTGCGCATGTCGAGTTCGGCGAAGGACGTGTCGCCTTCGCAGAGACCGTTGGCGGAAGAATCGGTCTCGGCGGCGCCGCCCAGGAGGCGGATCGAGCCCGCGCCGGCGAGGTCGTCGCGTGAGACGACCGCGGCCGCGCCGCCGGCGCCGATGGTGAGGTTCGCGAAGTACGGCTTGATGGTCTCACGCGTCAGCGCGAGGTCTTCGTTGAGCAGGCGGATCGTCCGTTCCACGAGCGGACGGCCATCCTCGCCGGAACAGACCAGCGCGCGGCGGATCTGGCCGGACTCCACCATGCCCGCGGCGAGCGCGACGGCGTTGAGGAAACCCAGGCAGGCGTTGGAGACGTCGAGGATCTGCGCCTGCGGACCGAGGCCGAGCAGGCCATGCACGTAGGCGGCGGTCGAAGGCTCGAGGCGGTCGCGGCAGACCGCAGAATGGATCAGCAGGTCGATGTCGGCCGGGCCCACGCCCGCGGCCTGCATCGCGCGACGGCCCGCGAGGGCGGAGGCGGCGGAGGGGCGGATCGCCTGCGGCCAGAAGCGGCGCTCCCGGATGCCCGTCATCAGCTCCAGACGGCCTTCCGGCAGCTTCAGGCGGCCGTAAAGAGGGGCCAGGCGACGCTCCACCTCGTCGGAGGTCCAGACCTCGGGAGGCAGCTCGGCGACGAGGCCGGAAAGGACGGTGCGCTGGAAGATCACGAGCCGGGGAGGCGGGAAGAAGCGGCCACGAGTTCTTCGTCGAAGAAATTCCAGCCCATGCCCGCGTCGACCACGATGCCTTGGCCGTTGACGCCGCTCGAGCGCGGGGAAAGCAGCCAGACCGCCGTGTCGGCGACCTCCTGGGTCTTCAGGGCCTCCTTGCGGAAGGTCATCTTCTCGGCGTGCAGGTAGTTGTGGAGATAGCCCGGGATGCCGGCGCTGGCGCTCGTCTTGAGCGGGCCCGCGTTGACGGAGTTGAAACGCACGCGCGAGTCGGCCGAGAAGGATTTCGCGAGGAAGCGGCTGGCGGATTCGAGCGCGGCCTTGATCGGGGACATGTAGCCGTAGTTGGAGGCCGTCACCTGCGAGGAGATCCCGATGGAGACGACCGAGGCGGCGGGCTTCAGGTGCGGCTTGAGCGCGCGGGCCAGCTCGACGAGCGAGAACGCCGAGATCGCGGTGGCCTGCAGGAAGTCGGCGCGGACCGTCTCGTGGAACGGCTGCATGCCCCGGGAGAAATTGGCGAAGGCCACGCTGTGCAGGACGCCGTCGAGCGGGCCATGTTCGCGCCCCACGGCGGCGGCGAGCTGCCGCGTCTGGGCCTCGTGCTCGAGGTCGCAAAGATAGACCGGCTTGCCGTCGAGCAGGCCCTTCAGGGAGTCGAGGCGCGCCTGGGAACGCACGGAGTAGACCACCTTGGCGCCTTCGGCCTCGAGGGTCTTGGCGACGTGCCACGCCACGGACTTCTTGTTCGCGACGCCGAGGACGAGGTAGGTCTTACCGGTGAGGCCGAGGAAGGACATATGGGTCAGGCGGGTTGGTCGACGAGGGCGAGGGCGAAGCGGATGGTCAGCACGGCCTTGCCGTCGCGACGCACCGTGCCCGTCATGAAGTGGAACTGCTGGAGCGTCTCGACGTGCTTGACGTCGATCGAGACCGTGTCGCCGGGCTTCACCATGCCCTTGAACTTGGCCTCTTCGATCCGGCAGAGCACCGGCGTCTTGCCGGCCGGGGCGCCGCCTTCGGACTGGAGCTTCTTGGTCAGGTAGATCGCGCCCGCCTGGAAGACGGACTCGCAGAGCAGGACGCCCGGGGTGATCGGATTGCCGGGGTAGTGGCCGGAGTAGAAAGGCTCGTCGGCCCGGAAGGTGCGAGTGCAGGTGGCGCCGTCGGCCCGGACCTCGTCGATCCGGTCGAGAAACAGGAACGGCGGGCGATGGGGGATGGTGTCGAGGACAGCCTGCAGCATGGGCTTATTTTTGCCCCCGGGGGGACCGACAAGCGACACGAAAACACCGTCGGTCGCATTTGCCTTTTGCCGCCGGCCGCCCAACCTACGGCGCATGAAGACGCTCTTCGCCTCCCTCCTTATGTCCCTCCTCCCCTTCTTCGGTAACGCGGCTGAAAAGCTCGCCGTCGGCGCGTCCATCCCGGACGTCACCTGCAACGACCAGGACGGCAAGGCCGTCTCCCTCGCCAAGGAAGGCGCCAAGGGCTACCTGCTCGTCTACTTCTATCCCAAGGCCAAGACGGGCGGCTGCACCAAGCAGGGCTGCTCCCTGCGTGACGGCTGGGCCGACCTCCAGAAGGCCGGCGTGAACGTCCTCGGCGTCAGCACCGACGACGAGAAGCTCCAGAAGGAATTCAAGGAAGAGCAGAAGTTCCCCTTCCGGCTGCTCGCGGACAAGGAGAAGAAGGCCGTCACCGAGGCCTTCGGCGTGAAGAACCTCGTCGGCATGGCCAGCCGCAGCGCCTTCCTTTTCAAGGACGGCAAGTGCGTGTACGCGGACCACAAGGGCCACACCGGCGACCAGGCGAAGGTCATCCTCGACTTCCTGGCCTCCGAGAAGAAGTAAGCCCGCCCTTCCCTGCCAACAGAAAGGCCGCCTCGGACGAGGCGGCCTTTTTCGCGTCCTGACGCGACGTTCAGTGGCCCTTGATCGGGAAGAGGTCGGTCACGCTGTTGTTGCCGTGGATGCGGCGGATCGCATCGGACAGCAGGGGCGCGATCGAGAGCACGGTGATCGGCAGGTCCTTCGGCCAGTCGGAAGGCACGGAGTTGGTCGTGATGACCTCGTCGATGACGCCGCGGCGGAGCCGCTCGTAGGCGATGTCCTGGATCATGCAGTGCGAGACGACGGCGCGGACGGAGCGGGCGCCGTTCTTCTTGAGCAGTTCGGCGGCGGCCACGAGCGTGCCCGCGGTCTCGGTCATGTCGTCGACCAGGATGATGTCACGGCCTTCGACCTCGCCGACAAGGCTCGTGGCCTGGACGGTGGTCGCGCTGGTGCGGCGCTTGGCCACGAAGCCGTAGGGCAGGCTCAGCATGTCGGCCACGGCCGAGGCGTATTTCAGGCCGCCCACGTCGGGCGAGAAGACCGTGGCGTCCTTCAGCCAGGGCTTGTTCTTGATGTGCGCGTAGAAGACCGGCGAGGCGTAGAGATGGTCGACCGGGATGTCGAAGAAGCCCTGGATCTGCTGGGCATGCAGGTCGACCGTCAGCACGCGGTTGGCGCCGGCGGCGGTGAGCAGGTTGGCGACGAGCTTGGCCGTGATCGGGACGCGGGGCTTGTCCTTGCGGTCCTGGCGGGCGTAGCCGAAGAACGGGATGACGGCCGTGATGCGGGCGGCGGACGCGCGCCGGAGCGCGTCGATCATGATGAGCAGCTCCATGATGCGGTCGTTGGCCGGCGCGCAGGTGGGCTGGACGACATAGACGTCGCAGCCGCGGATGTTCTCGTTGATCTGGACGAACGTCTCGCCGTCGGGGAAGCGGTTGACGGTGGCCGTGCCGAGCGGGACGCCGAGATGCTCGCAGATTTCCTTGGCCAGCGCCGGGTTGGCGTTGCCGGTGAAAATCTTCATCTCTGGGAGGCTCATGTCGGTTAACGCTTAGCAGAGTCCAAGGAGGCGGCGAGCGAATCAACCTTTTTGAACAGTTCGGGCAGGCGGCGGGCAAGCACCACCAGCCGACGCTCCAGGCCGAAGGGGACGGCCGGCGTGCCGTTCATGAAGCCGTCGGCAGGCACGTCCTCGAAGAGGCCCGTCTGGGCGCCCAGCTTGACGCGGTCGCCGAGCGTGAGGTGTCCGGCCACGCCGGACTGGCCGCCGAGGACGCAGTGGTCCCCGAGGGTCGTGCTGCCGGCGATGCCGACCTGGGCCGTGATGAGGCACTGTCGACCGATGCGCACGTTGTGGGCGATCTGGACCAGGTTATCGATCTTGGTGCCCCGCCCGACCACCGTCCGGCTGAAGCGGGCGCGGTCGAGGGTGGCATTGGCGCCGACCTCGACGTCGTCCTCCAGGACCACGTTGCCGATCTGCGGGATCCGCTGGATCTCGCCGTTGACCGGCTCGTAGCCGAAGCCGTCGGAGCCGATGACCGCGCCGGACTGGATACGGCAGCGGGCGCCGAGGACGCAGTAGTCGCCGACGACGACGCCGGGCTTGAGCCAGCAATCGGCGCCGACCGACGCATGGGCGCCGACATGGCAACGGGCCTCGAGCACGGCGCCGGCGCCGACCGAGGCGCCTTCGCCGACCACGCAGAGCGGACCGACATGCGCGGAAGCATCGACCTTGGCGGAGGCGGCGACGACGGCGGAGGCATGGACGCCGGCGGGCGGACGCGGCCAGAGGCGCGCCTCCAGCACCGAGCAGAGGAGCGCGAGCGCGTAGGAAGGATTGTCGACGCGCAGGAAAGCCTGGCCGGCGGCGGGCCGGCCCGCGAAAGCGGCCGGCACGAGGAGCGCGCCGGCCTTCGACGTGGAGACGGCGTCGGCGTATTTCGCGTTGCCGAGGAAAGAAAGGTCGGACGGCGTCGCTTCGGTCAGCGCGGCGATGCCGGTGATCGGACCGGCGCAGGTTCCCTCGACGGATTTGGCCCCGGTGAGGGAGGCGAGTTCGGCGATGGTGAAGGCGAGCGACATGGTCCTAAATGAAGCGCCCCTGACTGGCAGGGGCGCGGCAGGGTCTTACTTGGCGGCCGGCTTGTCGCCAGCGGCGGGAGCGGCGGGCGCGACGGGCGCGGCCGGCGCGGTGTTCGGGGCGACGGCCGGCGCGGTCGTGCCGGCGGGGGCGACGACCGGCGCGGAAGCCTTGTAAGCGGCGTTGAGCTCCTTGATCACGTCCTCGGTGACGTCGAGGGAGGCATCGGAGAAGAGGACGGGGGCCTTGCCGATGATGAGGTTGAGGCCTTTGGCCTTGGCGACCTTCTCGGCCTGGACGCGGGCGTCGGCGACGATCTGCTTGTTCATCTCGCCCACGCGCTGCTGGATGGCGTTGCGGGCTTCGTTGACGAAGTTCTGGAGTTCGGCGCGACGCTGCTGGAAGGTGGCGTTCTTCTGCTGGAATTCGGCGGCGACGGCCTTCTTGCCGTTCTCGCTGAGCATCGGATCCTGGCCGCGCTTGTCGATGCCCTGAAGCTCGGTCTGCAGCTGCTCGACGGCCTTGACGCGCTCGTTGACGGAAGCCTGGGCGGATTCCTCGGACTTGCGGATCTCGGCCTGGAGGTCGATGGCCTTGGCGTATTTCTTGAAGATCTCCTGGTCGTCGACGATGCCCACGTTGGGGGCCGCGGCGTAGACGGAAGCGGAGGCGAGCAGAAGGGCGAAGAAGGACTTCATGGGAGGATGTTGTTTTAAGAAGGCGTTAGGAGGGGGGATGGCAATCAAAAGACCGTGCCGAAGCTGAAGTTGAACTTCATCCCGCCTTCGTTGACGTCGGCGCCGCCCGGAGTCTTGGTCGTCTGCAGCGGGAAGCCGAAGTCGAGGCGCATCACGGCGCCGCCGAGCAGGATGCGCATGCCCAGGCCGTAGTCGGAGTTCGCCTCCGCCACGCTGAAGTCGGTCTCGGACTTGTTGACCAGGCCGTAGTCGTAGAACGCGGCGAAGCGGAGGTTGTCGGCCGCCTTGATCGTGTATTCCGCGCTGAAGTAGCCGTAGGTCATGCCGCCCATCGGCTGGTTGCCCGGGCCTTGGTACGTGTCGTAGGCGCCGACGTCGTTGTAGCCGAAGCCGCGCATGTCGTAGGCGCCGCCGAGGTAGAAACGTTCGTAGAACGGCAGATAGCCGCCGGTGCCGGTGAGGAGGCCGACGCGGCCGATCACGCCGACCGTCTGTTCGGCGGTGGGCGAGACGAGGAACCAGCGGCCGGCGCGGAGCTCGGACTTCAGGTACTTGATGTCGCCGCCGAGGCCGTTGCCGGCGAGTTCTTCGGTGAGGGAGACACGGGAGCCCTTGGTCGGGAAGTTATACTCGTCACGGGTGTCGTAGGTGAGGGCGGCGGACAGGGACGAGATCACGCGGGCGCCGGCGGCGCCTTCGGTCAGCACGTCGGCCGGGGCGCTCGCCGTGACGTTGTCGACGGACATCCGGCGGAGATTGTAGCCGATGCGGCCCTCGATGTTGCTGAAGACGCGGCGGCGGGCGTACAGGCTGACGCCCTCGGAAAGCACCGAGTAGTTGGCGGAAGCGTAGCCGGCGTAACGGCGCTCGATGGAGTAGCCCACGGCGAGGTCGCGCTCCCAAAGGGCCGGCTCCTCGAACGAATGTTCGAAGGAATTGGTCAGGCTGCCGACGGAGAGGCGCACGCGGAACTTCTGGCCGTCGCCGCGGTACCATCCCTCGGAATTGGCGAAGTCGAAGTTGGATTCGGCGTATTCGACGAAACCGACGAGCCCCTCGACGGTGCTGTAGCCGGCGCCGAAGCTGACCTGGCCGGTGGGACCTTCCTTGACCGTGACGCGGAGGTCGCTCTGACCCGGGATGGGGGTCGGGACGGGCGTCACGCGCACTTCCTCGAAGAACTGGGTGTTGCGGAGGCGCGCCTCGGAGACGCGGGTGCGGGCAAGGTCGAACACTTCGCCGGGCCCGAGCGCGAGCTCGCGGGCGATGACCGTCGAGCGCGTCTTGGTGTTGCCCTGGATCTCGACCGCGCGGACCGTATGGCGCTGGCCTTCCTCGATCTGGAACTTCACGTCGATCGCCCCGGTCTTGAAGTCCGGCTTGCGGACGACCTGCACGGAGCTGTTGATGTAGCCCATCTGGCCGTAGTATTCGCGCAGCTTGTCGGCGGCGGCCTCGATGGCGGGGACGGCGAAAGCCTCGCCGCTGGCGATCTGGTCGAACTCGGCGGGGTGGGCGCCGCGCCGGAGCGAGGGCTCGGCGACGACCTTGCGGAGGGCTTCGGTGGCGAAGAGCGGATCGGACGCGCCGAGCCGGTTGCCCTCGAAGGCGATGGCGCCCACGGTGTAGCGACGGCCTTCCTTGATCTTGAAGACGACATCGACCCAGCCGGCGCCGTCCTTCACGTCCTTGACTTCGCAGACCTTCGCCGGATCGGCGTCCTCGACTTCGACGTCGAGGTAGCCCTTGGCGCGGTAGAACTCGCGGAGCCGCTTGCAGTCGGCGCGATACTGCTCGGGGTCGAGGCGGCCGCCGCCGACGAGCCAGGACCACTTGTACCAGCGGTACTCGCTGGTCTGGAGGTCGGCCGCGTACCAGAGGTCATAGCGGTCGAAGGAAACGGCGCCGTCGAAGCGGAAATTGTCCACCTTGAGCTCGACGCCTTCGTCGACGATGACGGCGACGATCTTGCCGCCGGCGGCGTCGCGCAGCTGGGACGTCACGCGGGCGAACGGGCGCTTCTTGCGGAGTTCGTTCTGTAGCTTGACCTCGGAACGACGGAGCTGGGCCATGTCGAGCGGTTCGCCGACCTTCAGGTCCTCGATCTCGTTGCCGCCGAACCAGCCGGCCTTGCCGACGAGACCATCGCCGCCGATGTACTCGATCCCCTTGAGGATCGGGCGAGGCTCGACCGTGACGACGATGTCGACCTCGCCGGTCTTCGGATCGAGCACCGGCTCGACGAAGGCCTGGTTGAAGCGGCCGGTGGCGTAGAGGGAGCGGACCGTGCTGGCGACGGCGTCCTTGGAGAAAGGCTGGCCTTGGCGCAGGGCGACGAAGCCGAGGACGAACTGCTCGGAGACGGCGTTGCCCTCCGCCTTGATGCGGATGGAGCGGACGAGGGGCTCCTTCGTCGCCGGGGCGGGCTGGGCCACGCCGGCGAGCGGCGTCAGGGCGAGGGCGAAGCAGGCGGCGCGAAGCCAGCTGCGGCGGAAGGAGGGGTTATTCATTATTGCGGTAATCTTTGGCCGGTGTCTCGAAGCGTGTCAGCCCCGGATTAAAGAGCAAGTTGATGTCGGAGGTGGGGCCGTTACGGTTCTTGGCCACGATGAGCTGGCGGGCGTAGCAACCGTCCTGGCCCGCCTGCTCGGCCTCGGCCTCGGCGGCCTTGCCCTGGCTGGCGGGGGGCTTGGAGATGAGCATGACGATATCGGCGTCCTGCTCGATGGAACCGGACTCGCGGAGGTCGGACATGCGGGGCTGGCGGGCCTCGTCCTCGGACTTACGGTTCAACTGGGCCAGGGCGATGATGGGGATCTTGAACTCCTTGGCCATGGCCTTGATGCTGCGGGAGACCTCGGCGATCTGCTGTTCGCGAGGAAGGCCCGAATCCAGGCCGTTGATGAGCTGGATGTAGTCGATGACCACCATGTCCAGGGGGGTGCGGGCATGGACGCGGCGGCACTTGGCGCGGATCTCGAGGATGTTCTGGCCGCCGTTGTCGTCGACCACGAGGGGGAGGCCCTTGTACTCGTTGGCGGCCTGGACGAGGTCGACCTGCATGCGCTCGTCCGGATGCGCCGTGCGCAGCTTCTGCATGTTCACGCGGGCGCGGGAGCAGAGCAGACGGAGGGCCAGTTCGCGGGCCGGCATCTCGAGCGAGAAGAGCAGCACGTTGGACGGCTTGCGGTTCTCGCTCGGCTTCGGGAAGAGCGCGGCCTCGATGAAGTTCAGCGCGATGGACGTCTTGCCCATGCCCGGGCGGGCGGCGACGACGATCATCTGGCCGGACTGGAAGCCGAAGGTCAACGCATCGAGGTCCGGGAAGCCGGTCGGCACGCCTTGGACCGAGTTGCGGTCGCGGATGATGCGCTGGACGAGCTCCATCGCCTCGGAGATGGGACCGTCGATCGTCTGGGCCGATTCGGAGATGCGGTCCTCGCTGATGCGGAAAAAGGACTGCTCGACCTCCTCGAGCAGGCGCTCGATGCCTTCGGCGTGCGCGTGGGCCTTCTCGACCGTCGTGACGGCCGTGGAGATGAGCTGGCGCAGGAAGTGCTTCTCGCGGATGATCGCGAGCCAATGCGGCGCGTGGGCGCTCGACGAGATCAGGCCCGTCAGCTCGTTGACGTAGGTCGCCCCGCCGGCGGATTCGAGCTTCCCCTCGCGGCGCAGCTGTTCGGTGAGCGTGATCTCGTCGATGCCCGTGCTCGCCTGGTTCAGCTGGACGGCGACCGCGTAGATGTCCTGGTGCTTCGGGTCGAAGAAGTAATCGGCCGTGACACGCTGCTCGAGGCAGCGCTGGAGCGTGTCGCCGCCGTCGATGACGATGCTCGCGATCAGGCCGCGCTCGGCGTCGAGATTGTGGGGCGGCACGCGGTCGCCGTAGTTCGGAGCGGCATCGCGGCGCTGGCGCTGGGATCGGTCGGCCATGGGAAAGGGGCAGTGTGCGGACGGCGGGAACGGAGGACAGCGCCAAACGGCGGAGGCCGTTCACGCCTTGTTCGCACCCTATTCACAGGCGGGAAGCCCCGGAAAAGAAAAAGGCGCGAAGTCCGCACTTCGCGCCTTTCCGGGATGCCGGCCCGCTTACTCGGACTTGGCGGCCTTTTCCTTGCGGGGCTTGCGGGCCTTCTTGCCCTTG
>CAZXSI010000038.1:0-13510 GCA_964643215.1 uncultured Klebsiella sp. | reverse complement strand
AGCTCGCCTGCCTGCTCCGCGAGAACACCCACAAGGGGCGCAGCCTGATGATGTTCAGCCAGGACGAAGGCGCGACTTGGTCGACGCCGGTCGACACGAACTGGGGCCTTACGGGCGACCGCCATAACGGCGTCTTTACTTCCGACGGACGCATGGTGGTCTGCTTCCGCGACCAAGCCCTCAACAGTCCGACCAAAGGCCATTTCGTCGCCTGGGTCGGCACCTATGAAGACCTTAAATCGGGACGCCCCGGCCAATATCGTATCAAGCTGCTCCATCACTACGGCAAGCGCGCCGGCGATTGCGGCTACCCCGGCGTCGAACTGCTCGCCGACGGCACGATCGTCGCCACGACCTACGTCCAATACGCCGCCGGCCCCGAACAGAACTCCGTCGTCAGCGTCCGCTTCAAGCTGTCCGAGACCGACGGCCTGCTGAAACGTTAACGCTTGACCGGCTCCTGGCCTGCCAAGGTGCGCTGATCGGGCCGGTCGACACCCACCTTGACGGTGTATTTGCCGGCCGCGAAGACCGGCGGAGCGAAGGCCTTGCCGCCGTCCAGCCGACGCACGTATAACGTCTCTCCGGTCTGCTCGGCGATGACCTGCACGACCGCTCTCCCTGCCGGGAGTTCGATGGGCGGGAGGAAGCCGGTCGGCTTACGGCCATCATTGTCGGCCAGAGCGAACGTCTGCGGCCAGCCGGGAAACTGCTGGCTGTCGCCTTTGCGGACATCACTGAAGCGCGGCCAGCACTCGAAGGTCACCTTGTCCTGCTTCAGGTCGAAGCGCGCGACGCCATAACCATCGGCCCGCTGGCGCTCATCCTGGA
This sequence comes from uncultured Klebsiella sp., assembly GCA_964643215.1. Classification (GTDB taxonomy): domain Bacteria; phylum Verrucomicrobiota; class Verrucomicrobiia; order Opitutales; family UBA953; genus UBA953. Next base: position 12,679 of record CAZXSI010000038.1, on the reverse strand, counting down.
TGTCGCCGGGATTCGCGTAGGCGAGGACCGACATGCGATTGCCGAGGCCGTCGAGAAAATCGCCGGTCCAAGGCAACGGACTGCCGGCCACCGCGTTCGGGCCAGCCTTCTCGTCCTTCGGATGCCACCAGCGTCCGTAGATGGTGTTCACCAGCGCGGGGCTGGTCAGCGAGTAAGGACCGTCGCCGAAGGCTTCGATGCCATGCTTCACGGTCACCGCGAGATGCTGATCGCCGCACAAGTGCACCGCCTGGACGCGGCGCAGAGCCCGCAAGGCCTCGTTCCGACCCGACTGGGGCCAGCCGTTGCAGTCGAGGTCCGCCAGCAGCCGTTCGTCCCGCTTACCGTGCATGTGGACGGCGCCGCAGAACGCCGTGGCCGAGAGGACGGCCTTGCGGCGAACCCCGGACCAATCCTCGGACCAGTCGGCCAGGAACTTGAGCTGGCGTTCGCCCAGAAGCTGCAGTCCCGGGAGATCGATGGACTTGGGGTCGTACTTCTCGTCGGTGACGTGATCGGGACGAGGCCCCTGTTGCGGAATCTTCCCCAACGGTCCGGACTTGAACTTACGGTCCTCGAGGATCGCGAAATCCATCCCGCCCACCTTGAGCCGGGTGTAGAAGACGGTGATGCCGCGCTGGATCGTCGATGGGTCGTACGCGTCCGGCAGATGCCAGGACTGCTGGCGCTGGACCATGTTCACGTATACGTCCGGATAGAAATAACCCCCGTCGGCGTTGCCGGCGACGGTGGAGCGCTTGCCGTCTTCGCCCCAGAGGTTCGGGTGGCCGACGTCATGGTCGTCGGGGATGCAGATCGTCGGGCGATCCTTCATGACCTCGCGGAACTGCAGGCCGAACTCGATCCAGCCCGCGGTATGCTCCGTATGGCGGTAAGTCTGGTCGCCGGCGAAGAAGAGGAGGTCGGGATCCTGGCGCAGCAGATTGTCCAGGATCTCCGGCCGCGCGCCCGTCGTGCGGCTCGAATTGCAGGACATGTTGGCGACGACGATCGTCTCCTTGTCCGTCGGGTCGCGCCGGACGAGGCCTTCGAAGGACGCCTTTTCACCGTGACGGACGCGATAGGGCACGTCCTTGGAGGCATCCCAACCCTTGACGCGGAAGTGCGCGCTCCACCCCGGGAAGACCACCTCGGTCCGTGCGGCTTCGACCCAGCGGCCGTCACGTTTGAATTCGAGCCGGACCTCCTTGGTCTCCTCCGGGTAAAGCGGATAGAGCTGGGCCGACAGCTTCAGCACCCCCGCCTGCTGGGTGTAGAGGGCGAAAGCGATCACCTGATCGCGCTCCACCGACATCGTCGGGGCGGCCGGCGCCCCGGCGCCTTTCTTCCCCTTGGCCGCAGGCTTCTTCTCCCACCAGGCCCCGACGGCCAGGGAGTCGAGATTCGGGAAGTCCGCGCCGAACGGCTGGACGGTGTGGGCCGGCGGGACCGGGGCGGCGAACGACGTCACGACGACGAGAAGCAGCAGGAATCTCATGGTTTATGGGGATACCCCTTTTCGCTGAAAAAGTTTCCCTGCACGAGCCCTTTCGGCTTAATCCCCTCGCATGAGACGACTGCTGCCCCTGCTCCTCGCCCTGACCGCGTTCGCGGCCGATTCCGGCACCCCGGTGCAGAAGTTCCAGCAGCTGGACTCCCTCCTCCCCTCGCCCTCGCCGCAGCGTCTGGCCACCGGCGCGCCCGGCTCCGGGTATTGGCAGAACCGCGCCGACTACGACATCCGCGCCGAACTCGACGACGAGAAACGCACGATCACGGCCGAAGCGACGATCACCTACCACAACGCCTCGCCCGACACGCTCGACTACCTCTGGGTGCAGCTGGACCAGAATTACTTCGCCAAACGCGCCGACTCCCGCACGGCGCCCAACACCAAGCGCGGCGTCGACCTCAAGAAGTTCAGCTACTCGGCCCTCGACCGCCTGCTCGCCTACGAGACCTACGACGGCGAACTCAAGATCACCCGCCTGACCGACGTCGGCGGCCGCGGCCTGCCGCACGCCATCGTGAAGACGATGCTGCGCCTGGACCTGCCCCAGCCCCTCAAGCCCGGCGCCGACTTCGTGTTCAAGATCGCCTGGTCCTACCCGATCAACGACGCCAAGCGCATCATGGCCCGCACGGGCTTCGAACACTTCAAGGAGGACGGCAACTCGATCTACACCATCGCGCAGTGGTTCCCGCGCCTCGCCGCCTACACGGACTACGCCGGCTGGATCAACAAGCAGTTCCTGGGCACCGGCGAGTTCACCCTCGAGTTCGGCAACTACAAGGTCGCCCTGACCACCCCTGACGACCATGTGGTCGCCGCCACGGGCTCCTTGCGGAACCCCGAGCAGGTGCTCACCCAAGTCCAGCGTGATCGCCTTGCCCAGGCGCAGCAGGAGACCAGGAAACCGGTGTTCATCGTCACCCCCGACGAAGCCAAGGCGGCCGAAAAAGGCCGACCGAAGGGCAAGAAGACCTGGGTCTTCGAGGCCGAGAACGTCCGCGATTTCGCCTTCGCTTCCTCCCGTAAGTTCGTCTGGGACGCGATGGCCGTCGCCGGGACGAAGGTGGACGGCAAGCCGGTGATGGCGATGTCGCTCTACCCCAAGGAAGGCATGCCGCTTTGGGACAAATACTCGACGCACGCCGTCGCCCACACGATCGAGGTCTACTCGCGCTACACGTTCGACTACCCTTATCCCGTGGCCTGGTCGGTCAACGGTGCCATCGGCGGCATGGAGTACCCGATGATCTGCTTCAACGGCCCCCGCCCCGAAAAGGACGGCACCTACCCCGAGCGCACGAAGTACGCCCTCATCGGCGTCGTCATCCACGAGGTCGGCCACAACTACTTCCCGATGATCGTGAACAGCGACGAACGCCAATGGACCTGGATGGACGAAGGGCTCAACTCGTTCGTCGAATCCCTCGCCCAGGCCGAGTGGGAGGACAACTGGAAGCCGCGCCGCGACAACCGCACGATGCTGGAATACATGCGGCAGACGGAACGCGTGCCGGTGATGACGAACTCCGAATCCATCGCCGACCTCGGCCCCAACGCCTACGGCCAGCCGACCGTCGCCCTCACCATCCTCCGCGAGAGCATCCTCGGCCGCGAGGCCTTCGACCACGCCTTCAAGACCTACGCGAAACGATGGATGTTCAAGCGCCCCACCCCGGCCGACTTCTTCCGCACGATGGAGGACGCCAGCGGCGTGGATCTCGACTGGTTCTGGCGCGGCTGGTTCTACGGCGTCGACCATGTCGACGTCGCGATCGACGAAGTTCGCTGGCTCCAGCTCGACACCCGCGATCCTTCGATCGAGAAGCCCAAGGCCAAGGCGGAGAAGGACGCCCTGCCCAAGTCGCTCACCAAGGAACGCAACGCGCTCCTGCCCAAGCGCGTCGACCGCTTCCCGGAGCTCAAGGATTTCTACGACGGCTACGACGAGGCCACGGTGCTCCCCAGCGACAAGAAGAAATACGAAGCCCTGCTCAAGGAACTCGAGGAGGCGAAGATCGACCCGCAGCTGCTCCGGACCACCCACAACCTCTACGTCCTCGAGATCTCGAACCTCGGCGGCCTGGTCACGCCCGTCCCGCTCAAGCTCGAGTACGCCGACGGCTCCTCCGAAGAGCTCCTGCTGCCCGCCGAATTCTGGCGCTTCAACACCGAGAAGGCCTCGAAGGTCCACGTGACCACGAAGGAACTGCGCGCCGTCACGTTCGACCCGCGCCAGGAACTCATGGACACCGACGTGGAGAACAACTTCTGGCCCCGCCGGCCGGTGAAGACGAAGCTGCAGCTGTTCAAGGACGAGAAGCCCGCCAACCCGATGCGGGAGCTCACCAAACCTGAGGCCGCCCCGGCCAAGGGAGCTCCGGCCAAGTAAACCCGCCCCGCGAGACCATGAAGATCGACGAACAGCTCCGCCAACGCCTCAATCCGTGGGACTGGTTCGTCCTCGTCGTCGCGGTGGTGTCGCTGTTCCTGGTCCTGCTGGAGACCTTCCTGCATATCCCGCCCAGCCTCCTCCCTTTGCTGCGGGACATCGACCGGCTCTCCTGCCTGGTCTTCCTGGCCGACATCGTCGTGCGCTGGCGACGCGAGAAGTGGGCCGCCGCCTTCTGGCGCTGGGGCTGGATCGACCTCCTTGCCAGCATCCCGTTCGACCCGGCCTTCCGCTCCCTGCAGGCCATCCGCATCTATCGCGTCATCCGGCTCATCCGCGTCCTCAAGAAGCTGAACACGCTGACCAGCGGCACTTCGCTCAACGAGAAGCTGCTCGCGCTGCCCGGCGTGGCCCTGGTCATGGTGCTGTTCAGCACGATGCTCATGGTCGAGGTCGAGCGCAGCGCGCCCAACGCGACCATCAGGACCGGCGGCGACGCCCTCTGGTGGGCGCTGACGACCGTCACGACCGTGGGCTATGGCGACACCTTTCCCGTCACGACCGAAGGGCGCATCATCGCGGCCCTCCTGATGCTCATCGGGATCGCCCTCTTCGGCTCGATGTCCGCCATCGTGACCTCCAAGCTCATCCTGCCCAAGGAGACCCGCGACCACGAGGAGCTGCGGCAGGAAATCCGCTCCCTGCACGCCGACATCAAGGAACTTCGCCGCCACCTGCCTGACAAACCCCAAGACCCCCATGCGTAAGAGCTTCTTATTCCTCTGCCTCGTCGCCGCCATCGGCGTCGGCGCCTGGCGCTTCCTCGCCCCCGCCCCGGCCCCCAAGAACCCGATGGAACGGTTGAAGGCCGTCAGCCCGGTGGAGAAGATCCGCGAGCCGAAGGCCGGCGCCCCCGTGGTCCGCTCCGCGCCCGTCGCCCCCGTGACCCCCGAGAAGATGTCCGCCCAACGCGCGCAGATGGAAGAACGCTTCACCGACCTGAAGGAAGAAGGCCGCCGCATCCGCGAAGCCCTCATCGCCAACGATCCGAAGGCCGCCCAGGCCTACTCGACGATCTCCCAGCGTCCGGAATACCGCCAGCTGGTCGAGCAACGCCACCAGATCGAGGCCGCCTGGGCCACCGCGCCCGACGGCGAGCGCGACGCGATGCTGGCGCAGATGAACGCCCTTCGCCAGCAAGGCATCGGGATGCTCCTCGCGGAGATCCAGCGGATGAACAGCCAGCCCGACGCCGGAACGACGTTGCAGCGCAACTCCCCGGGCACCCTGACCCTGACGCCGAGCTCAGGGGCGGCGCCCGCCCCGGCCCCCGCGCCCCCGGTCGTCTTCCAGTAAGCGGCGTGCTCAGGAACCCCAGCTGAAGCGTTCGGGCACCCAGGCGTACTGGTCGCCCTTGGGCACGACGGTACCGAGGCCCGGCCACGGCAGATGGAACCCGAACGCCCGGCTCTTCTCCTTGGCCATGCGGGTGAAGAGCTTCCGGCGCGTCTTGACCGCGGTCTCGGGGTCGTGGTCCATCGCGACGGTCCAGCCGACGTTGTCGAACATGAGCACGTGGTGGTGCACGACGTCGCTGATGTGGACCAGCGACTCGCCCTCGGAACGGATCTCGAAGCAGGCATGGCCGTCGGTATGACCAGGGGCGGCGATGACGGTGACGGCGTCATGGAACAGCTTCTGCCCGTCCTGGGCGATGACGAGCTGGTCCTTGAGGATGTCGAAGTTGCGGCAGACGGTCTTCACCATGTTCGGCAAGGGCTTCTTGTCGCGCTTGGACTTGGAGAAATCGGGATTCGGACCGCGCCAGAAATCGTATTCCTCCTGCAGCAGGTGGATCTTCGCGTTCGGGAAGGCGGGCTTGCCGTTGTCGACGAAGCCGTCGAGGTGGTCCGAGTGCGAATGGCTCAGGAAACCGGTCGTGACCTGCTCCGGCCTGATGCCGAGCTGACGCAGGCCCTCGGCCAGCCAGCCGAAGTTGGGATTGGGATGACGCTCGCCGAAACCGGCGTCGATCAAAGCGACCTCATCGCCGATCTTCAGCCCCATGATGTTGACGTACAACGGGAGCGCGTCGAGGCGCTCGCGATTGAAGACCAAGGCCTCCTTCATCGTCGGGCGATCCGCCTCCGGCCACATCAGGTCGAGGCCTTGCCTGAAGAGCATGTGGCCGTCGCTGATCGAGAAAGCCTCGATCTTGCCGATGTTGAACTTGTAGACGTAGGGATTAGGCGGGCGCTTCGACGGGGCCTTGGGCGCGTCGGCCGCGGCCAGCCGGGAGGCGGTCGCGAGGCCGGCCAAGGCGAAGGCGGCGGCTCCGAGGAATTCACGTCGGGAGGAAGGCTGAATCATGGGGAGACGCCCGAATCTACCCCTCCCGGCGCCTCGCTCCAGCCCAAATAAAGAAGGCGGCCATCAGGCCGCCTTCGCAGGGAGAAAAGACCGGCTTAGCGCGAGATCGTCACCGCCGCCGGCGAAGGCGTGTTGCCCGCCGCGTTGTAAGGATAAGAGGGATAGACCAGGCTGGTCACGGTGAACGTATAGGTCGACGGATTGGTCATGCGCTGCTTGGGCATCTGGATGGTCACGTAGCCGTTGGCATCCGACTTGGCCGCGGCCTTGCCCGAAGCCGAACCGGTCACGGTGACATAGACGGCGACCGAACGGAGCGGCTGGCCATACTGGTTGACGACCCGGATGGTCGCGGTGGCGGCCACTTCCACGTTCGTCATGCGATTCCAGGTTCCCACGATCGAGGCGACGCGGACCGAGTTAGGCAGCGGCGCACCGGTGACGGTGATGACCTGCGTCGCCGTGCGCACGTTGCCTTGGGCGTCCGTCACGGTCAACGTGGCGGTATAGGCGCCGGGAGCACCCGCGTAGGTATGGGCGGCGGTGACGCCGGTGGCGGTGTTGTTGCCCGAAAGCGGATCGCCGAAGTTCCAGGCGTAGGAGGTGATGTTGTTATCGGGGTCGGTCGTGCCGGCGCCGCTGAAATTGACCGTCACCGGACGAGGGCCCGCCGTACGGTCGACCGAGATCGCCGGGACCGGCGGCTGAATCGGGTCAGCCCAGCTGGCCGAGAAGCTATAATAGCCGGTCGAGCCATACTCGTCGTATCCCACCGCAGGACTCGCGCCGCTGCCGATGCCGTCCACTTGGATATAATAGGTGCCGAGCGGAACATTGAGGGTGATGGCGGCCGGGGCCATGTTGCCGACGGTGCCGGTGGCGTCATAGGTGGCGATCGCCGTGCCGGCGGCGTTCAGGACCTTGATCTGCATGCGCATGTCGGGGGACGACAAAGCGACCTTCGGGGTGATGACCAGGTTGCCCGCCCCCGCGAGGATCTTGAAGAGGTCGACGTCCGTCGCGTTGTTGATCACGCCGCCCGCCTGGGTGGAAAGACCGGTCACGACGGTGGCCGTGGCCAAGGTGTTGCCATGGTCGTCGGCCAGCGGAGGGAGGTAGGTGCCGATGACCGTGACGTCATCCTGCTGGTTGTTCGCATCGGTGTAGTCGCCCTTGGACCACTGCACCACGTCCTTGTAGTAGCCCACTCCCATGATCGGAGCCCAGGAGGTAGCGCCCGTGCCGTGCCCCTGATAGTAGCCGAGGCTGCTGGTCCCATCATGGTAAAGCCCGACGGTGTGGCCGACCTCGTGCGAGCCGGCTTCGGTCATGAACTTCGTGCCGGCGCCGACGCCGGCGAAGACGAAGCAAGGCGTATCGGGCGAACCGGCGGCCGTGATGCTGTCGAACGAGCCCACATAGGCTACGCCGCCCGCACCGGTCGAATTCTGGTCAGGCCCGAAGATCACGCGCATGCCGTAGTTGGCGTCGCTGCCGGAGGTGCGGAGCAGTCCCGCCGAACCGGGATCTTCCGTGGTCACGTCGACGTCGAACTGGGCGAAATCCTCGGCCATCTGGCGCCAGACGGTCTGGATGGCGGTGTGTTCGGCGGCGTTGAAGGTGGTGGTGTCACCGTCGAGCGTGAACGGAGGCGTCGTGAAGGAAGGGTTGTTCCAGGCGTTGTTCCACGCGGTGCCGGCCGTGGTATGACCCGTGAAGTCGAGGTAGATCTTGCGGGTCGCCGAAGGGCGGCTGTGCAGCAGGAAAGTCTGGGACTGCGGATAGGAAGCCGTGGTGGTGATCGGCGTGGTGTCGGGACCGACCGGAGCCTCCTGCATGCCGTAGCAGAAGTAAGCCGGAGCATGACCGGCAGCCAGATGCAGGTCATGGTCATGGTCGCAGGCCTTGAGGAAGTCGGCCCGCGGCAGGCGGGCGAGGTCGGCGGACTCCTGGCGGACAGCCAACGGAGCCTTGTAGGCCGGACGATAGGTGGGGCGACGAGAGACGGCGGAAGGATCCGCCTGGCCCGCGGCGACGACCGGCGCGGCGCCACGACCGGCCAGCAACGCGCCGGAGACGCCACCGAAGGAGATGGCCGAGGATTTCGAGGATTCGACCGGAGCAGGCGCGGAGACCACCGCCGTCGGCGAGGCCGAAGGAGCGAGCGGGGCCGGCGCGACGACGGGGGCGACCGGAGCGGCGACCTCCACCGGGGCGAATTCGACATAGTCGCCGCCGCGGGACATGAACAACACGGCCAGAAGCGAAAGGCAGGACAAACTAAACAGGACGACCAGGAGACGGGGGCGCATGCTAGATAATTTAGCCCGCCATCGCCCGAAGTCGAGGGGTTATTCGTTGCAAAACATGAGTCTAAAGCCCTTTTTCGAGGCATGGTCCTCTGGCTCAAAACGTGTCTTCACGGCGGCTTGCTCCTCGCCCTTTTGCTATCCGCCGCCGTCGGGGCGGAAGCCGGCCGACCCCCCAACGTGATCGTCATCCTGGTCGACGACCTCGGCCAGACCGACATCGCATGCTACGGCAGCAGATTCTACGAGACGCCCCATGTCGACCAGCTCGCCAAGGACGGCGTGCGCTTCGCCAACGGCTACTCCGCCTGCACGGTCTGCTCCCCCACCCGCGCCGCGCTGCTCACGGGCAAGTACCCGGCCCGACTCCACCTCACCGACTGGATCGCCGGCCATGAGCGGCCGAAAGCCAAGCTCCGCATCCCCGACTGGCAGAAATTCCTGCCGTTCGAGGAGATCACCCTCGCCGAGCAGTTCAAGGCCGCCGGCTATGCGACCGCCAGCATCGGCAAATGGCACCTGACCCCCGCGCTGAAGGAAGGCGACGAGGCTTATTACCCCGAGAAGCACGGTTTCGACGTGAACGTCGGCGGCTACGCCCGCGGCCAACCGCCGAGCTACGTCGCGCCCTACCGGATCCCCACGCTGCCCGAAGGCCCCGCCGGCGAATTCCTCACCGATCGCGAGGCGAACGAAGCCGTGAAATTCATCGAAGCGAACAAGGCGAAGCCGTTCTTCGTCTATCTGCCTCATTACGCCGTCCACACGCCCCTCGGCGGCAAGGCCGCGGTCATCGGGAAATACCAGGCCAAGGCCGCGAAGTCGCCCGACCTCAAGCAGCGCAACGCCACCTATGCCGCGCTCGTCGAGAGCGTCGACGACGCGCTCGGCGCGATTCGCGCGACCCTCCGACGCCTGAACCTCGAGGACAACACGATCATCGTGTTCACCGGCGACAACGGCGGCCTGCTGCCCATCACCGACAACGCGCCGTTCCGCGTCGGCAAGGGCTCCGCTTATGAAGGCGGCGTGCGCGTGCCGTTCATCGTGTGCTGGCCGGGCGTCACGAAGCCGGGCCTCGTCGAGACGACGCCCGCCATCACGGTCGACCTTTACCCGACCCTGCTCGAACTGACGGGCATCAAGCCCATGCAATCCCTCGTCGACGGCGTCAGCCTCGCGCCGCTCCTCAGGACCGGCGCCAAGCCCGATCGCGACGCGCTGTTCTGGCACTACCCGCACTACCACCCCGGCGGCGCGACGCCGTACAGCGCCATCCGGAGCGGCGATTTCCGCCTGGTGCACTTCTACGAGGACGGCCGCGACGAGCTCTACGACCTCGCGAACGACGTCGGCGAAACCAAGGACCTCGCGTCCGCCCAACCCGAGCGGGCCAAGGCCCTGCGCGCGCGTCTCGACGCGTGGCTGAAAGCGGTCGACGCCCAGCTGCCGAGCAAGAATCCGGACCACGACCCGGTCGCCGAAGCCGACGCGGCCAAGAAGAACGCCAAGGCGAAGAAGAAATGAGGACGCTGGCCGCGTAAGCGCGGCCCGTCACGCGCCCTCGGCCTACTGGATCTGGGACGGCGTGCACCCCACCACCGCCGGCCATCAGCTGATGGCCGACGAGTGGGAACGGGTCGTCCGCGCCAGCTGGCGCTGACCTTTACTTGGCCTCGGGCGCCTTCTTGCCCTTCTTGCCGGCGTTCTTGCCCGGCGCCGGGTTGGCGCCGGCGCGCTTCTTGGCGCCGGTCGCATACTCGTCGTCGACATCGGGCACCTTGAGGTCGGCGCGCAGCTTCGCGAGCCGGGCCTCGAGGTCGGCCTGCACGGACTCATAGCCGGGCTGGCCGAAGAAGCTCTTCAGTTCGAGCGGATCCTTCTCGTTGTCGAAGAGGTCGGTCCTGGTCTCGCCGTTGCCGTAGTAACGGACAAGCTTGTAGCGGTCGGTGATGATGCCGTAGTGCGGGGCGACATGGTGCGGCTGCGGGTACTCGTAATAGTGGTAGTAGAACTCCTTGCGCCAATCGGCCGGCGTCTCGCCCGCGAGAATCGGCTTCAGGCTGCGCCCCTGCATCTCCGCGGGGACGGGGAGGCCGGCGACATCCAGGAAGGTCTCGGCGAAATCGACGTTCGAGACGAGGGCCTTGCTGACGGAACCGGGCTTGGTCACGCCGGGCCAGCGGACCAGCAGCGGCGTGCGCACGGATTCCTCGAAGATCCAACGCTTGTCGAACCAACCGTGCTCACCGAGGTAGAAGCCCTGGTCGGACGAGTAGATGACGACCGTGTTCTCGGCGAGGCCCTCGGCCTCGAGGTACTTGAGCACCCGGCCCACGTTGTCGTCGACCGACTTCACCGTGGCCAGGTAGTCGTGCATGTAGCGCTGATAGCGCCAGCGCACGAGGTCCTTGCCCTGCGGGTTGGCCTTGCGGTAAGCCTCGTTGCGCGGCTCGTAATAGGCGTCCCAGACCGCGGCCTGCTCCGCGTCGAGCTGCGGCGGGCGCACGAGCTTCACGTCCTTGGGGGTGATGGTCTTCTCCAAGGTCATGTCGTTCTCGCCGACGGCCTTGGCGCGGTTGGCGTAGTCGTCGAACAGGGTCTCAGGCTCGGGATACGTGCGGTCCTTGTCGAACCCGAGGTCCTTGATGTTGGGCTCCCATTCGCGGTGCGGCGCCTTGTGCTGGCACATGAGGACGAACGGCCGGGACTTGTCGCGCTTGCTGAGCCAGTCCAGCGAAAGGTCGGTGATGATGTCGGTGACGTACCCGCGTGTCTGCACCGTGCCCTGCGCGTTCTTCATGGGCGGGTTGTAGTAGACGCCCTGCCCGGGAAGCACCTGCCAGAAATCGAAGCCCGTCGGGTCGCTGATGAGGTGCCACTTGCCGATGATGGCGGTCTGGTAGCCGGCCTTCTGCATCAGCTTGGGGAAGGTGAGCTGCGCGCCGTTGAAGACGGAGTTCGAGTTGTTGTAGAACCCGTTCATGTGGGAATACTTGCCCGTCAGGATGACGGCTCGGCTCGGACCGCAGATCGAGTTGGTGACGAGGGCCCGATCGAAACGCATGCCTTCCTTGGCGATGCGGTCGATGTTGGGCGTCTGGTTCAGCTTGCGGGCGTCGCCGTAGGCGCTGATGGCCTGGTAAGCGTGGTCATCCGAGAAGATGAAGACGATGTTGGGCTGCTTGGCCGGAGCCGCGGACAGGAGTCCGCCGACGAGGCAGAGAAGGAGTGCCAGGATGCGCATGGGGTGAGGTCCGGATAATCCAGCCGACAAGCCTCCGCCCTGCAACCCGTTATTCGTTTGAAACCCGCCCCCGGACCGCCTGTCTCCATGCCATGCGCCTCTTCGCCGCCGTCGGGCTGCTCCTCGCCCCGTTGGCCATGGCCGCGCCGGACGCCACGCCCTACCCGCGGACCTCCAGCCCCAAGGGGCTCCAGGTCCAGATGGTCGACGATGTCCTCGCCCTCGGCGTCCGCCACGCCGGCATCAACATCACCCTGCACGGACTGCTCGCGCCGGCCCCGGAAGCCAAGCCCGGCCAGCCCACCGCCACCGCGGACGGCTTCACCTTCGCGATCAACGAAGCCTACGCGCGGTCGATCGACCGGCACATCAAGCCGCTGAGCGACCAGGGCATCGTCGTCACGGCGATCCTGATCACCTACCGCTCGCCGGACGCGCGTATCCGCGCGCTCACCATCCACCCCGACGCCGACGCCGTCAAAGGCACGACGATGGCCGCCAACACCGTCACCCCCGAAGGCCGGGCTTGCTACAAGGCGCTGACCGATTTCATCGCGCGCCGCTGGTCCTCCGCCGATCCCGCGCACGGCCGGCTCTGGGGCTGGGTGATCGGCAACGAGGTCAACTCCCACCACGAGTGGCATCAGATGGGCCCGGCGACCGTCGACCAGGTCGCCGCGCAATACGAGGACCAGGTCCGCCTCGCCTGGACCTCCCTGCGACGTCATTCCGCCCACGCCCGCGTCTACCTGTCGATGGAGCACCATTGGGACTCCCAAGGCCATCCCGACCCGCGGCAGGCCTGTCGCGGCCGCGCCTTGCTCGAACAGTTCGCCCTCCGCGCCAAGGAA
>CAZXSI010000037.1:0-13578 GCA_964643215.1 uncultured Klebsiella sp. | reverse complement strand
CGAGTGGGCCGACGGCCACATCCTCCTGCAGGAACACGGCGACGAAGTCTGGTTCAAGAACATCAAGCTCCGCGACCTCGCCCCGAAGCCGGCCGCCAAGCCCGCCGCGAAGGGCGGCAAGAAGGCTCCGGCCAAGCAGGCCGCCGCCCCCGCCAAGAAGTAAGCCCTCCCTCAGGCGCTGACGAAGGCCGGACGACGCGAGTCGCCCGGCCTTTTCTTTGCCCGGACGGCTGAGGCGTTGCATGCCCTCGGGCGACTGGCTTAAGTGACCTCACCCCGAGCCATGCGCCCCACCCTGCTCTTCGCCGCCCTTTGCGCGAACTTCGCCGGCCTCGCCGCCGCCGAATCCACCCGTCCCAACGTGCTGTTCCTGATCGCCGACGACTGGGGTCGCGGCCACGCGGGCGCCTACGGGTGCTCCTGGGTGAAGACCCCGAACTTCGACCGCGTCGCCAAGGAGGGCCTGCTCTTCCTCAACGCCTACACGCCGACGGCGAAGTGCACGCCCTCCCGCTCGTCGATCCTCACCGGCCGCCACCCGTGGCTCCTCGGCGCGGCGGCGAACCACCAGTGCGTGTTCCCGCCGGAGTTCGCGATCTTCCCCGACGTCCTCGAACAGCACGGCTACGCCTACGCGACCACCGGCAAGGTCTGGGCGCCCGGTCTCGCGCTCAAGGCCGACGGCTCGCCCCGCGCGATGGCCGGCAAGCAGTTCAACCAGAAGAAGGCCAAGCCGCCGACCACCGGCATCACGAACAACGACTATAGCGGCAACTTCGAGGCTTTCCTCGCGCAGGCCAGACCCGGCCAGCCTTGGTTCTTCTGGCTCGGCTCCATCGAACCGCATCGCGAATACGAACAAGGTACCGGCGTCCGTCTCGGCGGCAAGAAGCCGACGGACATCGACCGCGTGCCCGCCTTCTGGCCTGACAACGAGACGATCCGCGGCGACATGCTGGACTACGCCTTCGAGGTCGAACACTTCGACCGCCATATCGGCCGCGCCTTGGCGCTGCTGGAGAAGACCGGCCAGCTCGAGAATACGATCGTGGTCGTGACGAGCGACAACGGCATGCCCTTCCCCCGCGTGAAGGGCTCGGCCTACGAGAACGCCAACCACCTGCCGCTGGCCATCCGCTGGCCGAAGGGCATCAAGAACCCGGGCCGCAAGGTCACCGACTACGTCAGCTTCGTCGACTTCGCCCCGACCTTCCTCGAGGCCGCCGGCATCGCCTGGCCGACCACCGGCGCCCTCGCGCCGACCTCGGGCCGCAGCCTCAGCGACATCTTCCAGAGCGGCGTCGACGGCCGTTCCAATCCCGTCCGCGACCACACGCTCATCGGTCGCGAACGCAACGACCTCGGCCGCCCCGGCGACGTGGGCTACCCGATCCGCGGCATCGTGAAAGAAGGCCTCGCCTACCTCGAGAACGCCGAGCCTTCGCGCTGGCCGGCCTGCAACCCGGAGACGGGCTACCTCGACACCGACGCGAGCCCGACGAAATCGTTCATCCTCCACGCCCGCCGGGAAAAAGGCTCCGACCCCTTCTGGGAACTCTGCTTCGGCATGCGTCCCGGCCAGGAACTCTACGACCTTAACACCGACGTGGACTGCGTGAAGAACCTCGCCCAGACGCGCGTCGCCGACCTCGAGAAACTTCGCACGCAGCTATGGGCCGAACTGAAGGCCGCCGGCGACCTCCGCGCGGTCGGCCGCGGCGCCGAATACGAGGCCCATCCTTCCGCCGATAAGAAGAAACTCCGATTCTACGAACGCTACATGGGAGGCGAGCTTCTCGACGCGCCGTGGGTCAAGAAGGACGACTTCGAGAAAGCGCCGCTGAAATAATCCGATGCGACTCCCTGCCCTGCTCCTGAGCCTCTTCGCCGCGTCGGCCTTCGCCGCCGACGCCGAACGCCCGAACATCGTCTTCTGCTTCGCCGACGACTGGGGCCGCTACGCCGGCGCCTACGCGAAGATCGATAAGCGCCCGAGCCTCAATCAGGTCATCAAGACCCCGAACATCGACCGCATCGCCGGAGAAGGCGCGATCTTCCGCCACGCCTTCGTGACCGCCCCGAGCTGCACCCCCTGCCGCAGCTCGCTGCTCTCGGGCCAGTACTTCTTCCGCACCCACCTGGGCGCGATCCTCAACGGCGCGAAGTGGGATGCCTCGATCCCGACCTACCCGCTGATGCTCCGCGACGCGGGCTACCACATCGGCAAGAGCTTCAAGGTCTGGAGCCCGGGCACGCCCGCCGACGCCCCGTACGGCGGCCAGAAATACGCCTACCAGAAGTCGGGCGGACGGTATAACAACTTCTCCGAGAACGCCACGGAGATGGTCAAGGCCGGCGCGAGCTTCGCCGACGCGAAGGCGAAGCTGCTCGCCGAGGTCCGCGGCAACTTCCAGGCCTTCCTCGCCGACCGCAAGGACGGCAAGCCGTTCTGCTACTGGTTCGGCCCGACGCTCACCCATCGCACCTATGAGAAGCATAGCGGCGTGAACCTCTGGGGCATCAACCCGGACGACCTCAAGGGCAAGCTGCCGGCCTTCCTGCCCGACGTCCCGGAGATCCGGGACGACGTCGCGGACTACATGGGTGAAGCGCAGGCTTGGGATGCGGGCATCGGCGTGCTCATCGCCGAACTCGAGCAACGCGGCGAACTCGACAAGACGATCTTCGTCATCAGCGGCGACCACGGCATGCCCGGCGTCCCCGCGGGCAAGTGCAACCTCTTCGACCACGGTACCAACGTGGCCCTGATCGTCCGCGGCCCGGGCGTGAAATCAGGCCGCGTCATCGACGACTTCGTGAACCTGATGGACCTCGCCCCGACGTTCCTCGAGCTCGGCGGCGTCACGCCGCCCGCCGTCATGACCGGCCGCAGCATCGTCCCGCTCCTGAAGTCCGCCCAAGCCGGCCAGATCGACGCCTCCCGCTCCTGGGTGATCACCGGACGCGAACGCCACGTGGGCTCCGCCCGCGAAGACAACCTGCCTTACCCGCACCGCGCGCTGCGCACCAAGGAATTCCTCTACGTCCGCAACTTCGCCCCGGACCGCTGGCCGCTGGGTAGCCCGAAGTTCACCTCCCGCGCCGACCTGCCGAAGTTCGAAGAACTCGAGAAGTCGACCTATGCCGCCTTCGCCGACATGGACGCCAGCCCGACCAAGGCCTGGGTGGTGCATCACTTCGACGACCCGGAGTACAAATGGGTCTTCGACCATGCCTTCGGCAAACGCCCCGCGGAGGAACTCTACGACCTCGCCAAGGATCCGGACCAGATCAAGAACGTCGCCGCCGATCCGGCCTACGCCGCCACGCTCAAGCAGATGTCCGCGCAGCTCCTGACGACGCTCAAGCAGGTCGAAGACCCGCGCGTCGGCCCGAGCCCCGTGAAGTTCGAACTCCCGCCCTTCACCCAGCCGGGGAAGTAAGTCCGCTCACTTCTTCCCCAATTCTTCGCCGCGGTGCTTGGCGGCGATGAGGGCGGAGGCGACGATGGCGCGGAACTTGCCGGCTTCCAGCGCGTCGAGGCCGGCCTTGGTCGTGCCGCCGGGCGAGGTCACCTGGATGCGCAGGTTCACCGGCGTCTCGCCGGTGGCGGCGAGGAGCGCGAGCGAACCGGAGAAGGTCTGACGGACAAGGAGCTTGGCCTGCTCGGGCGTGAAGCCCAAGGCGACGGCGGCCTCTTCATAGGCGGCGACGTATTCGAAGAAGAAACCGGGGCCGCTGCCAGAGACGGCGGTGACGGCGTCGAACATGGACTCGGGTAGCTCGATCACCGGACCGAGACCGGAGAGGATCGAGTCGACGATCTGGGCGTCGGCGGCCGCGAGCGGGGTCGCGGAACAACGGGCGCTGATGCCCTGCCCGACCGCGCCAGGGGTATTGGGCATGGCGCGGGCGATATTACGGGCGGAGGCGAAGAACGCACCGATGGTGGCCAGCCGCGTGCCGGCGAGGATGGAGAGCACGAGCTTGCCTTGCGCGAGCGAGGCGTAGGCCTTGTCGAGCCCCGCGAACTGCTGCGGCTTGCACGCGAGCACGACGGCGTCGGCGCCGGCGAGGAGGTCGGCCGGCGTCGCGGCCACGCGGACGCCGGTGGCCTTGGAAAGGTCGGCGGCCGTCGAATCGTCGCCGCCGATGACGGTGATGTCGGACGGAGCGCACGCGCCCGAACGGAGAAGGCCCTGCACCATGGCGCCTGCCATGCGTCCGGAACCGATGAAAGCGAGTTTAGGCATGGTCAGAGGGCGCGCACGGCGGCGTCGAGGACTTCGCAGGCCTTGTCGATGTCCTTGCCCTCATGGGCGGTGGAGATGAAGGCGGTCTCGTAAGGCGAAGGCGCGAGGTACACGCCCTTGTCGAGCGCGGTGCGGAAGACCTTACGATACAGGTCGCCGTTGGAGGCGACGGCCTGGTCGTAGTTACGGACCTTCTGCGTGTTGAAATAGAGCGAGAACATCGAGCCGACCTGCGGGACCTGCAACGGGATGCCCTTGGCCTGCGCGGCGGCGAGCAGCGTGTCACGGACGCGACGGCCGAGGACGTCGAGACGCGCGTAAGGGTCCTGCGCCTTCAGCTTACGGACCGCGGCGAGGCCGGCGGCCATGGCGAGCGGATTGCCCGAGAGCGTGCCGGCCTGGTAGACCGGGCCGAGCGGGGCGAGTTTGTCCATGATCTCGACCTTACCGCCGAAGGCGCCGACCGGGAGGCCGCCGCCGATGATCTTGCCCATGCAGACCAGATCCGGGACGACGTCATGCAGGCCCTGGGTGCCCGCGAGGGAGAGACGGAAGCCCGTCATCACTTCGTCGAAGATGAGGACCGTGCCGTGCTTGGTGCAGAGTTCGCGGAGACCGGCGAGGAAACCGGCGTCGGGGAGGATCAGGCCGACATTGGCCGGGAACGGCTCGACGATCAGGCCGGCGATTTGGCCGGCGTTGGCGTCGAAGAGCGCGGAGAGCGCCGGGAGATTATTATATTCCGCGACGAGCGTGTCGGCCGCGGTGCCGGGCGTGACGCCGGCGGAGTCGGGGTTGCCCTGCGTGAGCGCGCCGGAGCCGGCCTTCACGAGGAGCGAGTCGACGTGGCCGTGGTAGCAGCCCGAGAACTTGATGATCTTGTTCCGACCGGTGTAGCCGCGGGCGAGGCGGATGGCGGACATCGTGGCCTCGGTGCCGCTGTTGGTCATGCGGACCTTCTTCACCGCCGGGACGCAGGACAGGATCAGCTCGGCCATCTCGACCTCGAGAGGGTTCGGGGTGCCGAAGCTCGTGCCGCGGTCGAGGGCCTCGCGGATCGCCGCGCGGATGTCCGGGTCGTTATGGCCGTGGATGGCCGGACCCCAGGTCAGGACGAAGTCCACCAGCTCCTGGCCGTCGGCGGTCGTCAGACGGGCGCCGTTGGCCGACTTGGTGAAGAAAGGCGTGCCGCCGACCGAGCGAAAAGCCCGGACCGGGGAATTGACGCCGCCCGGGATCATCGAGAGGGCGCGTTGGAAAAGCTGCTCCGAGGTATTCACGGGCCAATCAGATGAAGAAACCGCGGCTCGGGGCAAGGGTTGAGTCAGACCGGGCAACTCGGGCCGCCCATCCCCACAAAAGCCTGTTCAACCACCAGCCTTGGCCTAGCCTGCGCCTACCCCCGATGCGCCGAAGCTCCGCCCTTCCCCGCCTCATCTTCCCCTGGCTTCTCGGGACCGTCCTGCTCTGCGCCGAAACGCCCAAGGACCTCCGTCCTTTCATCGAGAAACACTGCGTCGACTGCCATGACGCCGAGGACGCCAAGGGTGGACTCGATTTCGGCAAACTCCCCGCCGACCTCGGCCAGCCCGATACCTTGGCGAAGTGGGTACGCATCTTCGACCGCGTCGACCAAGGCGAGATGCCGCCCAAGAAGAAAGCCCGCCCCGAGGCCGGCGAGAAGGCGGTCTTCACCAAAGCCTTGGCCACGAGCCTCGTGACCGCCGATCGCGCGAACAAGGCCACGGTCCTGCGGCGCCTGAATCGCAACGAATTCGAGCAGACATTGAACGACCTGCTCGGGATCAACGAGGAACTCGCCCCGATGCTGCCCGAAGACGGCCGCGCCCAGGGCTTCGACAAGGTCGGGGAGGCGTTGGACCTCTCCTCGGTACACCTGCAACGCGCCATGGACGCCGCCCGCCAGGCGCTCAACGCCGCGATGAACAAGGGCGAGGCGCCGGCCAGGCTCGACCAGACCATCGCCTTCGACGCCGGCCGCAACGCTACGCACATCGGAAAGAGCTGGCATAAGCTCGCGGACGGCAGCGTCGTGACCTTCAACGAAGCCACCTACCCCGCGCTCATGGCGGAATTCGAGGCGCCGGTCCCTGGCAATTACCGCATCACCCTCCAAGGTCGCGCCTATCAAAGCGACAAGCCCATCATGGTCACGATTTTCTCGGGACCGTTCTTCACGGGGAGCCCGACGAGGCTGCAAAGCGTGCAGGAATTCCCTCCGACCGGCGGCGAGGTGAAGCTCGAGATCCAGCTCAAGGCGCGCGACAAGGTCCGCCTCTTTCCCGACCTCCGGGCTTTCGACTATAACCTGAACCAGAAAGTAGGTCCGTCCAAGTACCCCGGCCCCGGCCTAGCGATGAAACCGATGCGCGTCGAAGGCCCGCTGCTGCCGCAATGGCCCGGCCTCGGCCATAAGCTCATGTTCGGAGAGCTGCCCAACGCCCCGACCGCCGAAGCTGCCAGGCGGATGAAATACGAGAAGCGCCGCACCCAGCAGATGTACGAAATCACCAGCGCCCAACCTTCCATCGACGGCCCGAAGCTGATCAAGGATTTCGTCGCCAAAGTCGTCCGCGCCCAGGCCACTCCGACCCAGGCCGATCCTTATGTTCGCCTGTTCGAAGCCGAACTGAAGGACGGCACAAACTTCGAGGAAGCCTTGCTGACCGCTTACACCGCGGTCCTCTGCTCGCCCGCGAACCTTTACTTCCACGAGCAGCCCGGCCGGCTGGACGCCTGGGCCGTGGCCTGCCGCCTAAGCTACATGTTCTGGGGCACCGCGCCCGACGAGGAACTCCGCCGTCACGCCGCGAGCGGCAACCTGCTCAAACCCGCCACCCTGCGCGCGCAGACCGATCGCCTGCTCGACGACCCCCGCGCCCGGCGCTTCGTCCGCGACTTCACGGACCAGTGGCTCTCGCTGCGCAACATCGACGCCACCACGCCGGACAAGCAGCTCTACCCTGAGTATGACGACGCCCTCAAGGCAGCCATGCTCGACGAGACCCGCACGTTCTTCTCCGAAGTCCTGACGAAGAACCTCAGCGTCACCGACTTCCTGGATTCCGACTGGACAATGCTGAACAATCGTCTCGCCCGCCACTACGGCATCGCCGGGGTCGAAGGGGTCGCCTTCCGCAAGGTCGCGCTCAAGCCCGAAGACCACCGCGGCGGCCTGCTGACGCACGCCAGCGTCCTCAAGGTCTCCGCCAACGGCAACAACACCTCCCCCGTCGTCCGCGGGGCCTGGGTGCTCGACCGCATCCTCGGCACGCCGCCTTCCCCGCCACCGCCCGGCACGCCCGGGGTCGAACCTGATATCCGTGGCGCGACCACCCTCCGCCAGATGCTCGAAAAGCACCGCTCCACCGAGAGCTGCAATTCCTGCCACGCCAAGATCGACCCGCCCGGCTTCGCCCTCGAGAGCTATGACGTCGCCGGCGGCTGGCAGACGCACTACCGCAGCCTTGGGCGGCAGTTCAAGTCGCCGCCCAACCTCAAGCGCGTCCAATGGCGCGTCGGCCCTCCCGTCGACGCCTCCGGCGTGACCGAAGACGGCAAGGCCTTCGCTGACCTCTCCGAGTTCAAGCAGAAGGTGCTGCTCGCCGACCCCGAGGCCTTCACGTTGGCGCTCACCCGCAAACTCGCCGCCTACGGCAGCGGCCGCGCCATGGGCTTCTCCGATCGCGAGGAACTGCGTCGCATCGCCCATGAGACCTTCACGCGCGGCAACGGCTTGCGCGACCTCCTCCACAACCTCGTCCAGAGCGACCTCTTCCTGACCAAATGAACGCCCCGCACATCGCCACCAAGACGCGCCTCGACCGACGGGCGTTCCTCCGTAGCGCCGGCCTGCTCCTGACGCTGCCGTGGCTCGAGGCCATGGTCCCCAGCTTCGCCAACGCCGCGGAATCCCGCGCCGCCACCACGCAGCCCCGCCGCTTCCTCGCGATGAACTACAGCCTCGGCTTCCACGTGCCGCTGCTCGTGCCGAAGGAAGAAGGCCGCGGCTATACGCCTTCGTATTACCTCGAGCCGTTGCAGGCTCATCGTGAAGACTTCACGGTCTTCTCGGGCATCTCACACGAGGAGCAGAACGGCTCCGACGGGCACACCTCGGAGCTCACCTGGCTGACCTCGGCCAAACACCCGGGCCTGCCGGGCTTCCGGAACACGATCTCGCTGGACCAGCTCCTGGTCCAGAAGCTGAACCCAGACACCCGGTTCTCGTCCCTTGTCCTTTCCGCCGGCAACCATGCCTCGATGTCGTGGACGATGAACGGGGTCTGCCTGCCGGCGGAACCTTCCCCCTCGAAGGTCTTCCAACTGCTCTTCGTCGAAGGCAGCCCCGGCGAAGTGAAACGCCAGCTCGCCGACCTTCGCCGCGGACGCAGCATCCTCGACACCATCGGCGAAGAAGCCCGCAAATTGAACGCCAACCTCGGACCGCGCGATAAGGAGAAGGTCGACCAATACTTCACGAGCGTCCGCGAACTCGAGGCACGCCTGCTCTCGTCTTCCGCCTGGGCCACCCGTCCGAAGCCGAAGGTCGACGCCGTCGCGCCGAAGGATGTCGCGGATCGCACGGACATCATCGCGAAGACCCGCCTGATGCATGAGATGATCACGCTGGCCTTCCAGACCGATTCGACGCGCTTCATCACCTACAGCGCCGGAGGCATGAACGCCACGCCCAAGATCGACGGCGTCAGCCAGGATTGGCATAACCTTTCCCACCACGGGCAGGACGAGGCCAAGATCGAGGAGCTGCGCATCATCGAGCGCGCGGAATTCAACGAGATAGCCCGCCTCCTCGGCCTGCTCAAAGGCGTCAAGGAAGGCCGCGGGACCCTGCTCGACCACACGATCGTCATGGCCGGCAGCAACCTCGGCAACGCCAGCGCCCACAGCACGCGCGACCTTCCGCTGATCGTGGCCGGCGGAGGCTTCCGCCACGGCGCGCACGTCGTCGCGGGCGGCAAGGGCAACGATAACGCCCGCTTCGCCAACCTCTTCGTCCAGATCGCCCACCGCATGGATGTCGGCCTCGAGAAATTCGGTAGCAGCAACGGCCGCAGCATCAAGGGCTTCGAACTGGCGTAAGCCGACCGGAGTCCATCGACAAAAAGGGCCGGAGTCTCGCGACTCCGGCCCTTTGATTGTTTCACTTCAACTGGCCCTATCCCAGGCCCTATCCCTACGACGCTGCGCGTCGCTCACTTCTTGCCGTCGTCGACGACCTCGAAGTCGCCGTCGACCACCTTGCCGTCCTTGGCCTTCTTCTTGCCTTCGGGGGCGGGACCGGCGTCGGCCTGCGGCTGTTCGCCGGAAGCGGGCGGAACGGACTGGGCGGCGGCCATCAGCGCGGTCTGGAGGGCCGTGGCGGCCTTCTCGAAGTCCTCGGCGGTGGCGTCGGTCTTCTTGAGGGCTTCCTGGGCTTCCTTGAGCGCGGCTTCCGCGGCGGTCTTGGCTTCGGCGGGCATCTTCTCGCCGTTGTCGGCGAGGAACTTCTCGGCGGTGAAGACGCCGGCGTCGAGGCGGTTGCGGGCTTCGGCGAGCTCGCGGACCTTCTTGTCCTCTTCGGCATGGAGTTCGGCTTCCTTGCGCAGCTTCTCGACTTCTTCCTTGGAGAGACCCGAGGAGCCCGTGATGGAGATCTTCTGCTCCTTGCCCGAACCCTTGTCGACGGCCGAGACGTGCAGGATGCCGTTGGCGTCGATGTCGAAGGTCACCTCGATCTGCGGTTCGCCGCGGCGCGCCGGCTTGATGCCGTCGAGCTTGAACGTGCCGAGCTGCTTGTTGTCCTTCGCCATCGGGCGTTCGCCCTGGACGATGACGATGTCGACGGCCGGCTGGTTGTCGGCGGCGGTGGAGAAGACCTGCGACTTCTTGGTCGGGATGGTCGTGTTGCGCTCGATCATCGGCGTGGCGACGCTGCCCATGGTCTCGATGGAGAGGGTGAGCGGGGTCACGTCGAGGAGGAGGACGTCCTTCACGTCGCCCTTGAGCACGCCGGCCTGGATGGCGGCGCCGATGGCGACGACTTCGTCCGGGTTGACGCCCTTATGGGGCTCCTTGCCGGCGAGGCTGCGGGCGATCTCGATGATCTTGGGCATGCGGGTCATGCCGCCGACGAGGACGAGCTCGTCGACCTGGGCCATCTTGAGGTCGGCGTCCTTGAGGCAGGACTCGAAGGGCTTGCGGGTGCGCTCGGAGAGGTCGTCGCAGACCTTCTCCATCTGGGCGCGGGTGAGCGTGACGTTCAGGTGCTTCGGGCCGGAGGCGTCGGCGGTGATGAACGGCAGGTTGATGTCCACGGAGTTCGAGGACGAGAGGGCGATCTTGGCCTTCTCGGCTTCCTCCTTGAGGCGCTGGCGGGCCATGGCGTCCTTGGAGAGGTCGATGCCGGACTCCGTCTTGAAGCCGTCGATGAGCCACTGGATGATGCGTTCGTCCCAGTTGTCGCCGCCGAGCTCGGTGTCGCCGTTGGTCGCCTTCACTTCGAAGACGCCGCCGCCGATCTCGAGGACCGAGACGTCGAAGGTGCCGCCACCGAGGTCATAGACCGCGATCTTCTCGTCGCCCTTCTTGTCGAGGCCGTAGGCGAGGGAGGCCGCGGTGGGCTCGTTGACGATGCGGAGCACTTCGAGGCCCGCGATCGTGCCGGCGTCCTTGGTGGCCTGGCGCTGCGAGTCGTTGAAGTAGGCGGGGACGGTGATCACGGCCTGCGTGACCTTCTCGCCGAGGTAGGCTTCGGCGTCGGCCTTGAGCTTAGCGAGGACCTTGGCGGAGATTTCCTCCGGGGCGAAGATACGGGGCTTGCCGTCGACTTCGCATTCGATGGCGGCGTCGCCGTTCTTGCCCTCGACGACCTTGTAGGGGAGCTTCGAGGCGATGCCCTTCACTTCCGAGAACTTGCGGCCGATGAGGCGCTTCGCGGAGAAGATCGTGTTCTTCGGGTTGGTGACGGCCTGGCGCTTGGCGGCCTGACCGACCAGGATGTCGCCGTTCTTGGTGAACGCGACGATGGAGGGCGTGGTGCGCGCGCCTTCCGAGTTGGAGATGACGACGGACTCGCCTGCTTCCAGGACGGCCATGCAGGAGTTGGTGGTGCCGAGGTCGATGCCGATGATTTTACTCATGTGTTGTTTTGGTAGATGGGTATGCCCCCTTATTGGCAGGGCGTGTGCCAAGGGAAATTCCCGCTTTTATTCAGGTTTTCGAAGGTATGCCGACGCACTGTCCCTGTCCCAATCGGGTCAGGATGACAAAGTGTCCCACCGGGCGTCGCCCCGCTTGGCTTCGCCGTTGCCCTTCCCCACCCCGACCGCTATCTCAACCCTCCGATGTCGGCCCCCCTCGACCAGTCCGTTCGCCTCCGCCGGCTCCGTGCTTCGGCCGGCATCCGTGCCATGCTCGGCGAAACGGTCGTCGAACCCCGCCACCTGATCCAGCCGCTCTTCGTCACCGAAGGCGACGTCGCCGAGCCCGTCGGCTCCCTCCCCGGCGTCAGCCGCATCCCGCTCGCCCAGCTCGGCGCCAAGTGCGCCGAACTCCTCGCCCTCGGCATCCACGGCGTGGCCCTCTTCCCGAAGGTCGACCCGGCCCGCAAGACCGCCGAAGGCGCCGAAGCCCTCAACCCGTCGAACCTCGCCTACCGCGCGATCCGCGAAGTGAAGGCGAAGTCGCCCGGCACGGTGATCTTCGCCGACATCGCCCTCGACCCTTACACCACGCACGGCCACGACGGCATCCTCAACGCCGCCGGCACCGACGTGGACAATGACCGCACCGTCGAAGCGCTCGTGAAGATGTCGCTCTTCACCGCCCAGGCCGGCGCCGACTTCGTCGCGCCGTCCGACATGATGGACGGACGCGTGAAGGCCATCCGCAAGGCCCTCGATGCTTCCGGCCATACCGGCACCGGCATCCTCGCCTACTCCGCCAAGTTCGCCTCGGCCTTCTACGGCCCGTTCCGCGACGCCGTGGGCAGCGCCCGCAAGGCCGGCGAAGCCCCCATCTCCAAGGCCACCTACCAGATGAACCCGGCCAACCGCCGCGAGGCCGCCCGCGAGGCGAACCTCGACGCGGAAGAAGGCGCCGACCTCCTGATGGTGAAGCCCGCGGGCGCCTACCTCGACATCATCCGCGACCTGCGCGAGTCGACGAACCTGCCGATCGCCGCCTACCAGGTCTCGGGCGAATACGCCCAGCTGCACGCCGCCGCCGAAAAAGGCTGGCTCGACCTCCGCGCGACGCGGGACGAGTCGCTCCTCGCCATCCGCCGCGCCGGCGCCGACGTGATCCTCAGCTACTTCGCCGAGGCGTACGCCCGCGACTTCGCGGCGAAGAAATAAGCGATGACTCCGACGCGGCTGACCTTCTGGCTGGGCTGCCTCTTCGGCCTCATCGGCCTAGGATTCCTTTTCCATGGGGCGGACCCCGATAAGCGGCTCTCGCCGTTCCTGCTGGGCTGGGCGCTCTGGCTGCTCTCGCCTTACGCGCTGCTCGCGGCGGCGGCCCGCTACGGGCGCTTTCCCCTTGTCTTCAAAGGCGCCCTGACGCTCACGATCCTCGCCGGTCTTTGGGGCTCCTGGCTCTACGCTGAGCTGACGTTCCACTTCACGACGAAGCCCGACGCCCAGGACGCCATCGCGATGATCTTCGTCCCCGCTCTGCAGCATATGGTGATCGTCCCGACCCTGGCTTTCCTGTTCGCCCTCGGCGTGGTCCTCTCCCGTCGCAAGCGGTAGAGGCGAAGCCATCGGTAGCGGCTCAGTTCCCGCGCTTGCGCCAGGACCGCCAGAGCGCCAAGAGGCCGAAGGTCGCGAGCATGGCAGGCGTCTGCAAGAACGGGATGACGAGGTAGGTCAAGGCATGCATCGAATCGTCGGGCCGGACCCGCTGCTCGGCCTGCGCCGCCAGATAGCAGCCGCAGCTCAGGATGAGGAGGACGGCGATGACGATCGTTCCGGTCAGGAGGACGCGGTCCGTCAGGAACGCCGCGACGCCGGCGAGCAGGAGGAACGGGATAGCCGGCGCGAAAAGGAAGAGCAGCTTGACGAGGTCCAGCGGTTCCCGGACGGAGAAATCGCCCTCCGGGACGAGCCCGGCCAACGCGAGGGCGAAGGCGATGAATCCGCCGAGCAGGCAGGTGATCAGCGCGGGGCCGCGGCCCGTCGTGGGCCCGCCGCTCACAGGAAGAGCGGCTTGATGTGGCGGTCGAAGAGGTTGCCGGTCACGTTGCGCGCGCAGGACTCGCGGCAGGCCTTGAGCTGCTCGAGGTAGCGCGGGCCCATCTTGG
>CAZXSI010000036.1:0-13814 GCA_964643215.1 uncultured Klebsiella sp. | reverse complement strand
GGCGTCCCGCGCGGCCAGTTCTGGGGCGGCACCTTCCACTCCATCGGCCAGCGCATCCTGCGGCGCAACGCGGCCGTCGCCGCGCGCTCGCCGGACTTCACCATCCTCGACCAGAAGGAATCCGAGCAGCTCTTCTCCGAGATCGTGAAGTCGCTCGACGGCGCGTTCATCAAGGACAAGACGAACCCCAAGGCTTCCGTCATCCTCGACGCCTATTCGCACGCGCGCAACACCCTCCGCCCCCTGGCGGACGTCTTCGCCGAACGCCTCGACTGGATGAAGGGCGGCCCCGAGAAGCTCATGCAGTTCTGCGCGAGCTACGAGGCCGCGAAGAAGGAGCGCAACCTCTGCGATTTCGACGACCTGCTGAGCCTGTGGCTGCACGTGCTCGAGAACGACCCGGCCGCGCTCGCCCACTACCGCCAGCGCTTCCGCCACATCCTCGTGGACGAGTTCCAGGACACGAACCGCCTGCAGAGCCGCATCATCGACCTGCTCGCCAGCGAGCACCAGATCATGGCCGTCGGCGACGACGCGCAGTGCATCTACACCTGGCGCGGCGCGGACTGGGAGAACATCGTGGCCTTCCCGGAGCGCCACCCGGGCACGCTGATCCACACGATCGACACCAACTACCGCTCGACGCCGGAGATCCTGGCCTTCGCCAACGAGATCCTCCGCCACCGTCCGCGCATCGAGGGCTTCGACCGACGCCTGAAGGCCGTCCGCCCGCGCGGCCCGCAGCCCACCGTCTTCACCGTCGGCGACACCTCGCAGCAGGCCAAGCTCGTGGTCCGCAAGATCATGCAGCTGCACCATGAAGGCCACGCCCTGCAGGACATGCACGTGCTCTACCGCGCGCATTACCAGTCGCTCGAGCTGCAGATGGAGCTCAACGCCATGGGCGTGCCGTTCGTCATCACCAGCGGCCACAAGTTCTTCGACCTCGCCCACGTGAAGGACGTCCTCGCGCACCTGCGCTTCGTCCACAACCCGCGCGACCAGGTCGCCCTCGCCCGCCTGCTCTGCCTGCTGCCGAAGGTCGGACCGGTCGCCGCCGAGAAGATCAGCAAGGCCGCCCGCGAGACCGACGAAGCCCAGGGACGCGGCCTGGTCCGCGCGCTCCGCGCCGACGCCGTGCTGAAGCGCGTGCCGGAATCGGCGAAGGACGACTTCAACGACCTGACCATCACGCTCGAGGACATGCTCGAAGGGCTCGAGGCCGCCAAGGCCAAGCCCGGCCCCGCGGCCCCCGCGCCCGACCTCTTCGTCGCGGCTTCCGACGCGAACTCCGCGAAGGTCGCCCGGACGCCCGCCGAGACCGTCCGCGTCTGCATCGAGGGCTGGTACGGAGGCTTCATCAAGACGATCTTCCCGGACTGGAAGGACCGCGAACAGGACCTCCAGGGCCTCATCGGGTTCGCCTCGAAGTTCGACGACGTCGGCGACCTCGTCGCCCAGGTGGCGTTGCTCAACGGCGAATCCTCCGACAAGAAAGCCGAACCGGAGGAGGACATGCTCCGCCTCACGACCATCCATCAGTCCAAGGGCCTGGAGTTCCCGATCGTCTTCCTGCTGGGCTGCGCCGACGGACTGCTTCCGCTGACCCGCGCCATCGACGAGGGCGACGTCGAGGAAGAGCGCCGGTTGTTCTACGTCGCCTGCACCCGGGCCGAGAACATGCTGTTCCTTTTCGCCCCCCGCTTCGCGGTCTCCGGCGAAGGCTACCGCCCGTTGGATCCCTGCCGTTTTCTGGAAGAAATGAGCCCGGATTGTTACGAATTGGCGGATTATGCCCATCGCCGGCTCTGAGCCCGTTATGACAGCCGCGCGGGGGTAGGTGCTTGCCTTTGCCTTGGGCGGGCATTTATGACTCACCGCAAACTTTTACACCTCATCGCCATGCCCAAGGTACTCGTCGCCGACAAGATCTCGCCCACCGGAGTCGCCCTCCTCAAAGCCCAGCCCGGCTTCGAGGTCGTCGAAGCCTACGGCTCCACCCCCGAGCAGGTCCTGAGCCTCGTCGCGGACGTGGACGCCATCCTGGTCCGCTCCGAGACCCAGATCACCCGCGAGGTCCTCGCCGCCGCCCAGCGCCTCGTCTGCGTCGGCCGGGCCGGCGTCGGCGTGGACAACATCGATGTCGAAGCCGCCACCGAGCGTGGCGTGATCGTGATGAACACCCCCTCGGGCAACACGGTCGCGACCGCCGAGCTCACCTTCACCCACCTCCTCTCCCTCGCCCGCCCGGTACCCGAGGCCGTCCAGTCCATGCGCGAAGGCAAGTGGGACCGCAAGACCCTCTCGGGCTCCGAGCTCTTCGGCAAGACCCTCGGCGTGCTCGGCCTCGGCCGCATCGGCGCGGAAGTCTCCAAGCGCGCCCTCGCCTTCGGCATGAAGGTCCTCGCCTACGATCCGTACCTCACGGAAGCCCGCGCCAAGGCCCTCGGCGTCGCCATCGCGACCCTCGACGAGGTCTTCGCCCTCTCCGACTACATCACCGTCCACATGCCGCTCATCGAGAAGGGCAAGCAGGGCGCGACCGAAGGCATGGTCGACGAAGCCGCCTTCGCCAAGATGAAGAAGGGCGTGAAGATCGTGAACTGCGCCCGCGGCGGCATCGTCGACGAGGCCGCGCTCGCCGAAGCCCTGAAGTCCGGCAAGTGCGGCGGCTGCGGCTTCGACGTGTTCGTCGAGGAACCCCTCGCCAAGGACCACCCGCTCCGCTCCCTCCCGAAGGCCCACCTCTCCCCGCACCTCGGCGCCTCCACCGCCGAAGCCCAGGAGAACGTCGGCGTCGAGGTGGCCGAAGCCGCGATCACCGTCCTCGGCGGCGGCTCGCCCGCGAACGCGGTCAACCTGCCCTCGGTCGACTCCCAGACGCTCGCCGCAATCAAGCCGTTCCTCGCCCTCGCGCAGAAGCTCGGCTCCATCGCCCGCCAGCTGGCCGCCCCCGGCCGCATCGAATCGCTCCGCCTGACCACCTTCGGCACCGGCTCCGACCAGGGCGCCAACGCCATCGCCCGCGCCATCCAGCGCGGCTACCTCCGCGGCATCGTCGAAGGCGTCACCGACGTCAACGCCCCCGGCAAGCTCAAGGCCCTCGGCGTCGAGGTCCAGACCGTCCGGTCCTCCGCCGAAGCCGATTACAAGGAACTCATCCTCGTCGAGGCCATGCTCGCGGGCGGCAAGTCCGTCTCCGTCGCCGGCACGGTCATCGGCAAGGCCCAGTCCCCGCGCATCGTGTCGATCAACGGCCGCACCCTCGAGTTCATCCCCGAAGGCAAGCTGCTCCTGATCGAGAACCAGGACCAGCCCGGCATCATCGGCGCCCTCGGCACCCTGCTCGCCAAGGAACGCGTGAACATCGCCAACATGGCGCTCAGCCGCACCGGCGGCGCCAACGCCCTCGCCGTCTACCAGCTCGACACCGCTCCGAACGCCGCCGCCATCGCCGAGATCCTGCGCAATCCGGCGATCGTCAGCGCCAAGCTGATCGAAGCCTAAGCGATGTTCGCGGCCATCGGAATCTTCGCCCTGCTCGGCTACCTCATCGGTTCCGTCAACTTCGCCGTGCTCGTGGCGAAGAAGCATGGCGTCGACATCCTGAAGGAAGGCTCCGGCAATCCCGGCGCGACCAACGTCAAGCGCGTGCTCGGCAAAGGCCCGGGCAACCTCGTCTTCGCCCTCGACGCCCTCAAGGGCTTCGTCGGCGCCGGCCTGCCCCACCTGCTGCTCCGCGTCGAAACCAAAGGCACGGGCGACGACCTGCTCTTCGTGGTCTGCGTCGCCGGCTTCGTCGGCACGCTGCTCGGCCACTGCTTCTCCTGCTTCCTGAAGTTCAAGGGCGGCAAGGGCGTCGCTTCCACCATCGGCGGGCTGCTCGTGCTGCTGCCCGTCCCGATCCTCATCGGCGCCGCGATCTGGGGACTGGTGTTCGTGCTCTCGCGCTATGTCTCCCTGGCTTCGATCGCCCTGGGCGTCTCGCTGCCTCTTTCCTGCTGGCTCCTGCCCCTCTTCACTTCGCTGAAGTTCGGTCAGGCCCAGTTCTGGTTCGCCGCCGCCATCGCCGCCTTCAACGTCTGGACGCACCGTTCCAACATCGGCCGCCTGCTCGCCGGCACCGAGAACCGCTTCGTCAAGCAAGCCTGACCTTTTCGCAATGACCGCCCCTCGCACCATCGGCATCGGCATCCTCGGCTTCGGCACCGTCGGCCAAGGCGTCTGGAAGCACCTGCGCGAGAAGCAGGCGGACCTCGAGTCGCGCCTCGGCGTGAAGCTCGACCTCCGCCAGGCTTCCGTCCGCGACCTGAAGAAGAAGCGCGCGGTCAGGATCCCGGCCGCGAAGCTGACGAAGGACCCCCACGAGATCATCGACGACCCCAAGGTCCACGTGGTCTGCGAGCTGATCGGCGGCACCACCAAGGCCCGCGAGCTCACCCTGCGCGCCCTCCGGCTCGGCAAGGTCGTCGTCTCCGCCAACAAGGCCCTGCTCTGCGAGCACGGCCCGGAGATCTTCCAGGCCGTCCGCCGGCATGGCGGCCAGTTCCTCTTCGAAGCCAGCGTCGCCGGCGGCATCCCCATCATCAAGGCCATCCGCGAAGGCCTCGTCGCCAACCGCTTCGAGCTGATCGTCGGCATCCTCAACGGCACCTGCAACCACATCCTCACCCGGATGGGCGAGGACGGCCTCTCCTTCGCCGACGCCCTCAAGGAAGCCCAGGAGCTCGGTTACGCCGAAGCCGACCCGACGCTCGACGTCGACGGCATCGACGCCTTCCACAAGGCCTCCATCCTCGCCTGGCTCGCGCACGGCAAGTGGGCGCCGCCTTCGCGCACGCTCGTGGAAGGCATCCGCAAGATCGGCCCGGCCGACATCGATTTCGCCCGCCGCTTCGGCTTCGCGCTCAAGCACCTCGCCGTCATCCGTCGCGACTTCAAGGCGAACTGGATGACCGTCGGCGTGTACCCTTCCCTGGTCCCCAACCGCGACATCCTCGCGCGCGTCTCCGGCGTCAACAACGGCATCACCCTCCGGGGCGACGTCGTCGGCGCCACCACGCTCACCGGCCGCGGCGCCGGCGGCGACGCCACCGCCTCGGCCGTCATCGGCGACATCGTCGACGCCATCGCCGCCCTCACCGGCGCGATCCCGCAGGCGCTTTCGCCCGACGCCCTCGCCGCCCGCGAGCAGGCCGGCCGCGCCCTGCGCATGGCCTCGATCGACGAGATCGTCTCCCCCTTCTACCTGCGCCTCTCGCTGCTCGACAAGGCCGGCGTCTCCGAAGGCATCTATCGCATCTTCTCGAAGCACAAGGTCTCCATCGCCCGCGTGATCCAGTACGAGCACCCCAACCAGGGCCGCGGTACCGTGACGCTCTCGACCTACCCGGTCAGCGAGCGCAAGATGTCCGCGGTCTTGACAGAGTTGCGCCGCCTCAAGACCGTGCTCGAGGAGCCGGTCGTGCTCCGCATCTTCTCTCCCGAATCCTGACCTTCCGGTGGCCCTCATCGTCCAGAAATACGGCGGCACTTCCGTCGGCAACGTCGACCGCATCCAGAACGTCGCGGCCAAGATCAAGGAACAGTGGTCCAAGGGACATCGCATCGTCGTGGTCGTCTCGGCCCGCAGCGGCGTCACCAACGACCTCATCGCCCGCGCCAAGGCCCTCTCGAAGCTCCCCGACGAGCGCGAGATGGACGTCCTGATGGCCGTCGGGGAACAGGAGACCATCGCCCTCACGGTCATGGCCCTCCACGCCATCGGCGTCCCCGCCGTCTCCCGCACGGGCGCCCAGGCCGGCATCTTCACGGACGACATCCACACCCGCGCCCGCATCACCCGCATCACCGGCGGCGACCTGCTCGCGCGCCTCGACGAAGGCAAGGTCGTCGTGGTCGCCGGCTTCCAAGGCTGCACGGACCAGGGCGAAGTCACCACCCTCGGCCGCGGCGGCTCGGACCTCACCGCCATCGCGGTCGCCGCCTCCATCAAGGCCGACCTCTGCCAGATCTACACCGACGTCGACGGCGTCTACACCGCCGACCCGCGCATCGTGCTCAACGCGAGCAAGCTGCCGGAGATCTCCTACGAGGAGATGCTCGAGCTCGCCTCCAGCGGCTCGAAGGTCATGCAGTCCCGCTCGGTGGAGTTCGCCCAGAAATACAACGTGCCCTTCGAGGTCCGTTCCTCCTTCAACGACCAACCCGGTACCATCGTGAAAGCCATCGACAAGACCCTTGAAGACGCGGCCATCGCCGGCGTCGCCCTCGACCGCCTGCAGACCCGCGTCACGGTCAACGACCTGCCGGACAACCCGCAGGCCCTGTCCGCCCTCTTCGACGACCTCGGCGAGGCCGGCCTCAGCGTCGACATGATCATCAAGAACCTGGGCAAGGACGGCAAAGCCAACCTGACCTTCTCGGTGACCACCGCCGAGTTCTCCCGCGTCGAGGCCGTCGTCGGCCAGACCCTCAAGAAGCTCGGCTCGGGCTCCGTCCGTTCCGCCGGCGAGATCTCCAAGCTCTCCATCGTGGGCGTCGGCATGATCTCCCACCCCGGCGTCGCGGGCACCCTCTTCAAGGCCCTCGCCTCCGTCGGCATCAACAGCGAGCTCATCACGACCTCCGAGATCAAGATCTCCGTCGCGCTGGACCCCGCCAAGGCCGACGCCGCCGTCCGCGCCGTGCACACGGCCTTCGGTCTCGACAAGGCCTGAACCGGCACTCGCCTCTTGCCCGCCGGCCCGCTCCGACCATAGTCGGGACGATGCTGCGGTACACCCTGGCCACCTTCCTCGCCCTCGGCGCGTCGCTGCCGGGACGGGTCGTGTCGCAGGACCTTCCGCCCAACCTGATCACCGCCAACGCCCCGGTGAGCGCCGGCGACCAGCCTGACCGTCGCACCTTGCTGGGCCTCGCCGACCAGGCCCTGGCCGCCGGCCTCGCCTCGACGGCCTCCGGCTTCTACGCGCAGGTGCTGGCCGACCCCAAGCTGGGCGAACCGGACCGCGAACGCGCGCACCTGGGTCTCTCCGCCGCCTACCTCGAGCGCACGCGGACCGCCGAGGCCAAGGCGACGATGAAGTTCCTGCCGAAGTCGCCCCGCAAGAGCCTGCG
This sequence comes from uncultured Klebsiella sp., assembly GCA_964643215.1. Taxonomy (GTDB): domain Bacteria; phylum Verrucomicrobiota; class Verrucomicrobiia; order Opitutales; family UBA953; genus UBA953. The sequence goes on along the minus strand of CAZXSI010000036.1, from coordinate 6,695 downwards.
CGAAGGCCTCATCGCGCTGCTCGAGAACGACACCGACGGCGCCCGCGCCTTCGCCGCCGAACTGGACGTGAACACGCTGCCGCCCCAGGAAGTCGCCTGGGGCCACGCGCTGCGCTGGATGGTCGCGGGCGCGCAGAACGACAACCTCACCCTCAACCTCGCGCAGGAAGCCATCGCCCGGACCGCGGTCTCCGAGGAACAACGCCAACGGATCGAAGTGCTCGGCTACCGCGCCATGGTCGTCGCCGGCAAGGTCGAGCAACGCACCCTCTCGGCCCTCCGTGAGCTCGCCGCGGACGCCAAAGGCACGCCGCTGGCCTTCGACTACGCCCGCAACCTGGCCCTCGCCTTGGCCCACCTCAAGGACGCCAAGGGCGCGGCCCAGGCCCTGGCCGACGCCGGCCGGCTGCCCCCGGCCCGCCAGGCCGAAGCCGATCTGCTCGCCGGGCTCATCCTCGGAGCCGACACCATCGAAGGGCGCGACCGCCTGAAGGAGGCCGCCCGCAATCCTGCCAGCGTCTCCATCCGGCTCACGGCGCTCCGCGCCTTGGTCGCCGCCGCCGACCCGCGCGCCGTCGCCGACCCGAACAAGCCCGTCGACCCGAAGGCGATCGCCAACGAGGTGAACGACTTCCTGCTCCGCCGCAACCCGGGCCAGCTTTCCTATTATTGCCCGCGCGACCTGAAGGTGCTGGATTCGATCCACCTCGCGCGCGCCCAGCTGATGCTCTTCGCGGGCAGCCGCGAGAAGGCCCGGCAGGCCGCCGAAGACCTGCTCAAGGACGTCCCGGCCAGCCCGCTCGTCCGCGAAGCCACGCGCACGCTCGCCATCGCGGCCTGGGGGGACGGTTCCTATCGGCTCGCCGCGACCCACCTCACGACGCTCGCCGAAGGCAGCGTCGAACCCGAACGCGCCCAGCTGCGCATCGCCGCCGCCGACTGCCTCTTCCTCGCCAAGGACTTCGCCCTCGCCGAGAAGGCCTATGCGGCCCTGCAGAAAGACGCCGCGGACACGAAGATCTCGGAAGACGCCTTCCACCAGCGGATCCTCTGCCTCCTGGAGACCAGCGATGACGTCGCCGCCTGGAACCGTACGGCCGAAACGATCGAGGAAGCCGCCCGCTCCAACCGGACCCGCACGAAGGAACCCATCTGGTCCGCGCTCTGGAGCCTCATCGAGGACATGCGCAAGGCGCCGCGGCCCGCCGATGCCGAGCGCCTGCTCACGCGGCTGGCGCCCCTCACCCAAGGCGCCCGCATCGATTACGACCTGCGCTTCACCTGGCAACGCGCCCTCCTCGCCATCGCCAACAACAACCCTGCCGAGGCCAGCCGGCTTGCGGACGCCATCGACCGCAAGCTCGCGAGCCTCCCCGCGGGCGCCACTCCCGACGAGCTTGCCAAGGCCGCCCCCGAGCTCCGCGGCCACGCGGCGCTCCTGAAGGCGCGCACGTCGCTCAACGCCGGCGCCGCCAAGGGCCTCGACGAACTCGTCGAGCTCCGCCGCCGCTTCGGCAAGGTGCCCGCCGCCGCGGCCTCCTACCTCGTCGAAGGACGCCACCTCGCCGCCGTCGGCCGGAACGCCGAGGCCCAGGCCCGCTTCGAGAGCCTCGCCAAGGAGTTCCAGGGCGAGCCCGGCCTCGCTGATTTCGCCGCGCTCGGGCTGTACGAAGCCGCCGAACAGGCCGCCCTGCAGGCGCCCACCGAGGGCGAGAACAAGCTGAAGGAAGCCGTCGAGCTCCTCGAACGCTTCACCGAGACCTACCCTCAGAACGCCCTGCTGTTCCGCGTCTCGCTGCGCCGCGCCGAGATCCTCCGCTCGCTCGGCCAGTTCGACAAGTCGCTGCTGGTGCTCGAAGGCCTGATCCGCGACAAGCCGACCGACCCCTCCCGGCCCCAGGCCGAGATGGCCCGGGCGGACTCCCTCTTCGGACTCGCCCAGCTCCGCCGTGACCGCAACGGCCAGCTCGACCGTCAGCGCGTCTCCCGCGCCGCGGCCGCCTACGAGCGCATCGCCGAAGCCTGGGCCAAGGATTCCGAGGACGTGAAGATCGAGGCCTGGTACAAGTGGGCCCTCACCTTGGTCGAACGCTCCCGCACCGAGAGCGGGCTCGAGGCGGCCGCCAGCCGCGGCGAAGCCCGCAAGGTCCTCCTGCGCTCGCTGGGCGCCTTGCGCGCGGCGGACGCGCGCGTCGCCGCCGACACCGCCGGCAAACTCTCCTCCGAAGGCCGCCTCTGGCTGTCCCGCTCGGTGCTGCTCATGGCCGAAACCTGCGAGCTCGACGGCGATCCGGCCGAAGCCGCCGCCGCCTACCGGATCATCCTCCACGTCAACCAAGGTCAGCCCGCCAACCTGGCCCGTCTGCCCGGCCAGGCCACGGCGGAAAGCAAACTTGCGACCCTGCGCCATTCCTCGTCCAATCCCGTCCAGCCCCGATGAACAGCCGCTTCTCCTTCCCCTTCGACGCCGGCCCCTTCGTATGGCTGCTCCTGCTGCTCGCCTTCCTCGCCCTCGTCTTCGTGGTCGAACGCGCGATGTTCCTGCATCGCGGCCTCGTGCTTTCTTCGGACTTCATCGAAGGCGTCCGCAACAACCTGCGCGCCGGCCGGCCGCTCGAGGCCCTCGCCGCCTGCGAGGAATCCCCCGGTCCCGTGCCGCGCGTGGTCAAGGCGGCCCTGCTCCGCGCCGCCGGCGGCGACGAAGCCATGCGCGCCGCCGCCACCGAGGCCGCCTTGCTCGAGCTGCCCGTCCTCGAGCGTCGCCTCGGCACCATCGCCGCGATCGGCCGCATCGCCCCCCTGCTCGGCCTCGCCGGCGCGATCTTCTCGGGCTTCGACCTGGCCACGGCCTTGCGCGACGGCAGCGTCTACGCCTCCGCGAACGGGCTGCTGCTCAAGGTGCAGGCCGCGCTCGCCACCGCCGGCTTCGCCATGGTCCTCGCCGCCGGCTGCGCGCTGGCCCACCACTTCCTCGTCGGCCGCGTCCGCTCCATCGTCACCGAGATGGAGATCGCGGCCCATTCCATCATCACCTTCGTGCGCCACGAGCTTCCGGAGGAGAAGCCCCGCCAGAGCTGAGATGCGCACGCCCCTCGGAGTCCTGGAGAAAGTCCGTCCGCCCGAGCAAGGGCTCGACTTCGTGCCGCTGGCCCTGGCGCTCGTGTGCGCCGCGCTCACTTACGTGCTTTCCGCCGAGTTCATCTTCGCCCCCGGGATGTACGTGGGCTTCGACGAGCGTCCCGGCGCCGTGGCGAGCACCCTGCAGACGCCCAAGCTGGCCGCCGGCGACATGGCCCGGACGGCCCTGACGGTCACCCTGGTCTCCGCCCGCGGCGCCGGCGTCTTCGTCGTCGCCGGACGCGTGGTCGACCGCGAAGGCCTCGACCTCGAACTCCGCCGCGTCGCCGCCAAGGGCGGCGCCGCGCGGCCCGTCCTGATCAAGGCGGATGCTTCGCTGACCATGCAGAGTTTCCTCGAGGTCTGCGAACTGGCCCGCAAGGCCGGCTTCCCGGGCGTCCTGGTCGCGGCCGACGAGCGTTGATTCGCGGTTGCCACGGCCGAGTCGGGTAGAACATTCTCCGGCCAAGTGTCCTCCCCAGCGCCCATCGTCCCCGTCAACCCCGTGCCGCCGCGTCACATCGGCATCATCATGGACGGGAACGGACGCTGGGCCGCCGCCAAGGGCCTGCCCCGCCTCGAAGGCCATCGCCGCGGGGCCGAACGCCTGCTCGAGATCATCGACGCCTGCATCGACGGCGGCGTCGGCACGCTCACCGTCTTCGCCTTCTCGGCCGAGAACTGGAAACGTCCGCTCGAGGAGGTCAGCGGCCTGTTCAAGCTCGGGGAATGGATCCTGCGCGCCCATCTCGCGCGCCTCGAGAAGCGCAACGTCCGCCTCCGGGTGATCGGGGACATCGGCGCCCTCCCCGAGTTCGTCCGGCTGCCGCTCGAGGACGTCATCAAGTCCAGCCAGCACAACACGGCCTTCACCCTCGTCGTCGCGCTCAACTACGGCGCCCGCCAGGAGATCGTCGCCGCCGCGCAGTCCCTGGCCGCCGACGTCGCCGCGGGCAAGCTGCAGCCGGCCCAGGTCGATTGGTCCGCGGTCGAGAGCCGCCTGCAGACGGCCGGCATGCCCGACCCCGACCTCATCATCCGCACCTCGGGCGAATTTCGCCTCAGCAATTTCCTCCTGCTCCAGTCGGCCTACGCCGAGATCGTCTTCGCGTCGGTCTTCTGGCCCGACTTCGACAAGGCCCAGCTGCAGCTCTGCCTCGCCGAATACGCCAAGCGCGAACGACGCTTCGGCCAGACCCGCGAACAGCTCAAGACCCCCGCCCAAGCATGAAGGACCGCGCCCTCAGCACCATCGGCCTCTGGGTCGTCGTCGGCCTGGTGATCTGGGTCGGCGGCTTCTTTTCGGTCGCCGAACAGGCTTCGTTCGCCCTGCTGGCGCTCATCATCTGCGCCGCGCAGTATGAATTCTACCAGCTGGCGCGCGCCATCCCCGGAGTCCGCCGACCCAGCGTCTCGGGCGTCGTCGCCGGCTTCGCGCTCCATTTCGGCCTGTTCTTCCTCGCCGTCGAGGAGGCCCGCGCGAACTACCTCCTGACCGGCGGCGCCGTGCTCGTCGGCGTCCACCTGCTCTCGCTCCTGCGGCATCCGGGCGAAGTCCCGCCGTTGCTCCGCCGCTTCCCGACCCTTTACGGTTTCGCCTATCTGCCGTTCATGCTGGCTTCGCTCATCGCCATCGCGCGCATGAAGGACGGGCACCTGCTGACCGCCCAGTCCGTCGGCCTCTATTACGTCGTCTGGGTCTTCGTGGCCACGAAGTTCACCGACGTCGGCGGGCTCGTCATCGGCGTGCCGTTCGGCAAGCACAAGATCGCCCCGAACATCAGCCCGGCCAAGAGCTGGGAGGGTTGCCTCGGCGGGCTCGTCGCCTCGGCCGGCGCCTCCGCGCTCTACGCCTGGCTGCTGCGCGACGGCTGCGGCCTCAGCTTCATGGTCCCGTGGAAGGCCGCCGTGCTGGCCCTGCCGATCGCGGTGCTCAGCGTCCCGTCCGACCTGATCGAATCCGTGTTCAAACGTCTCGCCGGCGCCAAGGATTCCGGCGCGACGATCCCCGGCATCGGCGGCGCCCTCGACCTGATCGACAGCATGGTGCTCACCTCGCCCGCCGCGCTGGTCCTGCTGTCGTATTGCCTCGATTGGGCGAAGCGCGCCGGATGACCGCGTCCGCCCCAGCGATCCACGTCCTGACGGGGCCGACCGCCGTCGGCAAGACGGAGACCGCGCTGCGCTGGGCCGAGCAGCACGACGCGGAGATCCTCTCCTGCGACTCGGTCTGCGTCTATCGCGGCATGGACATCGGTTCCGCGAAGCCGACGCCGGATGAACGACGCCGCATCCGCCATCACGGCCTCGACCTCGTCGACCCGAACGAACGCTACTCGGTCTCGCAGTACGTGGACATGGCCCGCGAAGCCATCGCGGGCGCGCACGCCCGCGGCAAACGCGTCCTCGTCACCGGCGGCAGCGGTTTCTATCTGGCGGCCTTCTTCGGCCCGGTGACGGATGAGCTGGAGATCCCGCAGGCGATCACCGACGAAGTCCGGACGCTCCAACGCCAAGGTCTGGCCTCGCTGCTGCTGAGACTACGCGAGATCGAGGGCGCGAAGCTCCCGGATTGGCTCGACGTCCAGAACCCGATCCGGGTCGCCAAGGCCCTCGAGCGCCGCCTGGCCTCCGGACGGACGCTCGATTCGCTTCGGGACGAGTTCCTCAACCGCCGCGGCCCTTTCGCCGACCAGGCGGTGACCTGCGAACTGCTGGAACGACCCGATGCCGAACTCAAGGCCCGCATCGCCGCCCGGACCGACCAGATGCTCCGCACGGGCATCATCCAAGAGTCCGAACGCCTCTTGGCGATGAACCTCGACCCGGAGCTGACCTCCGCCCGTGCCGTGGGCTATCGGGCCGTCATGGACTGGCTGGAGGGCGGGAAACGGGTGGCCCTCAGCGGCTTGGCCGAACGGGTCAATCTCGACACCTGGGCCTTGGTCCGGAAACAGCGGAAGTGGTTCCGGAGACTCGGACTGTCCAAAGAGCCAGAATAGCCCGTTTACCCCCGTTTTTTGAGCTGTCGGGGCGTATTGTGTTAAAAAAGGGTCATTTATGGCCTTTTGCCGCCTCCATCCTTGCAAGCCCTCGTTTTTTGACCATTTTCGGCGGCGAACCCCCTACCCACCTAAACCATGCCCCTGAAAATCGGCCAGCCTCTCCCTGAAATCTCCCTCAAGCAGAAGACCGACGCCGGTCTGGTCGATGTCAGCCTCCGCCGAAATGTCGGCAAGGGCAAGACCGTCATCCTCTTCGTCCCCCTCGCCTTCACGGGCGTCTGCACCGACGAACTTTGCAAGGTGACCGGCCTCCTCGACGAGTACAAGAAGCTCGGCGCGGACGTGATCGCCATCTCGGTCGACTCCCCCTTCGCCCAGGAAGCCTGGGCCAAACAGGCCAACATCGGCCTCACCCTCGTCTCCGACTTCAACCGCGTGGCCGTCAAGGCCTTCAAGGTCAAGGACACCCGCGTGATCCCCGAGAAGACGGGCCTCCTCAACGTCGCCAAGCGCTCCGTCTTCGTGGCCGACAAGGCCGGCAACGTGATCCACTCCGAAGTGAAGCGCGACCCG
>CAZXSI010000035.1:1719-14394 GCA_964643215.1 uncultured Klebsiella sp. | reverse complement strand
TCGAATCGAAGTCCTGGGTGCCGGCGGTGAGGGTAAGGCTGCCGAAGAAGACGTCACCGCGGCCCATCAGGTAGGAAGTCACGCTCCGACCAGTATAGCCAATGTTCGAACCGTCGGAACCTTCGGACTTGCCGTCCTGCATGCCGAAGCCGACGCCGAAGACGAAGCCTGAGCCTACTTCCCACTCCAAGCCGACCGCGCCGGCGGAGGCGCGGGAATCGAGGGCAGGGGTGAGGACGCCGGCGTCTTCGGAGATATTCCGGATACTTCCGTCGAACCACCAACGCATGCCGCCCTTATGTACTCCATGGGTCGCGGGCAGGCCGTCGGCGCAGAGGTCGGAGGTCAGTTCGGCGGACTGCCAGTCGAATTCCGCGGCGAGCTTGGGAGCGGCGAGGCGCATGCTGCCCGTGAGGCGGCCCTTCAGGATGGAGCCGAAGCTCGTGCCCATCAACTGGGTGGACTGGAGGGACTTCGAGGCCATCACCGGCGCGCGGTTGGTGGCGGAGATGACCAGACCCGGGTCGACGTAGCCCGGCAGGGTCACGCGGTAGACCAGGACGCGGTTCGGGTTTTCGGCGACGGTCGTCGCCGCGGTGGCGTCGATCGCCGCGCCACCGAGCATGGTGACGCTCGTGCCGAGGAAGTCATTGTCGTTACCGACCATCAGGAAGTAGTCGTTGGGGGCCGTCGGATCGAGCACCGGGACAAGCGAGAGCGCTTCCCACTTCTCGCCGAGGGAATTAGCGGAGATCGGGGAGGCGGTGCCTTCGGCGCCGACGTTCATGTTGATGCCGAAGCGGGCGAGCTGCGTGGGATTGAGCAGGTTGACGAAAGGCGTCACCTGGGCGGCGGTGATGCCGGTCGTGGCACCCGTGATGCCGGACGCGGCCGGAGTGTAGCCGGTCTCATAGACGGTGCCGGCGAGATTGGTGGCGCCGCTGAGGCTGATGAGCGACACGGTCTTGAACACGAGCGGACGGGTGGTATCACCGGAACCGTTGCCATTGCCGTCGCGGGAGAGGACGAGGAAGGAGGTCGGCGACAGGGCGAGGATCTCGGACTGGGCGGCCGCGCGGTCGGCGATGCCGTTGACGCCGTCGCGGTCAAAGGTAGGAAGCTCCACGAGGTAGTGACCGACCGGCGAAGAAGGGGTGGCGCTCTTGCTCACGTCATAGACCATGAGTCGGGTATACAGCCGGCCATCGTTGGTGTTGAGGGGATTGTCCTGGCGGGTCGCGCTCTGGAGCATGGTCACGAGGTAACGACCGTCAGGAGTCAGGTCGACGGCCTCCATGCCTTGGTTGTCGCGTCGGCCGCCCGTCTGGACGCCCGTGGCGATGGCCGTGGTGGAGGTCGTGAAACCGGTGAAACCCGAAGCGACCGTGAACTGCGGAAGCAGCGCCTGCGGGGGGGTGATCAGACCGAGCATCTTTCCGTCCGCGCCGACGTGATAGACCGTGGCGCCATACTCGTCGGAGATATAGAAGGAACCGTCGGCGCGACGGGCGAGGCCTTCGCCGTCGATCGAGAACTTGCCAGCGGCGGTCGGGACGTTGCTGAAACCCTGAAGGGAGGTGGGGCCGATGGGATCGACGGCCGTGGTGGTCTGGCCGGCGAAATCAGTGACGCTGATCGTGCGCTGGAAGGACATGGTGAGCTGCGTCTGCTGGACAGAGTTGGCCGTGTAGTCCGGGGTGAAGGCCAGGGCCATCTGCTGGATGCGCGCCGGATAGGCGATCAGTCCGGCGACGTTGTAGCCGCGGTCGGGGAGCGTGTAGAGGGTGCCGGAGTAGCTGCCATTGGCGTTCTTGCGCCAGCTGTTGTGGTCGATCTTGAAGGAAGAAAAGGAGCCGAAGGTGTCGCCGCGTCCGTCCAAGGTGTTGGCGGAAAAGACCCCGACACCGACCAGTCCCTTGTTGACGAAATTCTGGCCGCCGAAGCTGACCGTGCTGGAGAAGGTCGGCGCCGTGGCGTCGAGGAAGGGTGTGCCGTAATTCGTCGCGAAGAGCGGAGTGACGGCGGCGGCGAGGAGCAGGGAGCGGGTGAGGTTGCGCATGCGGGTGTGGGGCGAGACTCGCCCTTGAGCCGACGACCTCAAGTTTCGCATTGTAAGGTGTTCGCGGCGAAAGCGACGGATGTGACGGAAGCCGCTAAAACCGTCACCGAGGCGCGACAAAAGACCAAAACTGGCCGCTCCGCGGACGGAACAGACACGCATGCGACACCCTCCCACCTTATCATGACTTTTCGGCTTGGGAGCCGGCATGGGCAGCATATCAAACTCCCATGCGTTGCCTGTGCCTTCTCCTGGGACTCCTGATGCTGACCGGTTGCGATCGCGCCAAACCGATGCCTGACGCCGAGAACGCCGTGACCGCGTTCGCGCTCCAGCACTTCGTCGACAACGACGAGATCAGCGGCGCCGTGACCGCCGTGGTCGGGCCGGACGGACTCATCGCCATCGAGGCCTTCGGCTTGGCGGACATCGCGAAGAAACGTTCGATGGGCAAGGACGCCATGTTCTGGATCGCCTCGATGACCAAGCCCATGACCGCGATGGCTGTGCTGATGCTCGTCGAGGAAGGCAAGGTCCGGCTTGACGACCCGCTCGAGAAGTTCGTCCCGGAATTCAAGGGCATCCAGGTGAAGGCAGCGCAGGGCCTCGTCGCGCCTCGTCGCCTCGTGACCGTGCAAGACCTGCTGACGCACACCAGCGGCATCGACACCGGCGCCGTCACGCCGGCCGGGGCGCCGATCGACACCATCCCGCTCGCCGAGATGGCCGCCGCGTACGCGAAGAAGCCGCTGACCGACCAGCCCGGCGCCAAGTGGACGTACAACAACAACGCCATCAACCTGCTGGGACGCATCATCGAGGTCGCTAGCGGCAAGCCCTATGCGGACTTCATGCAAGAGCGCCTGTTCGACCCGCTGGGGATGGAGAACACCACCTTCTGGCCGAGCCCGGATCACCTCGACGTGGCCGCGAAGCCGTACAGCAAGAGCAAGGAAACCGGTGCCCTCGTCGAAGCCAGGAACACCCGCTTCAGCGAACCCCTGCATGACCCGAAGCGTACGCCCTTCCCCGCCGGCGGCCTGTTCTCCTGCGCCAAGGACCTCGGCCGGCTCTATCAGATGCTCCTGAACGACGGCGAGCTGGACGGACGACGCTATCTCAAGGCCGCGACCTTGAAGCAGATGACCAGCAACCAGCTCGGCGACCTGCCCAAGGTCAGCTTCGCGCCCGGCATGCACATGGGCCTCGGCTTCCACGTCGTCGCCCAGCCCCAGGAAGTCACCGAAAGCCTGAGCGTCGGCACCTACGGCCATGGCGGCGCCTTCGGTACCCAGGCCTGGATCGACCCCGTCAAGAAGCGCGCCTACGTCCTGCTCATCCAGCGGACCGACCTGAAGAATTCCGACCAGAGCGACATCCGCCGCGAGTTCCAGAAAGCCGCGAAGGAAGCGTACGCGAAATAACGCGGAACGTTATTTTGCGAGGGGGGCACGTGGGCAAGGTGACACGTGGGCAAGGGCAAGAGGCAGCTCTTCGGGTGGCGGGTGGCGGCCGCGGGGTTCGGGTGGCGGCTTATCGATTCAGTCCTCCACGCTGTCCTCTATTCAGTCCTCAACACTTCTGGCAGCTCAAGCCACAGTTAGGGCGGATTAAGTTCATATCGGCGGATTGCCAGCGGTCGAAGGAGCGGGCTCACTGGACCTACCCCACCCCATGACCCTGTCCCGTCGTAACTTCCTGCGTACCGCCGCCTTGGCGACGCTCGCCTTCCCGGCCGTCGTCCGGGCCCGCAACCTGAACTCCCAGGTCCAGATCGCCGCGGTCGGTGTGGACGGCAAGGGGTATTCCGACATCGACGAAGTCGCGTCGCATGCCAAGGCCCGGTTCGTCGGCTTCTGCGACATCGACGCCGGCCGGTTCGCCAAGATCGACAAGCGCCACCCGGGCGTCACGCATTTCGAGGACTGGCGCGAGATGTTCGCCAAGCTCGGCGACGGTTTCGACGCCGTCACCGTGTCGACGCCCGACCACATGCATGCGTTGCCGACCATGGTCGCCATGCGGCTCGGCAAGCATGTCTACTGCCAGAAGCCGCTCACCCACACCGTCTGGGAGGCGCGCCAGCTGCGCCTGCAGGCCGCGAAGTCGAAGGTCCGCACCCAGATGGGCAACCAGATCCACTCCGCCAAGGAATACCGCACCGGCGTGCGCCTCATCCAATCGGGCCGCATCGGCAAGGTCCTCGCCGTGCACACCTGGCATCCGAACACCGGCAACCGTTACACCAACATGACGGCCGCCCCGACGACGACCGGCCCCGTGCCTGCCGGCGTGAACTGGGACCTCTGGCTGGGCTGCGCGCCCGCGCGCGAGTTCGCCCCGGACGTCTACCATCCGTTCAAGTGGCGCGACTGGGTGGACTTCGGCTGCGGCACCATGGGTGATTTCGGCTGCCACCTGCTGGACCCCGTCTTCACCGCGCTCAAGCTCGGCAACCCGCTCCGTGTCCAGGCGGACAGCCTCGGCGCGAACCCGCAGACCTGGTGCCGCGAACAGACGATCGAATGGACCTTCGCCGGCACCGAATACACCAAAGGCGAGACCGTCACGGTCACCTGGTATGACGGCGGCCGCCTGCCCGACCTCGCGCTGGCCCGCATGCCGGCGGGCAAGAAGTTCCCGGCCGCCGGCTCGATCTTCATCGGCGAGGAAGGCGTCATGCTGCTCCCGCACTACGCCTTGCCCTCGCTCTTCCCCGAGGAGAAGTTCGGCAAGAACCTCAACCCCGGCGAGCTCGCGCGACGCGCGCGGTCGAAGGACAAGCCGACCGACAAGGTCGCCGTCGACCTCGCGGACGTCGTCGAAGGCTCCAGCCATTACCATGCGTGGGTCGACGCGATCGTCGACGGCCACGAGACCACGGATAATTTCGCCTACGCGGGACCGCTCACCGAAGCCGTGCAGCTGGGCAATGTCGCCTCGCGCAACAGCGGCGTGAAGCTCGAATGGGACGTCGCCAACATGAAGTTCCCGGGACAGCCGCAGGCCGAGGCCTTGCTGACCAAACCGTATCGCAAGGGCTGGGAGATGATCGCGGCGGACAAATGATGCGAAGCGTCATTTGAGGGGGCATGCGGGCAAGGTGACACTTGGACATGGGGCGCGACAACGCTTCGGGTCACGGGTCTCAGGTGATCGGGTATCAGGTACAGGTCTTCAGGTTCGGGTACGGGTGCGGGATTCCACCTGAACCTGCGCCTGAACCCGAACACCTGAACCTGTGACCTGATGGCCGAGACCTGGGACCTGAGAATGAATCGCTTCGGGTGGCAGGTGGCTGGCCCGGGTGGCGGGTGGCGGGATAATCAATCCAGCCCTCCATTCAGCCCTCTACGCTGCCCTCCATTCAGTCCTCGATTCTATCCATACCCTGCAACCTTCCCCTCGAACAGGGGTTACTTGGTCACATTCTCATGAAACTGCCTCGTCTTCTGGCCCTCGGCTTCCTCCTCGTCACCGCGCTGCCCGCGGCCGATGCGCCGAAACTCAACGTGCTCTTCATCGCGGTCGACGACCTGCGGCCTGAGGTCAACGCCTCCGGCAGCAACGTCATCAAGACGCCGAACCTCGATCGCATCGCCGCCCGCGGCACCACCTTCGATCGGGCCTATTGCCAGCAGGCCGTGTGCAGCCCCTCGCGTTCTTCGCTCATGACCGGACGACGCCCCGATGCGACGCGGGTCTGGGACCTCGAGACGCATTTCCGCAAGGCGTTGCCGGACGCCGTCACCGTCGCGCAACATTTCAAGAACCACGGCTATTTCACCCAGGGCATGGGCAAGATCTTCCACGGCGGCTACGACGACGCCCCGAGCTGGACCGTGCCGTGGGGGACGCCGAAGGCGCCGACGTACGCTTCCGCCGAGGCGCAGAAGCAGCAGGCCGACCCGGCGAACACCAACAAGAAGGGCAAGATCAAGGGACCCGTCACCGAGGCCGGCGAGGTCTCGGACGACTTCTACGTGGACGGCAAGACCGCGCGGCTGGCCGCGGAGACGCTGGCCGAGCTGAAGAAGAAGGGCCAACCCTTCTTCCTCGCCGTCGGCATGGCTCGTCCGCACCTGCCGTTCGTCTCCCCGAAGAAATACTGGGACCTGTACGACCCCAAGGCCATCTACGTGCCCGCCTTCCAGAAGCTACCCGAAGGCACGCCGGAATTCGTCGGCCACAACAACAGCGAACTCAAGAGCTATTCGGACGTCCCCGACGTCGGTCCGATCGACGAAGCGACCGCCCGTCATCTGCGTCATGGCTACTATGCCGCCATCAGCTACATGGACGCCCAGGTCGGCGTCGTCCTGGACGCGCTCGAGAAGCAGGGCCTGGCCGAGAACACCGTGATCGTGCTCTGGGGCGACCATGGCTGGCAGCTCGGCGAACACGGCCTCTGGCATAAGCACACCAACTTCGAGGTCGCCGCCCGGGCGCCGCTCCTGATCAGCGTCCCCGGCCAGAAAGCCGCCGGCCGCAAGAGCGCCTCGCTCGCCGAGTTCATCGACATCTACCCCACCCTTGCCGACGCCTGCGGTCTGCCCAAGCCCAAGAACGCGGACGGCGTGAGCCTCCGGCCGGTCCTCGACGACGCCGCCGCCCGGGTGCGACCGGTCGCGATCAGCCAGTATCCCCGCACCGACGGCGGCAAGGCGCTGATGGGCTACAGCATCCGCGACGACCGCTGGCGCCTGACGCTCTGGCGCAACCGCGCCGACAACACCATCCACGCCACCGAACTCTACGACGAGGCCAACGACCCGCACGAGACCGTGAACGTCGCGACCAAGGCCGAGCATGCCGAAGTCGTCGCCCGCCTCAGCCAACACCTGCCGCCGCCCATCGCTCCGGCGACGCCCGAGAACACCGAGCCGAAGACCAAGGGCAAGAAGGGCAAGACCAAGGCCGCCGAGGCGCCCGCCCCGAAGGCCGGCGCCAAGGACCGCGGCGCCATGTTCGACGGCCGCGACGCCAACAAGGACGGCAAGCTCAACAAGGAGGAGTTCCTCACCCGCCAGAGCGACCCCGAGCAGGCGGCCAAGAACTTCGTCAAGTTCGACAAGGACAAGAGCGGCGACGTCAGCCGCGAGGAATACATCAACTCCGGCAAATAAGCCGGCCGGCGCTCGCCCGCCGAGGCGGACCGCAAGGTCCGCCTTCTTTATGCCTTCCGCCCGGCCGCGTCCGCCTTAGTCTCCTCCCCCATGGCCGTCCTCCTCCGTCTGCTCACCTTATGCTGCGGGCTCACGCTCGGCGCGGCCGAAAGCCTCTCCGCGCAGGTCGTCATCGACGAGACCAAGCCCGGGGGCGAGATTCCGGCCGACTTCCTCGGGATCAGCTACGAGAAGAACGCGCTCGTGGAGCCGCATTTCCGTCCCGCCAACACCGTCCTGATCAACCTCCACCGCAACCTCGGCCGCGGCACGCTGCGCCTCGGCGGCAACAAGGTGGAGCTCACCCGCTGGCAGGCCGACGCTCCGGCGTCCTTGGACAAGGCGACCGGGCTCGCGGTCATCGGACGCGCCACGCTCGACGACCTTTATGCCTTCCTCCAGGCCGCGGACTGGCGATGCCTGCACGGCGTCAACCTGGCTGACCGTCGTCCCGAAGCCTCCGCCGACGAGGCCGCCTACGCGCTCAAGATCGGCGCCGCCTCCGTGCTGGCCTTCGAAATCGGCAACGAACCCAACCTCTACACCAACCACGACCTCCGGAAGAAGGGCTACGACTGTCCGACCTATCTCCCCGAGGCCGTCGCCGCCATCAAGGTCCTCCGGGCCCGCAACCCCGGCATCGTGCTGGCCGGCCCGGCCACGGCCCGGCGTCCCGACCGCTGGTTCGAAGACGCCGTCGCCGGACTCAAGGGCCAGCTCGAGATCGCGACCTCGCACACCTACGCGCTCTCCGGCGGCTCGACGAATCCCAAGTCGGCCAACTTCCCGAGCGCGGACAACCTCCTGCTCCCGGCGACCATGGCCAAGGACCGGACGATGGTGGCCGAGCATCTCGCCGCCGCCCAGGCCGCTGGCATGCGTTACCGCCTCGCCGAGTGCAATTCCGTCTCCAACGGCGGCCGGGCCGGCCTGAGCGACACCTTCGTGTCCGCGCTCTGGGCGACCGATTTCCTTTTCACCGTCGCCGAACGCGGCGCCGACGGCCTCAACTTCCATTGCAACCTCAAGCCCGGCAGCTACTCGCCCGTCTCCTGGTCCAAGGCCGAAAGCCGCTACGTCGTCCACCCCCTCTATTACGCCATGCTGGCCTTCCATGACGCCGGTCGCGGGCGGATCCTGCCGACCGAAGCGAAGGACGGCGCCCGCCTCACCGCCCACGCGACGCTCGGCGCCGACGGCAAGGTCCGCGTGCTGCTGACGAACATGGACCTGCGCCGCGAAATCGTGGCGCACCTGCCGACCCGGCGCCGCCAAGGCACGGTCGCGCGCCTCCTGGCGCCGTCGGCCGACGCCAAGGCCGACGTCACTTACGCCGGTGGCGCGACCGACGCCGACGGCAAGTGGACGCCGCGGACGCGCGAGCCCCTCCGGGGCGACGGGCAGGCGATCGAAGTGCGCCTGCCGGCGGGCAGCGCGGCCGTCGTCACGCTCGACTAGGCCGAACGGAGCCGGTCGGTCTCGCGGGCGCGGAACTGCGACGGGGTGAAACCCGTGTGCTTCTTGAAGTCCTTGCTGAAGAAATAACGGTCGGAGTAGCCGACCTGTTCCGCGATCTCCTTGATGTCATCCGCCGAGTCGGCCAGCCGGCGCTTGGCCTGGCTGATGCGTTCGCGGCGCAGCCAGTCGATCGGACTCGTCCCGAAGGACTGCTTGAACACCCGGGAGAAATGGGTCGGGCTCAGCCCGGCGAGCCGCGCGAGGGAGGGCACCGTGTGCTTCTCGAAATAGAAGAGCTTCATCTGCTCGACGCAGCGGGCCAAGGCCGGCGGGATCTTCGGCGCGAGTTCGCCGGAGCGATGGCGGGCGCAGTAGGCCTGGGCCACGAGCGCGGCGACCTGCGCATGGATGAGCGCGGGGGCCTGCGGCGAGTCGGCCGGGATCAGCCGGAACAGCTCCTTGAAGACCGGGGCCGCCTTGCGCAGGTCCATGCCGGCGACGACCGGCGCGTCGCGGACGCCGAGCAATTCGGCCAGCTGGGCCAGGCGCGGGCCTTCGGCGCGGATCCAATACACCTCCCAGGGATCGTCCCGGACGGCGCCATGCTCGTGCGGGTGGTGGCAGTTGATCCAGACGAGGTCCCCGCGCCGGACCGGGTGGGTCCGGCCCGCGATGCGCGTCCAGCCCTTGCCGCGCAGGCAGAGGATGAGCTCGTGGCCGGGGAAGTGGTCGCGCTTGATATGGTGTTCCGTGCCCGCGAGCAGATGACCCGCGCGGGGGACCGTGTAGAACACCTCCTGGTGCGAAGGATTCGGGGTCGCGTAGAGCGAGACCGGGAAACGGTTGGCGACGGGGGGCTGGGCCATGGTAGGATAATACAACCTGCCGGTCGGGGCTTGCCATTTAAAACTGCCGGCTTCGGCGTAGAATCTCCCCAGATGAACCAGCCCGCCCCGCTGCTGCTCGCCTTGCTGGCGACGGCGCTCCCCGCGACCGCGGCGGAGCCGGTCAGCTTCGGCCGGGACGTGCTGCCCATCCTATCGGACAACTGCTTCGGCTGCCACGGCCAGGACGAGTCGCATCGCAAGGCCAAGCTGCGGCTCGACGTCCGGGAAGCCGCCTTGGCCAAGGAGGCGTTCGTCCCCGGCAAGCCCGACGTCAGCGAACTCATCAAACGCATCGTCACCGCCGACGAGGACGAGCTCATGCCGCCGCCCAAGTCGCACAAGGCGCGGCTCAGCGCCGCGCAGGTCGACATCCTCCGACGCTGGATCGCCGAAGGCGCCGTCTGGGGGAAGCATTGGGCGTTCGAACTCCCGGTCAAAGCCGCCGCGCAGGGACATCCCGTGGACCATTTCGTCGGCCAGAAGCTCGCCGCCGAAGGCCTCGCCCCCGCCCAGGAAGCCCCGAAGCACACCCTGCTCCGCCGCCTGTCCTTCGACCTGACCGGCCTGCCGCCGACCGAAGCCGAGACCAAGGCCTTCCTCGCGGACGCCTCGCCCGCGGCCTACGAGCAGACCGTCGACCGCCTGCTGGCTTCGCCCCATTACGGGGAGCGCATGGCCATGTGGTGGCTGGACGCCGCGCGGTATGCGGACACCGACGGCTTCCAGTCCGACGCCACCCGGACCAACTGGCCGTGGCGCGACTGGGTCGTCGAAGCGTTCAACCGCAACGTCCCCTACGACCGTTTCACCTTGGAGCAGTTCGCCGGGGACCTCCTGCCGGACGCGACGCCGGAGCAGAAGCTCGCGACCTGCTTCCAGCGCAACCACATGACCAACGGCGAAGGCGGCCGCGATCCGGAGGAATCCCGCGTCGACTATGTCCTGGACCGCGTGAACACCATGGGCACGACCTGGCTGGGCATGACGCTCGGCTGCGCGCAATGCCACACGCACAAGTTCGACCCGGTCTCGCAGGCCGACTACTACGCCCTCTCGGCCTTCTTCAATAGCATCGACGAGGACGGCAAGGCCGGCGGGGGCGCCAAACCCTTCCTGCCCTACCAGTCCAAGCACGCCGCCCGCGCGATCGCGGAAGCCCAGCAGCTCGTCGACGCCGTCAAGCCCGCCGAGGCCGCGGCGCGCAGCGAGGCCGAGAAGCCGTTCGCCGCTTGGCTCGAGAGACGTCGGACCCAGACCGCCCAAGGCTGGCAGACCTGGAAAGTGATCAAAGCTGATTCGCTCGAGACCGCCGAAGGCACCGTCCTGAAGCAGGAGGCCGACGGGGCGATCCAGGCCTCCGGTCCGCATCCGAACCAGGACGAATACCGCATCGTGACGCATGACCGGCTCGCGCGCATCACCGGCCTGCGCCTCGAAGTCCTCCCCCACCCCTCGCACACCAAGGGCGGGCTTTCGCGCGGCAAGGATGGCGAGTTCAAGCTCACCGACCTCAAGCTGCAGGTCCGGACGCGCGGCAACAGCCAGATCCGGGACATCCTCCTCGCCAACGCCGTCGCCGACGTCATGGCCGACAAGAAGAAGCACGGGGGCTACGGCGACGTGAAGGACACCCTCGACGACGATCCGCGCAACGGCTGGACCACCGTCGGCTTCGACCAGACCAAGCCGCATGTCGCCGTCTACGCCCTCGCCGAACCCCTCGAGCTCAACCCCGATGACGAGCTCATGGTCGAACTACGACAGCGGTCGACGCTGGGCGACGCGAACATCGGGCGCTTCCGCCTCGCCATCGCCGCGGAAGCCGGCGATGCCGTGAACAAGGTCGGCGCCAGCCCGCGGGAAGAACTGGCCGCCCTGCCCGGCGGACAGGCCGTCGACGCGAAGCTCCGCGAACGCCTCTTCGGCGAATTCCTGGCCGACCATCCGGCGTACCAGGCTTCCCGGCAGGCGCTCGATCGGGCCATGCGCCAGCTCGCCGAGACCAAGGCGGCCGCGGGCAAGCTGAACGTCATGGTCCTCGCCGAACGCAAGCAACCGCGCGACACCTTCGTCCTCGTGCGCGGCGTCTGGGACAAGCACGGCGACAAGGTCACGCCCGACGTCCCGCAAGCCCTCGCCGGCTGGCCGGTGGGTCAGCCCCGTAATCGCCTCGGCCTCGCCCGCTGGCTCACCGCCAAGGAGAACCCGCTCACCGCGCGCGTCACGGTGAACCACCTCTGGCAGATGCTCTTCGGACAGGGGCTCGTGCGGACGACCGAGGATTTCGGCCTGCAAGGCGAACGCCCTTCGCACCCCGAGCTGCTGGACTGGCTGGCCGTCGACCTCGTCGAGCACGGCTGGGACCTCAAGCGCACCCTCAAGCTCATCGTCATGAGCCGCACCTATCGTCAGGATTCGGCCGTCTCTCCCGCGCTCCTCGCCAAGGACCCGGAGAACCGGCTGCTTGCCCGCGGGGCCCGCTTCCGCCTCCCCAGCTGGATGATCCGCGACTCCGCGCTGCGCGCCGCCGGCCTGTTCAATCCGGCGCTCGGCGGACCGCCCGTGCGCCCGTATCAGCCGGAGGGCGTCTGGGAGGAACTGTTCATGGGCCGCTTCAAATATGAGCCCAGCGAAGGCGCCGCCCAATATCGCCGGACCCTGTACGCCTTCTGGCGTCGCTCGATCGCGCCCACGTTCCTCTTCGACTCCGCTCAGCGGCGGTCGTGCGAGGTCCGCAACGGTCGCACCAACACCCCGCTACAGGCGCTGACCCTGCAGAACGACCTCACCTATCTCGAGGCCTCGCAGGCCATCGCCGCGGAGGTCCTCAAGGAGAGCGGCGACGCCACCCGACTCCAGCGTCTGGCGCGCAGGGTGCTCTCCCGCGAGATCGACGACCGCGAAGCCGCGGCGCTCGGGAAGACGCTGGCACAGGCCCGCACGTACTACCGCAGCCAGCCCGGCGCCGCCGAGATCTTCCTCCGCGTGGGCCAACGCCGGCCTGCCGCCGGGTCCGACCTTCCCGAGCTCGCCGCGTGGACCGTCGTCGCGAGCCTCACCCTCAACCTCGACGAGGCGATCACCAGAGAGTGAGAGTATCGAGTAT
>CAZXSI010000035.1:0-1619 GCA_964643215.1 uncultured Klebsiella sp. | reverse complement strand
GAGTATCGAGTATAGGGTAATCCAAGAAACCACCTCAGCCATCGCCCATCTGTCATCTTCTTCAAATGCCTCCTCTCTCCCGTCGTTCCTTCCTCGCCAGCAGCATGGCTGCACTGGCCGCGCCGAAGCTGTTCGCCCAGGCCGGCGCGACCCCCGCGCACCACGGCGCGATCGTCGGGCACGGCGCGTTCCGCTATCGCGTGGACAAGCTCTGGTGCCAGGCCGACAAGGCCAAGCACCCCGTGAAGGACTGCCATGAGATGGTCCAATCCGCGGACGGACGCCTCTTCCTGGTCACCAACCATAAGCAGAACAACGTCCTCGTCTTCGACGTCGGCGGCAAGGTGCTCGACGCATGGACGCTCGGCCTGAGCGCCGGCCACGGCCTGACGCTGCACCGCGAGGCCGACGGGACGGAATACCTTTACCTGACGGACAACTCCGGACGCGTCCTCAAGGCCACCCTGGACGGCAAGGTCGTGCTCGAGCTGCCCCATGCGCAGAAATGCGGAGCTTACTCCGACAAGGAACCCTACGCTCCGACCGAGACCGCCATCGCGCCCAACGGCGACATCTATGTCGCGGACGGCTACGGGTCGCAGTTCATCCTGCGCTTCGACCGGACCGGCAAGTACCTGAGCAAATTCGGCGGCAAGAGCACGCAACCCACCAATCCCGGGAAATTCATGCAGGCGCATGGCGTCGCGCTCGACACCCGCGGCCCTGAGCCCCTGCTCGTGTGCACCGAGCGCGTGCGCAACGAATTCAACTGGTTCACCCTCGAAGGGAAGCACGTGCGCGGCGTCTACCTGCCCGGCGCCTACGTCAGCCGCCCCGTGATCGCCGGCCGGCACCTGTATTCCGGCGTCTGCTTCGGCGCCAAGCCGGACGACTATCGCATGTGGCAAGGCCGCGGCTTCGTCACCATCCTCGACGAGAACGACCGCGTCGTCTCGAATCCCGGCGGCCAGGCCCCGAAGTACGTCGACGGACGACTGCAGGCCATGCTGCAGGACCAGCCCGTCTTCAACAACTGCCACGACGTGTGCGTCGACACCCGCGGCGACCTCTACGTCTGCCAATGGGCCAGCGGCGGCGTCTATCCTTACAAACTCCACCGTCTCGCATGAGCCCTGACCCCCTCGACCCCTCGCGTCGCTACTTCCTCGGCCAGTGCACCGGCCTGTCGATCGGCGCCATGGCGCTCTCGACGCTCATCGGCCGCGCCCTTGCGGCCGACGGCGCGGGCAAGCCCGGCCTGCCCAATCTCCCGCACTTCGCCGCCAAGGCCAAGCGCGTCATCTTCCTGACCCAATCGGGCGGACCCTCGCAGATCGAGCTCTTCGACGAGAAGCCCGGTCTCCTGAAGCTCGCCGGCACCGAGCTGCCCGAATCCGTGCGTCGCGGCCAGCGCCTGACGACCATGACCTCGGGCCAGAAGCAGCTCATCAAGCCGGCCGCGACCAGGTTCGAACGCTGCGGGCAGAGCGGCCAGAGCATCGGCGAGTGGCTGCCGCACCTGAAGACCGTGGCCGACGACCTCTGCGTCGTCCGCTCGATGCATACCGACCAGATCAACCATGCCCCGGCCATGACGCAGTTCCTGACCGGCAACCAGA
>CAZXSI010000034.1:0-14684 GCA_964643215.1 uncultured Klebsiella sp. | reverse complement strand
TCCAGATGATGTTCGCGATCATCACCCCGGCCCTCATCGTCGGCGCCATCGCCGAACGCATGAAGTTCTCCGCGGTCATGCTCTTCATGCTCGGCTGGATGTTCCTCGTCTACTTCCCGATGGCCCACGCGATCTGGGGCATCACCGGCGAGATGAACGGCGTCTGGAACGCCAAGGCCTCCATCAAGGCGATCGACTTCGCCGGCGGCACCGTGGTCCACATGACCTCCGGCTGGTCCGCGCTCCTGCTCTGCATCATCCTCGGCCCGCGCATCGGCTTCGGCAAGAAGGCCATGACGCCCCACAGCATGGTGCTCTGCGCCATCGGCACCGGCATGCTCTGGGTCGGCTGGTACGGCTTCAACGCCGGTTCCGCCCTCGCCGCCGACGGCGTCGGCGCCCAGGCCTTCATGACCACCACGCTCGCCGCCGCGGTCGCCGCCTTCACCTGGGGCGCCCTCGAATGGATCCTCCGCAAGCACGCCAGCATCCTGGGCCTCTGCTCGGGCGCCGTCGCCGGCCTGGTCGTGATCACCCCCGCGGCGGGCTTCGTCACCGCCAACTCCGCGGTCCTCATCGGCGTCCTCGCCGGGGTCGTGCCCTTCCTCGCGGTGGTCTACATGAAGTCGAAGCTCGGATATGATGACGCGCTCGACACCTTCGGCGTCCACGCGGTCGGCGGTACCCTTGGTGCCATCCTGACCGGCGTCCTCGCCACGACTGACTCAGGCAACGCCAACCTTGGCAGCAAGTGGATGGCTAAAGTTATCGTCGAGGACAAGGGACTCCTCACCGAGCAGCTCAAGGCGATCGGCATCACGCTGGTGCTCTCCCTGGTCGCCACCGCGATCCTGGCCTATCTCATCAAGGCCGTGATCGGCCTGCGCCCGACCGAAGAAGAGGAAGCCCGCGGCCTCGACATCTCGGACCACGGCGAAGAAGGCTACAGCCACAATTCCTGAGTTCCCCGCCAGGGAGCCGGCTCGCAGGCCGTCCGTCACCGGACGGCCTGCTTCTTTTATAGGGTTATTCTGACAGTGGCCGGATTCACTATAATATTGCCCTTTGATTAATGCTGACAGCAGAATGTCTCCAATCGCCGCCCATGCTCAAGCTCTCCGCCCAACTGAACGATGAGGAATTCCTCGGCACCGCCGAGGACCTGGCCGCCTTCGTCTCGGACAAACTAGCCTCCCTCGGCTACGGCGATCGCCACCGCTCGACCGAGCGCCTGGTCCGTTTCTATGCCTACGAGGGCCTGCTCTCCAAACCTGAGCGCGCCCCCGACGACCGTCGAAAGGCGAACTTCGGCCCCCTGCAGGTGCGACAGCTGCTGCTGGCCCGGCTCCTGGCCGAGCGCGGGTGGGACCTCGACCGTATCCGCACCCTGCTGCATGAGAATCGCGAAATCGCCCAACTGAACAAGCTGATCGATGAATTAGCCACGCCCACCGAGGCGGAAAAGCTCTTCTTCCGCACCCGTCGCAGCGACGCGGACGCGGTGGCCGAACCGTTGGCCAGGTCAGCCCGCGATTTTTCGCCGGCGATGAACATGTGCATGATGGATGGCGAAGACGGAGAGAAATCCAAGGCGACCTACCTCCGCCGCAAAGCCGGCTTCTCGACCGTCCAAAAGCTCCGCCAGATCGCCGACACTGAGGAAAACCCAGCCGAGGCCCTGAGGATAATGATAAAAAAGGAGATGGCCCGCGACGACCTGAGCCCCGCCGCCCGGAGCCTTTTCGAACAACTCCTGGCCTTTAACCCGACCTCACGGGGTGATGAACCGAAGACCGAAAGATGGACCAAACTCCGACTCACCCATTGGTGTGAAGCGCATTTCAACATCGATAGCCGGATCAACCCGACCAAAGAAGAACTGCAAGAAATCGTCGATAACTTCAGTAAAGCATTGATGAACAAATACTTATAATTATGACAGTAACTTTCGTGTGCTAATGACACGAAAGTATCTGTCTAGGTGTTGACACTATAACGATTGGGTGCAGAGTGGAGGCGATGATTCCTCCCATGAACACACCCAAGATCGAAATCCTGCCCCTCAAGAAGGGCTTCCTCCGCGCCGCCTCTGATGCGACGCATGTCCTCGTCCGCCTCGTCGCCCCGGCCCAGCCTGTGGACGTCGCTGCGACGCCCCGTGCTCCCCTCGACCTCGCCCTGGTGATCGACCGCTCCAGCTCGATGTCCGGCCAGCCGATCGCCGCCGCCCTCGAAAGCGCCGTGCGCATCGTCAACGGCCTCCGCCCCGACGACCGCGTGACCGTCGTCGCGTTCGATGACCGTATCGAGGTGATCCAGCCCCTCACGCCGGCCACCGACCGCCAGGGGATCGTCAGCCGCATCCGCAGCATCGACGCCCGCGGCTCGACCAACCTCTTCGGCGGCTGGGAGGAAGGCGTGAAGCAGCTCGCCCCCTTCACCCGCAAGGACCGCATCGCCCGCGTCATCCTCCTCAGCGACGGCCAGGCCAACCAGGGCCTCCTCAACGAGGCGGAGATCTTCGCCCGCGTCACGACGGCCGCCGGCGCCGGCATCACGACTTCCACCGTCGGCCTCGGCCACGGCTTCAACGAATCGCTCATGACCGGCATGGCCAACGCCGGCGAAGGCATCGCGAACTTCGGCCAGACGGCCGACGACCTCGACGAGGCCTTCGAGGAGCAGTTCGCCATCATCTCCAGCTCCTTCCTGCGTCAGGTGAAGGTCAGCGTGCATGGCGGCAGCGACGTGCAGGTCCGCCTGGTCGGCGAGATCCTCGAGAAAGGCGCCACCCGCAGCCGCAAGCTCGGCACCCTGCCCTGGGATGCCTCGCTCGTCGCGGTCGTCGAGCTCAAGATCGGCGCCGGCGCCAAGGCCGACGCGCTCGCCGCGGTCAACTTCGAGGCGGTCACGAAGGAAGGCGAAGCGGTCAAGTTCGGCCCCGCGCTGATCGCGCTGCCGGAAGTCGACCTCGCCGCCTTCTCGGTCCTGCCCGTCGACGCCGATGTCGCCGCCCTGATCGACGAAGCGATCGTCGCCGAGAAGATCGAGGCCATCGAGGCCCTCACCCGCAGCCACAAGTTCGCCGAAGCGAAGCAGGCCTTCGAAGACCTGCTCAAGCGCCCTGGTCTCTCGGATTGGGCCAAGCAGAAGATCGAATACCTCAAGCAGCTCCTCGACGAGGACGCGATCATGGCCGCGAAGGAGATGCGCTACGGCCGCACCCGCATGATGAGCCAGACCAAGGAGGCTTCCGTCGCCTGCTACAGCGCCATGATCGACGAGGACATCGAGTCGAAGAAGGCGGCCTTCCTGCGCCGCAAGCGCGCCGACGGCCAGGCGTCCAAGCCCAAGCCCCCGCAGGCCTAAGCCAGCCAAACGCGGGATTTCGCCCGGTGGAAGCAATTCCACCGGGCTTTTTGTTGCCCGGTCAAATCCGCGGGGCAAGATGGGCGTCCGTCCCTATGTCCCGCGTTCTCCGCTTTACCCTCTGGAGCGTCGGCATCCTCGCCGTCGTCCTCGGAGCCACCCTTTTCTGGGTCGAATCCCAGCTCCGTCCCGAACCGCTCGGCGCCCGCGTCAAAGCGCTCCTCGCCGACGCCAAGATCAAGGGCGGCATCGCCCGCGTCGAAGCCTCCCTTGACGGCAAGTTCTCCGCGGAAGGCATCGACCTCACCCTGCCCGACGGCACCAGGATCGCCGCCGCCGCGGTGAAAGGCGAAGCGCAGGTCTTCGCGGTCATCCGGGGCACCTACGCCCTCAGCAACCTCGAGATCAAGACCCTCGACGTCGACCTGAGCCAACGCCAGCCGGCCGCCAAGGCCGCCGGACAAGCCACGCCCGCCGCCAAGACGACCTTGCCGCCCATCGCCCTCGGTCCTTATGCGGTCTCCGGTCGCGTGAGACTGGCCGACGGCACGCTGCTGCGCTTCAGCGTCCGCGGCGACGAATTCGACACGCGCGGCAAGGCCGACCTCCGCGCCGGCATCGCCTGGCCGGGATTCGCCGTCGGCAAGCAGATGACCGACCCGCGCGGCGAGATCACGCTGAAGGCCGATTTCCGACGTCCGCTCGGCGCCGACGGCCTCGCGCTCGACGACCTCATCGCCGACGTCGGCACCCTGCGCCTCGAACTCGCCGCCAAGGACGCCAGCCCGATCGCCGCCGGCTCCGTCGGTTTCGTCCTCGAGGCGGCCAGCCCGCCCGGCAAACCCGGACTGAGCTTCGCCGGCACGCTCAGCGACTCCGCCAACCGCCCCGCGGTGAAGCTTGCGGGCAACCACCTGGCGGGCCGCACGAACGTCAACGCCCAGCTCGACGTCGACCCGACCCGCTTCGGCATCCTCAGCCAACAGCTTCCGGAAGTCCGCCTCACGGGCAAGGCCGACGGCGAACTCGAAGGCTCCCGCTGGCAGGCCAGCGCCGACCTCAAGGCGCTCTGGGCCGACCTGAGCAGGTTCTCCAAGTCGCTCGCGAAGAACAGCCGCTCCGAATGGAAGCTCGCCGCGAACGCGCAAAGCACCGAGGCCGGCTTCGCCGTCAACAGGCTCTCCGTCACCGGCAACGGCGTGACGATCGCCATCCCGCAGACGCTCACCTGGAAAGGCGGCCTGCTGCCGGAGAACGCGAACGACGCGACCGTGACCGTCGCCGCCGACGACGCCGATCTCGTGGCGCTGAACCCCTTCCTCGCCGCCGCCGACGTCATCGCGACCACGGGCCGCTGGACCGGCGAAGCGTCGGTGTCCTTCAAGGACGGCAAGCCCGCCGTCACGAGCGTGCGCACGCACAGCCTTCGCGGGGTCACGCTCGAACGCGCCGGCAAGCCGCTGATGCGCGAGATCGACGCCGAGCTCCCGGTGAAGTCGGAGGACGGCGCCATCTCCCTCGCCCCGTTCAGCGTCGGCTGCGCCGCCGGCAACATCGCGGCGGGCTCGCTGACGCTGCGTCCCGGCGCCGACGGCGCCTGGTCGGCCGTCGCGAACGTCAACGTCGGCATCGTGGAACTGGCTTCCCAGCCCAACTGGGAAGACCTCCCGGTCGACAAGCTCAAGGGCATCCGGGTGAGCGCCCAGGCTTCCGTCGACCGCGCCGCCGGCAAGTCGCCCGTGGTCGCTTCCGCGGACGCGCGCATCTTCCGCCAAGGCCTGAACCTGCTCTCCCTGAAGCTCCGGCAGCCGCTGACGCTCGACGGCTCCAAGCCGACGGGCGTCCTGGTCGAAGCCTCGGCGCGCGACCTCCCTCTGGAATCCCTCTCCGCGGTCGTGCCCGGCCTCAAGCTCACCGGCGACCTCAAGCGCGCCGACCTCGTCGCCGGCTTCAGCCGCGAAGGTCTCTTCGTCCGCACGGAGGGCGCGCCGCTCGCCTTCGCGCGCACCAGCGTCACCTGGACCGGCAAGCTCTGGGTCCGGGATTGCGACCTGGCCGCCAGCCTGGACCTCGTGGTCGGCGAGAAGGCCACGGTGATCGGCTTCAACCAGGCCGAACTGAAGAACCGCAACCGCACGCTGGCCGCCGGCGACA
This sequence comes from uncultured Klebsiella sp., assembly GCA_964643215.1. Taxonomy (GTDB): domain Bacteria; phylum Verrucomicrobiota; class Verrucomicrobiia; order Opitutales; family UBA953; genus UBA953. The sequence continues at coordinate 9,161 of CAZXSI010000034.1, read as the reverse complement.
TCCAGCTCGGGCTGGGCGACGCCGGCACCACGCTGAAGCTCGCCGGCGACCTCGGCGCGCTCGCCGAACAGCCTTTCGCCGGCCCCCTCGGCCTCATCACCGGCGGGCAGTATCAGGCGACCGCCGACCGCACGCAGAACGGCGAGATCACCGTCGCGCTCCAGGTCAGCGAAGTCGGGCTCAAGCAGAGCGAAGGGCGCATCCGGACGGCGGCCCTCGCCGCCAAGTATGCGCCCGCCGCCGACGGCCTCAGCGCCGAAGGTTCGTTCAAGCTCCAGGCCTCACGCCTGAGCGGCGGCAAGTTCACCCTCACGCAGAAGACCGCCGGCGCCAAGACCGACTGGCAGGCCGCCGTGGCGATCGACCACGTCGACGTCGACGACTTCCTCTCGCTGCTGCCCAAGGGCGACGAAGAAGCCCCGGCCCAGGCCACGGCGCCGAAACCGGATCGCGCCCCGTTCTGGGCCGGCCACGGCGGCACGCTGCAGCTGACCATCGGCACGGCGCGGGCTTACGGCATCAGCGCCGCGAAGGTCGTCGTCCGGGCCGAAGCCGAAGAGAGGGCCATCCGCCTCACCCAGCTCAGCGGCCAGCTCGCCGACGGCGCGCTCAGCGGACGCGGCCAGCTGGCCTTCCAGCCGGCGATCAGCAACGGGCCTTACTCCCTCTCGGCCACGGTCTCGCTGAACCAGTTCGAGTTCGGCAGCGTCGCCCAGGCCTTCCCTGCCGTGAAGGAATTCCTCCAGGGCCGGGCCGACGCCACCGCGGGCCTCACCAGCGTCTGCGGCACGCCCGGCGAACTCGTCGGCAAGCTGCAGGTCGACACCCAGCTCACGTCCAAGAACGGCCGCATCCGCGCCTTCGGCGACAAGAGCAGCAGCATGTCCCTGTCCGCGAACAAGGCCGGCGACTTCGGCGAGACCCTCGGCGGCCTGGCGATGATCGCCGGCGCCCTCTCGAAGAACCAGCAGCAGGGCGAGAAGATCGCCAAGATCGGCGCCGCGATGACCGCCGCCGCGAAGCTCCAGAAAGCCGTCGCGGATTTCCCGTACAGCTCGGCCACCATCAAGGCCACGCGGTTCGCGTCCGGGACCATCAAGCTCGAGTCGGCGGACATCCGCAACGAGGTGCTGCAGCTGACCGCCAAGGGCGGCATCAGCGTCGACCCGAAGGCGAGCTTCGCCGACTGGCCGATGGTCTTCGCCACGCAGATGCGCGGAGCGGGCGAGTTCGCCCAATACTTCCAGGCGCTGGGCTTCGGGAACGGGCCTTCGCCGGCGGACGGCTTCACCGACGGGCCCGGCGTCAACATCGGCGGATCGTTGAACCAGGTGAAGACCGACCTCGTCGAGAAGCTCCAGCAGGCGGTGGACAACGTGCGTTCAAGCCAACCCGCGGCGCCCGCCAACCCCGGCGCCCAAGGCAACCAGGCCGCCCCTGCCAGCCGGACACCCGCGACGCCGACCCCGCCGCCGAGGAAGCCCAACCCGCTGGGCGACCTGCTCAAGGAACTCGGTCGCTGATGACGGCGGCGAAGGCATGGGTGACTGGCTGCTTCCTGCTGGCAGGGCTCGTCCTGCTGGCCCTCTCCGTCGGCGCCCAAGGCTTCGGCTGGGGTGACGGCGGTTCGCTCATCCTGCTGCGGACTCCCCGCGTGCTCGCGGCCCTCGCCGCCGGGTTGGCGCTCGGCATCGGCGGAGCGGCGCAACAAGGCGTCTTCCGCAATCCGCTCGCCGACCCCGGGCTGACCGGCGTCTTCGGCGGGGCGCTCTTCGGCATCGCCGTGCTGCTGGGACTCTGTCCGGAAGCCGCCTGGCAGCGCGCCTGGTTCATCCCCGCCGCGGCCTTCGGCGGCGCGCTGGGCACCTCGGCGCTGCTCGCGCTCATCGGCGGCGGCGGGTCATCCGCCCGCCTGCTGCTGACCGGGCTAGGCCTCAACGCCTTCACCGCGGCCGGCACGCTCGTCATCGCCTCGCGCAGCGGCGAGTCGCGCGAACTGCTGACCAACGGCGCTTACGGCGACTGGCTGGGCATGGCCACGCTCGAGCTGACCTGGCTGCCGGGGCTGCTCTGCCTCGCGGCCGCCCTGCTCCTCCTCCCGCTCGCCCGTTCGCTCGATCTGCTCGCCTTCGGCGAGGACGCCGCCCGCGGCTTCGGCGGCGACGTGCGCGCCACGCGCGGCCGGGCGGTGCTGCTGACCGCGCTGGCGGCCGCGGCCGCCACCTGCCTCGTCGGTCAGGTCGCCTTCATCGGGCTCCTGGCCCCGCATCTGGCGCGCGCCATGGTCGGGCCGCGCCACGCCAAGGTGCTGCCGCTGTCCGCGCTGCTCGGAGCCGGCCTGCTGCTCGCCGCGGACACGCTCGGACGCGGACTCTGGCCGCAGGCGCCGCTCTCCGCCGCGGCGGTGACCGCCGTCCTCGGCGCGCCCTTGTTCATCTGGATCGCCAGGAGGGCCCATGGCTGAGGCCGTGATCCGCGCCCTCGGCCTCGCGGTCGAGATCGACGGCCGACGCCTCGTCGACGGCGTCGCGCTCTCCGCCGAACGCGGCGAGGTCGTCGCGGTCGTCGGACCCAACGGCGCCGGCAAGACGACGTTCCTGCGCGCGCTCGCGGGCCTCGCGCCCTGCACGGGCGAGCTCGAGGTCGGCGGCTACGACCCGCGGTTCATCGACGCGGCGACGTGCGCCCGGACCCGGGCCTACTGCGCGCAGAAACCCGTCTGCGCCTGGGATTATCGCGTCGCCGACCTCGGGGCGATCGTCGGCGACCCGCAAGGGTTCGCCACGCATCTCGCGCAGCTCCAGCTGGACGGATTCGCGGAACGAAGGCTTTCCGAGCTGTCCGGCGGCGAGCAGAAAGGCGCGCATCTCGCGATGGCCTTCGCCGCCCTCGCGGAACCCTTCGCGGGGGCGCTGCTGCTCGACGAACCCGCCGCGGCGCTCGACCTCGGCCGGCAGGAGGCCGTCCGCCGGGCCATCGTCTCCTTCGCCCAGGCCGGCGCCGCCTGCGTCGTCGCGACGCACGACCTCCGCTTCGCGCGAAGCTGCGACCTGGTCGTGGTCTTGTCCGAGGGGCGGATGGTGGCGTCAGGTCCGCCCACGACGACCCTGACGCCCGCGGTCATCGCGGAGATCTGGGGCGTGGCGGCTTCGGCGGAACGCTGACCGCGACGCGCGGCAGCCTTCCGGCGCGGGCGGCGGAGAAAAGGTACTGCTGGGCCAGCCCCGCGGCCGGTCCGAAATGCGCCCGGCCGAACTGCTCGAGCTGCGCCGGCTTCCAGCCGCGCAGGCCATAGGCGTCGGCCAAGGCCTGCACGACCCAGGTGTCGACCGGGAAGCTCTCCAGCCGGCCGAAACCGAACAGCGCGACGCAGGCCGCGACCTTGGGACCGACGCCCGGCAACGCTTGCAGCTCCGCCAACAACGCGGGCGTGTCCAGGGCGGCGAATTCCTCGGCCCAGCGCGGACGGGCGAGCAGCTGCTTCGCGGTGCCGCGCAGATAGCCCGCGCGATACCCCAGCGAGCAGGCGCGCAGCACGGCGTCATCCGCGGCGGCGAGCGCCTGCCACGACGGAAGGGCGTGGAAACCGCCGCCCAAGGGCTCGCCGAGCTTCGCGGCCAGGGCGGCGACCATCACGCGGATCTGCAGGATGCGCTTGTTGGAGCTGCACAGGAAACCGATGAGCGTCTCCTGCGGATCCTGCCGCAGGATCCGGAGCCCCGGATAAGCCGCGCGGGCGGCACGCAGGACCGGATCGGAACGCCAAGGCAGGGCGTCCGCAAGGCGCGCCTGCGCGCCCTCCGCGTCGAGATAATGGCGCAAGGCCGCGGCGACGTGCGTCGCCGCCTTCGGTCCGCGCCACTCGAGGCCTTGCGGGCCGGCGCGCAGGGCGGCGGGCGTGCGACCGAAGACGCCGACCCAGCTGCCGTCCGGCGCCGGCGACCAACGGAACGACTGGCCGCCGTCCAGCTGTTCGGCGAGCGTCGCGGCCGGGACATCCTCGGCGAGCCGCAACGGCCGCCACGATGTCCATTCCGCCGCGGCCATCGGACTCAGCGGCGGGCGCGGTCCGAAGGCGTGCCCCAGAGGAAACTGTGCTTCGAGGCGAGGAACTTGCCTTGGGCGTCGACCACCGACACGCGCCAGGCGATCGGACGCCACTTGGCGTCGCCGGCCTGCTTGCCGGTGAGGCCGATGACGTATTCGCCGAACGGGAATCCGGGCTTCAGGTTGACCGCGAAATCATAACGTTCCGGCGGCGTGTTCTCCCGGCGGACCACCTCGAGGACGAGCCGGCCGTCGGCGGGCGGCGTGACGTCGAGCTTCACGAAGAAGTAATAGCCGGGACGGGAGTCTTCCTCCGTCCGGAAGACGACGTCGGCGCCGTGATGCTCCTTCGCGTAGAAAGCCTCCGAGGCGCGGGCCACGTCGGCTTCGCTCCGGCGACGTTCGTTGACGTAGGCGATGCCGGGCACCTCGTCCGAGGAAGCCACGGGGGTGTCGCAACCCGCGAGGAGCAGCGCAGCGAGCGCGGCCCACGCAGAGGCCTGGCTCACCGCTCGCCTCACTTCTTGGCCTTCTTCTTGCTCGCGGCGGCGCGGGCGACCTTGACGCGAGCCTTCTTGCGCTCGAGGTAGGCGCGGCGACGGCGACGCTTGATGACTTTGTTGCTCTGTTGGCCCATGGTGGATGCATCCTCCCGCAACCCCTCGGATGGTCAAGGAGAAGGTTTGCGGACCTTCCCCGAGGGGCCGGGGCGAGGAAAGAGTCCTTTCTGGCTGCCTGGGTAGGGATCGAACCTACGACCAAGTGATTAACAGTCACCTGCTCTACCGCTGAGCTACCAGGCAGTGCGAAAGGAATCCAATCAAGGCAAGGTGAGGGCGGCTCTGTCAAACAAATCCTCCGTCCGTCCGCGGAGGATTTTATCCCCGAAAAGTCTCCGCATTCATGCGAAAAGGCGTGATTGGCTGGGCTCCGCGACGACATTCACCCCATGGGCCCCTAATCTCTGGACACCCCTGTGCGGCCTGTCTTCCTAGAGCGCATTCCCATGCGCTGGTCCCGACTTCCTGAAACTCCCAACGCCCCCGGCTTCGGCGGCGCCTTCGTCGGCACGTCCGGCGACCTGCTGCTCTGCGGCGGCGGCTCCAACTTCCCGGACAAGCCGGCCTGGGAAGGCGGCGTCAAGGTCTGGCATGACGAGGTGTTCTCCCTCGCCAGCACCCGCTCGAAGAAGTGGGCTTCCCTCGGCAAGCTGCCCCGCCCTTGTGGTTACGGCGTCAGCGTCTCGATCCGCCAGGGCCTCCTGATGATCGGCGGCGCGGACTCGCATCGTCACTACGCCGACTGCTACACGCTGGCCGTCGAAGACGGCGAGCTCAAGGTCCGGCCCTTCCCCTTCCTGCCTCGCCCGCTCGCCTACGCCACGGGCGCCCTCGTCGGCAGCAAGGTCATCGTCGCCGGCGGCACCGAACGTCCCGACGCCACGGCGGCCTCCTCCAGCGCCTTCGCCATCGACCTCGCCAACCTGAACGCCGGCTGGAAGGAACTGCCCCTGTGCGCCGGCTCCGGCCGCATGCTCGCCCAGTCCGCCGGCACGAAGGACACTTTCTTCCTCTTCGGCGGCGTCGCGCTGAGCCCCGGCGCCAAGGGCATCGAGCGCGAGTTCCTCTCCGACTGCCACGCCTTCACGCTCGGCAAGGAATGGCGCCGCCTGTCGGCCATGCCCCGCGCGATCGCCGGCGCGCCCTCCCCTTGCCCGGTCTTCGACAACGAGATCCTCGTGCTCGGCGGCGACGACGGCAAGCTGGCCGGCAAGGTCGAAGCCTCCAAGCATCCGGGCTATGCCAAGACGGTCCTCGCCTACGACAAATCGACCGACACCTGGAAGGAAGCCGAAGCAGGCTCCGCCCAAGTCCTCTCGACCGGTTGCGCGAAGTGGTCCGGCGGGTACGCCCTGACCAACGGCGAGCTGCGACCGTTCGTCCGCTCGGCCGAAGGCTGGTTGCTCCGCCCGGAATAATCGTTGGGGCTGGCAGGCCGGCGGAAACGGGGTACAAATGACGCCACCCCCCGGCGTCATGCCCCGACTCCTTCCCATGCTCGGCCTCTTCGCGGCGGCGCTCGCCTTTGCGCAGGGCGAGCCGTTGCCGGACCTGCCCGATCCCTTGGGGCGCGCCGGCATGATGGCGGCGGTCCTGCGCGAAGCCGACGGCAGCGAGGTCATCGTGGCCGCCGGCGGCACCAACTTCCCGGACAAGCCGCTGTGGCAAGGCGGCCAGCGGAAATACCACAAGGACATCCTCAAGCTTTCGCGCCAGGCCGGCGCCTGGAGCTGGCGCAAGATCGGGGAGCTCCCCGAAGGGCTGGTCGGCGCGGCCTTTTGCCCGACGCCGAAGCGCGACGCCCTCGTCATCGCCGGCGGCGCCTCCGCCGAAGGCCATCGCGCCGATGTCTGGTCCGTCGGTCTCGACGGCAAGGTCGCCCGCTTCGCGGAAAGCATGCCCCGACCGCGCGCGTACGCCGGCTTCACCGCCACGAACGGACACCTGATCGTCATCGGCGGCCTCGCCCGGCCCGACGACACCGCCGCGATCGCCACGCTCACTTCCCTCGACCTCGACGATCCCGACAAGCCGTGGCGCACGACCGAGGCGGACCCGAGCTTCGGTCGCATCATCCCCTTGGTCGGCTCCGGACTGCGCAAGCTCGTCTGGGGCGGCGGCTGCTCGCTTTCGGAAAAAGACGGCAAGCCGTTCCGCAGCTATCACGAGAACCTCGCGTTCCAGTCGGCCGACGGCGAAGGCAACCGCTTCCACGGCCTGCCGAACAAGCTCGCCGGCGCCGCGGGACCCGGCGTGCTCACGCAGACGCACCTCTTCTTCGTCGGCGGCGACGACGGCGGCCAGTACGGGCAACCCTACGAGACGCACACCGGGCTCGCGCGGCGCATCCTGGTCATGGACCTCGAGACGCTCGAGGTGACCGACGTCGGCGAATGGCCGCACCCCGTCGCCGTGGCCCCGTTGCTGCGGCTCGGCGACGACCTCGTCACCGTGAGCGGGGAAGTCCGCCCCGGCGTCCGCACGCCGAAGCTCACCCGCTGGCCGATCCCGGCCAAGTACCGATGAACGCGACCCCCTCCGCCGCCCGCACGGCCTGGCTCGTCGTCGCGCTGCTCATCCCCGTCGCGTTGCTGAACTACCTCGACCGGCAGCTCGTGGCCACGATGCAGAAGTCGATCATGGGAGACGTCAGCGGCATCCGCAGCCAGGAGCAATGGGGGCACATGCTGGCTTGGTTCAAGTGGACCTACGCGCTGGCCAGCCCCTTCGCCGGCTACGTCGCGGACCGCTTCGGGCGACGCCATGTCATCGCGCTCAGCCTGCTCGTCTGGTCGGCCGACACCTGGGCGACCGGGTATGCGCAGACCTACGACCAGCTGCTCTGGACAAGGGCCATCATGGGCCTGAGCGAGGCGTTCTACATCCCCGCGGCGCTGGCGCTCATCGCCGACCACCATCTGAGCGCGACGCGTTCGCGCGCCGTCGGCCTGCACCAGATCGGCATCTACCTCGGGGTCATGCTGGGCAGCGTGGGCGGCTACGTGGCGGACGACCCGGCCCTCGGCTGGCGCTGGGCCTTCGCCGCGCTGGGATTGGCCGGCATGGCGTACGCGCTCCCGCTCTGGTGGTCGCTCCGCGAAGCCCCGCGCCAGCCCGACGCCCCGACCGCCGGCGCCCCGCTGGCCGCCGCGGGCGAGCTCCTGCGCGACCGCAACTTCCAGCTGCTGCTGCTCTACTTCACCCTGCCCGCGCTGGCCGGCTGGGTCGTACGCGACTGGATGCCCAGCGTGCTCCGCAAGGAACTGGGCCTCACCCAAGGGCTCGCCGGCGTGAGCGCCGTGGTCTGGTGGCAGGGCGCCGCGATCGCGAGCGCGCTGTTCGGCGGCTGGCTGGCGGACCGATGGATGCGCGAGAGCCTGCGCGGCCGCCAGAAGGTCAGCGCCCTCGGCATGGCGCTCATCGCGCCGGCGTTGCTCGGCGTCGGCGTCGTCATCGACCTCGGCTCGCTGCCCCTCGCGATCTTCTTCCTGGTGCTGTTCGGCCTCGGCTGGGGCCTGTTCGACGGCAACAACATGCCGATCCTGGCCCAGATCGCCCGCCCCGAGCGCCGGGCCACGGGCTACGGGCTGATGAACCTAGCCAGCATCTCCTGCGGCGGGCTCTCCGACGTCGGGTTCGGCTGGCTGCGCGACCAGCACGTCCCGCTGAACCTCATCTTCGCCGGCTTCGCCGCCGTGGCTTGTCTCTCCGCCTGGCTCGTGCTTAGGATCAGGCCCGTCTCCGAAGACCTACGCTGAACCCGATGTCCGCCTTCAAGTTCCATGGCCTGTGTCCGGCCACCCACACGCCGTTCCACGCGGACGGCTCCCTGAACCTCGACGTCGTGGAGCGCCAGGCGGCGCACCTGCTCGCCCGGAAGATCGACCGCGTTTTCATCGGCGGCACGACCGGCGAAAGCGCCTCGCTGACCCTGGCCGAGCGGCTCGCCCTCGGCGACCGCTGGGCCGCGGTCGCGCGCGCGACCGGCATCAAGGTCGTCGTCCATGTCGGCGCGCAGTGCCTGGCCGACGCCGCGGAGCTCGCCGCCCAGGCGCAGCGCAACCAAGCGAGCGCGGTCTCGATGATCGCGCCCTCCTACTTCAAGCCGCGCACCCTCGACGACCTCGTCGCGAGCTGCGCCCAGGTCGCGGCCGCGGCGCCCGGCCTGCCGTTCTATTATTACGACATCCCCGCGATGACCGGCATCGCCGGTTTCCCGGTCGACGATTTCCTGCGCGCGGCCGCGGCCCGCATCCCGAACCTCGCGGGCGTGAAATACTCCAACCCCGACCTCGGCGCCTACCTCCTGGGCAAGCGCCTCGACGGCGGCAGATTCGACCTGCCGTGGGGCATCGACGAATACTTCCTCGCCGCGCTGACGATGGGCGCGCAAGGCGGGGTCGGCAGCACCTATAACTTCGTACCCGGACCGCTCCAGCGCATGATGGCGGCCTTCCCGCAGGGCGACCTCGCCGCCTGCCAGCTCGAACAGGACCGCATGATGCAGGTCATCCGCCTCGTCGCGAAACGCGGCTACATGGGCTGCGCGAAGGC